>DASXHV010000004.1:0-4738 GCA_036488285.1 Jatrophihabitans sp. | reverse complement strand
CGTCGTCACCGGCGTCCTCGCTCGCGATGCTGCGTCCTCGGCGTCCGTCGAACTCACGCTGGCACCGGACGAGGTTCTGATTCCCGGCCTGGTCGATACGCACGTACACATCAATGAACCAGGCCGTACCGAATGGGAGGGCTTCGCCACCGCGACCCGGGCCGCAGCTCGGGGCGGCGTGACAACGCTGATCGACATGCCGCTCAACAGCATTCCCCCGACCATCGACGCCGAGGCACTGGCAGTCAAACGTCGTGCCGCGGAGGGCGCTTGCGCCGTCGACGTCGGATTCTGGGGCGGCGCGGTGCCCAGCAATGTCGGCGCGCTGAAGGAACTGCACGCCGACGGTGTCTTCGGTTTCAAGTGCTTCCTGATCGATTCGGGCGTAGCTGAGTTCCCGCCGCTGTCTGCCGACGAATTGGCGTCAGTGCTGGCCGAAGTGGCGGCCCTTGATGCGTTGCTGATCGTGCACGCCGAAGATCGAGGAACCATCGAGTCGGCGCCGGTGCCGCACGGGCGGTCCTACGCCGACTTCCTCGCCTCCCGACCGGCCGAAGCCGAGGACACCGCGATCCGGACGTTGCTTTCGCTTGCCGGACGCAGCGGTGCCCGAGTCCACGTGCTGCATCTGTCCAGCGCGAGCGCGCTACCGCTGATTGCGGCTGCGAAGGCTGCGGGCCTACGGGTGTCCGCCGAGACCTGCCCGCACTATCTGACCCTCTCGGCCGAGGAGATCGCCGACGGACGCACCGAGTTCAAGTGCTGCCCGCCAATCCGTACAACGGAAAACCAGGACGCATTGTGGCAGGCATTGTCTGCCGGCACTATCGACCTGATCGTCAGCGATCACTCGCCGTGCCCGGCGGACTTGAAGCGGTTTGACACCGGCGACTTCGGTGCTGCGTGGGGCGGCGTTTCGTCCTTGCAGCTAGGGCTTTCGCTGATCTGGACCCATGCGCGTCGCCGTGGGCTGCCGCTGACCGACGTGGTGCGCTGGATGGCTGAACGCCCAGCAGAACTGGCTGGACTATCCGATAAGGGACGCATCGTGGTCGGGTCCGCCGCGGACTTCGCAGTCTTCGCCCCGGACG
Source organism: Jatrophihabitans sp. (assembly GCA_036488285.1). Taxonomy (GTDB): domain Bacteria; phylum Actinomycetota; class Actinomycetes; order Mycobacteriales; family Jatrophihabitantaceae; genus Jatrophihabitans_A. Next base: position 3,647 of record DASXHV010000004.1, on the reverse strand, counting down.
AGGCCTTCACAGTCGATGCGGCCGCGTTGGCCCATCGTCATGCCGTGACCCCTTACCAGGGCCAGACGTTGACCGGTGTGGTGCGATCGACATGGTTGGCCGGCCGTCGCATCGTTGATCAGCCGGCCGGCCGGTTGTTGAGTCGAACGGGCTGCTGAGCCCAGAGGGAAGTTGAGATGGAGTTTCGTACCTTGCCCGACCTTGCCGTCCGCAGCCTGGGCGGGTCGGTCGTCTACGCCAACGACGAATTGTTCGCCGAGCGGGAGAACCTGATCAACCCCGGTCCGGCGCAGTACCAGACGTCGACGTTCGGGCACAAAGGTCAGGTGTACGACGGGTGGGAGACGCGGCGGCGGCGGGAGAGCGGTCACGACGAGGCGATCGTCCGGCTCGGCGCCGCTGGAATCATCCGCGGCGTGATCGTGGATACCGCCTGGTTCAAAGGCAATTACCCGCCGGAGGTGTCGGTCGAGGCTGCCTGCGTCGAGGGGTATCCGAGCCCGGATGAGCTGCGCGCTGAGGCGGATTGGCAGCTTGTGGTGCCACGTTCGGCGGTGAAGGGCGACACTGAGAACCCGTTCGAGGTGCACTCCGATCGGCGCTGGACGCACGTCCGGCTGTCGATCTATCCGGACGGCGGCGTGGCAAGGTTACGGGTGCACGGTGAGGTGATTGCGGATCCTGCGCTGCTCGGCGGTATCGGCGCTGTCGATCTCGCGGCGCTGGACAATGGAGCACTGGTCGCCAGCTGCTCGAACATGTTTTACAGCTCGCCGAACAACCTCATCTCGCCCGGCCTGAGCCGGACGATGGGGGAAGGCTGGGAGACAGCGCGCCGCCGCGACAATGGCAACGATTGGGTCTGCGTCCGGCTTGCCGGCGAAGGAATTGCGCAACTCCTTGAGCTCGATACCTCTTATTTCGTAGGCAACGCGCCGGGGTGGGCTTCGGTGCGTGGCTGCCTTGCCGCTGGCTCGGTTTCGGGCTCGGTTTCCGACTCGGTTTCGGGCTCGGTTTCGAGCTCGGTTTCGGGCTCGGTTTCGGGCTCGGATTGGGCTGACGGTGGCGCGGGCCTGGAGTCGGTGGACTGGATTGAGCTGCTGCCACGCACTCGGCTGCAACCGGACACCCGGCATCGGTTCCCGCTTCGATCCGAACAGCCGATCAGTCATATCCGGTTGGACATCTACCCGGACGGTGGAATGGCCAGGCTGCGGCTGCTGGGCCAGTTGACGGAGTCGGGTATTGCTCGGGCTCGGCAGCGATGGCAATCCGCCGGGGGGTAGTCGTCATCGAGTGAGGCGTACGGCGAGTATCCCGATGATCGGGCTGGAGGCCAGGCCGGTGAGTAGCTGACCTGATCGGCTGGTCAACAGATGCCCGAGCAGCGCACCGCTGCCGGCCAATAACAATTGCCAGCTCGCGGATGCGGCCAAGACGGCGCCCACAAATACCGTGCCGGTGCTGGCCGAGGCCGCGGTGGCCGAGTCCGCGGTGGCCTGGTTTCCGGCGATCAACGCTGCAAAATAGAGAACCGTCGTCGGGTTGACGAGCGTGATCGCGGCGAGTCCGAAATAGGCCCGCCGGACGGTGCTGACACCAGCTATCGGCACGCTGTTGTCGCTGGTGCTGGTGCTGGTGCTGGTGCTGGTGCTGGTGCTGGTGCTGTGCGCGGCAGTGCGGCGGCATCGGCGCAGCGTGGACCAGGCCATCCAGATCGCGATGGCGACCAGAATGGCTGCGGACACAAGGCGAAGCGGCGTTGTAATGGGCTTGATCGCTGATGCCAACGCGTGGCCGCCCAGGACAGCCATCAATGCATACAGGCCGTCCGCGCTGGCGACACCGAGAGCGGCGGCTGCACCGATCCGAAGCGAGGTGGTGGCGGTCAACGAGACGAGGTAGCTGCCGATGGCCCCGACTGGTATGGCAACCGCGTAGCCGGCCACCAGACCGGCCAGCAACGCGGCGGTCACGGTGTAACTGGATCGCGACTCCGGGGCAAGCCGGTCTGCTGCAGCGACAACGCCGTGAGCGTAGTGGTGAGCAGTGAGCGGCGGATTGCTGCGGAGGACATGTGTCGATGATGACGAGCAGGCTGGGCGCTCGCCAGCGAATTTAGCGCGCTGTTCCTGCCGCCGGCTAAAGACGAAAGACGCAGCGACAACGGGAGTCTCGGTTTCGATCGCGTGCTGTTGTCGGCCGCTGACCCAGCATGGTTGCCGTAGCTCAAGACGAAATACGCAGCGACGACGGGAGTCTCGGCTTCGATTGCGTGCTGTTGTCGGCCGTTGACCCAGCATGGTTGCCCTAGCTCAAGACGAAATACGCAGCGACGAGAGGAGTCTCGTTAGGCGCGAGCCGTGCTGTCAGCCTTCTGAGCGAGCGTGGTTGCGTCTTCGTTCTGGCAATTTGCAGCAGGGGCTCGCGTTGGAATAGCGATCTGGTAACGGCCTTTGGTGGGTCGGGCCGACGAAAGTTGTCGGTATGGAGGCCCTGCATTCGGGGGGCCAGCGTGGTTCCCGCCGGCCACCCCCCCCTTGGACGCTATTTGCGCCTTGAGCCGCCGGTTTCACCGTCGCGACCGGTGATTCAAGGCGCAAAATGCCGAGGTTATCGGCGACGCCTCGACCTCGTAGCAGCCTTGCTGGTAAGGGTAAAGTGGCTGTCGGGTCGGGCGTTCTTGTCAGTGGTCGCGGGTACGTTTCTGGTCATGGAGGCGTTGCATTCGGGAGGCATCTCGCGCCGGATTGTCGAGCTTGTGGTTCTGAATATGAAAGCGAAAGGCGCAGCGACGACGGGAGTCTTGCTTCGGTCGAGTCGTGTTGCCGGCTGCTGATCCAGCATGGTTGCGCGATGCCTGTGGTGGCGTGTCCACCTCGGCCCGCAGCTGGAGATCTCGATCTTGTAACGGCCTTTGGTGGTATGGGGAAAGTGGCTGCCGGCCGGACGATTGTTGTCAGTGGTTGCGGGTAGGTTTCTGGTCATGGAGGCGTTGCATTCGGGAGTCAGTTCGGCCGGGTTGGTCGGGCTTGCGGTTCCAAATATGAAAAGCGAAAGGCGCAGCGACGACGGGAGTCGCGCTTCGGTCGAGTCGTGTTGTCGGCTGCTGATCCAGCGTGGTTGCGCGATGTCTTTGGTGGCGTGTCCGCGTCGGCCCGCAGCCGGAGATCTCGATCTTGTAACGGCCTTTGGTGGTATGGGGAAAGTGGCTGCCGGCCGGACGATTGTTGTCAGTGGTTGCGGGTAGGTTTCTGGTCATGGAGGCGTTGCATTCGGGAGTCAGTTCGGCCGGTCTGGTCGAGCTGCAATCCGCCGTGTCCGCCTACCTGGAGCAGGATCCGGACCGGTTGTCTGATGCCGATCAACTCACCGAGCTCCGCTTCCTGGAACAACTGTCCCGGCAGCTGCACGCCGCCATGATCGCCCAGGTCGCGAGCGTGCAGCGCCGAGGTCTGGCGGGCCGGTTGGGTCCGGCCTCGACCAAGGACCTGCTGATGAGCATGTTGCGGATCTCGCCTTCCGATGCGGCGGGCCGGGTAGCGGCGGCGGGGGCGCTGTGTGGACAGGTCAGCGTGTCGGGTGCGCCGTTGCCGGTGTTGCTGCCCGCCGCCGCTCACGCCGCAGCTGAGGGGGTGTTGTCTGCC
>DASXHV010000196.1:0-35445 GCA_036488285.1 Jatrophihabitans sp. | reverse complement strand
TTGGCCTTGAACCCGATCTCTGCAACGTCGTACTGCGCCGACCCGCCCGGCAGATAGCGCCGCCATGCATCGCGGCTCATGCCGTGCAACCGCATCGAGCGGAGCCGGTCGGCCAGGTCGGGATCGCAGGTCGCCACCGCGCCGCCTTCTCCGATCGGAAGGTTCTTCGTTGCGTAGAAACTGAAACAGGCCGCTTGTGCATTGCGCCCGGTCAGCCCCGGTCCGGGGCCGTGTGCAACGTCCTGGACGATTCGCGACAGCGGCAGTCCGGCCGCCCCCGCCAGCGCATCGACGTCCACGGGGTATCCGCCGAGATGACACACCACCATCGCCGCCGGTGTGCCGGCACGGCGTGCTGCAGCAGAGACGGTCCCCTCGTCGGGGACCAGCGTGTCGGCGTCGATGTCGACGAGTACCGGGCAGAGGCCGGCGTGCACGATCGCCGCGACGGCGCCGCAGAACGTCAAACTCGGTGTCAGTACCTTCGAGCCGGCCGGCAGCCCCAGCGCGCGCAGGCACAGCTCGAGAGCCTGGGTGCAGGACGCGACCGTCACCACCTCCTGCACGCCTAGGTAATCAGCGAATTCCGTTTCGAACGCGGCGCATTCCGGCCCCGTTGTGGTCCATCCGGAGTCGATCACGCGCAGCACCGCCAGCCGCGCCTCGTCGGTGTAGGACGGCACGGTGAACGGCACCGCGGTCAAGGTCGCGGTCATGAGCGATTCACCAGTCGGGCGTGGCCGACGACGCCCAGCAGCGGCCAACCCGAGGCCTCGAGAAGGTCACGGATCTCGTGGATCGCGCTGGCATTGGTGCTGCCACCGGCCAGGACCAGCACTCCTACCGCGCCCATCTCCGAGCCCACGGACAGCTCGTCCAAGGTGCCGACGTGGTAGATGTCCGGCGCGTGGTCCCGTGAGTTCGTCCGCTTGGCCTGGCCGTCCATCGACGCCGCTCCGTTCAATCCGTTCGTCGGCGCACCGTCTGCCATCTGACCGGCGGCGCGGGGCACCAGGCGCCGCCCTGCCCGCGTTGTCGCTGGGCTTTCCGCCATGACCGAGTTCCCACCCGACAGCGGTTCCAGCACGACCGATCCGACTCGGTCCACCACCCATTCAGGCACGGCACGACCGGAGGCATTCGTCACGACGATTTGCCTGACGCCGGCTCGTCGTGCAGCCAGCCGAACCCGCCGGCCGAGCGCCTGCAGTACCGCGGGGTCGGCGTCGAGGCGACCGAGCAGCGGCGCCTGGAGAAGCCGACCGAGTCGCGCTGCTCCCGATACCGTCGGCCGGACCGTCTCGCTCGCCGCGGCGATGATCAGCCCGAGCACCAGGCCGAGCAGGGCACCCAAGGCGACCTTTTGTGCCATGCCCTTCGGGTCGGCCTTGGTGGGTAGCTGCGCACTCGTGACGACCACGCTGCTACCGGCCGCGGCCAGTTCCTCCGACAACCGATTTCGGTCCGAGGACAGATCGGAGATCAACGTGTCGATGCCGGCCAGTTGACTCTGCAGCAGCGGCAGTCCGGTGTTCGGATGACGGCTCGCGGTGATGCTTGCGACCTGCGCGGCGATCGGCGCCCGTCGGGTAGCAAGGTCGGTCAGCTGCTTGTCCACGTCGCTGATCACCGACGGCAGATTACCGATTTTCGATTGATCGAACGCTTCGCAGACTCCCTGAGCCAGCCTGTTCGCGATCGCGCTGGCGTCATTGGCGCTTCGATCGCTGACCGACACCGAGACGATGGCCGAGGTTCCGTTGCCGGTCACCGAGGTGTGATTCGTGGCGATGTTCGCCGGGTCACGATCGCTGATCCCCACCGCCGTCAGCGCCTTGGCCACCACATCCCGACTGGTGGCCAAGGCGTGTGCCTGGCTGACCAGCGCGGCGGCCTCGGCCGCGGACTTCGGTACTGCAGCAGCAAGCGCCACCCTGGTATGGGCGCTGTACTGGGGCGCCTGGCGGTGCACCAGAACGGCCACGATCACCGCCGGCGAAATGATCGCCACCAGCAGCACATGCCAGTAACGACGTGTCAGGCGTGAGAAGACTTCATCGATCTCCACCGCAGCACCCCCCGTGTCGGTGCGATGAGTTCACTTCGAAGGTAGAAAGCCGGGCCCGGTGTGCGGATCACACGCAGGCACTACGTCCTCTACGCGATATGCGGGTTCGCCAAAGTCTGTCGAACCGTCCTGCTCACAGCAGTGCATCGGCTGACGGACGCATGCCGCTGCGACGCGCCAACGCGACGGCCTCCAGCAGCGAGTGACACTGCAGCTTGGCCAGCAGATTCTGGGCGTGGGTTCGCACCGTATTGGGCGAAAGGAAGAGCCGGTTCGCGATCTCCGAACGCGGTATGCCGTCGATCATGCATTGAAGCAGCTGCCGCTCCCTGCTCGTCAGAGCCTTCAGCTCGTCCGAGACAGGCTCGGCGACGTGGGTCAGGCGATCCAGTGCGCCGCCGAACATTTCCTCGGGCAGCCAACCACCGCCGCGCGCCACGCTGCGGATTACCTCGACGAGCTTTTGCGCCTCCGTGGACTTGGGCACCCAGGCCCGTGCACCGAGACGGATCGCTTCCACCACGCAGTCGATATCCGAGGTTGCGCTGAGCATGATGACCCGGACTTCCGGATGATCCCGGCGCACCGCGCGCAGCACGATGAAGCCGCTCTCCTCACCAAGCACCAGGTCGAGGATCAGGACGGTCGGCGGAGCCGCATCGACAATGGACAGGGCCCGGTCAACCGAACACGCGATTGCAGGCACATTGATGTCACTCTCGTTGCTCAGCCGCGCGGCCAGAGCTTCGGCGAAGAGTGGATGGTCGTCGACGACCATCACCTGCAGGATTTCCACGTTCACCACAATGCGCCACCGTTCTCCGGTCCCCATCATGCAAATGCAGGAGAGCGTGGTGGCCGGGGCGATGTATTTCCCCGGCCACCTCGCACTTATCTGGCAAACCAGCCGAAGACATCCACGATCACATCGACCCTGCCGGAGAAGTTGAACACCGTCATGGATCCGTTCGGTGCCAACCGCACGACGGCCATGTTGGCCAGGGTCTGGCCACGCGAGAAGTTCAGGTCGCTGGCCAACGGATGTGCACCGGACGGGAAGGCCGTCAGGTATCCGCCCACAGTGGCGTTCGTTTCCGTCACGTTCGCCAAGAGCGCCGTGGGCGCATTGGTGCCTGCCATCATTGGGACTCCGGCAGACCCGGCGACCATGATCGACCTGGACATCCCCGGCCCCCATGGCGTGTTAGGTGCCGGCGCACCGGGACGAGAATCGGCCAACCGGCGCGGTGCAGACAGCGGCACGAACGTGGCGCCACCAGCGGCACTCGATGCGTTGGTGAACCAGCCCGACACATCGATCACCACGTCAGTACGTCCGGTGGAGTTGAAGATGTTGACCTTTCCGTCCGGACCCACCGCCACGATCGCGCGGTTGGCCCGGGTTTGCCCGGCGACGAAGTTCTGGGTCGACGTGACCGGTCGGGCAACACCCGATGGGTACACGGTTACGAAGCCGCCTGCCGACGGCCGGGTCACCGTCACGTTGAGGACGACAGCTGATACTCCGGCTGCCGGTATCGAGGACGATCCCCATGCGCGACCCGCGACGGTCAGCGCAACTGCCCTGCCACCTGCGATCGGGGCACCTTGCCTGGTGTCCAGAAGCCGGAACGGCGCCACAGCGTTGTACAACCCACTCGGCCCGGTAGAGGCAGCGGGTGTGGCGAACCACCCGGAGACATCAGCGAGCATGTCGACGGATCGAGCGGAGTGGTTGGCCAGGATCAGCCGCCCGTTGGCCGGCAACGCCACAGTGACCAGGTTCGGCACCGTTTGACCCGCGACGAAGTTGAGGTTCGACGAGGGTGGTTGCGCGACGCCCGACGGGTAGACCGTCACGAAGCCGCTTGCCTTCGTGTTGGTCACTGTCACGTTGAGAACCACTGCGATGGCGCCGCTCGCAGGTATTCCGCCCGCTCCGGACACTTGCAGCGTTACGGATCTGTTCGGCCCTACTGCGACCTTCGGTGCCCCCTTACCAATTCTGGTGTCGAGGATCCGAGCAGGTGTGACGGCGTGCAGCGCTCCACCCGACCGCGCCGGTGGCGGCGGCGGTGGCGGTGGCGGTGGCGGCGGCGGTGGCGGTGGCGGCGGCGGCGGTGGTGGTGGCGGCGGTGGCGGGTACTCGATCGCTCCGCGGTCGTCGTAGGTGCGCGGCGGGCCCGCGCCGCTGTCGGTTGTCTGCCAATCGTCGGCTCGCGGGTTGCCCTTCGCGTCGATGGGCTGTTCGCCGCTGGCGCCGGAGTTGGCCGAATCGATCGCCGGCGAGCCGGTCGACAAGCCGAAATCTGCACTCGCTGCGTTGACGAACTTCGGATCGGCTTGCGTACCGTGTACTTCCTGACCGCTGGCCGTGCGCATGCTCGACAGCGTCATGTAGGCCGTGTTGTTGTAGACGTAGAGCGTGCCGGCGGTGCTCAGCCACACCAGGTTGTAGTCGACGGTGGCCGCGGACGTGTCCCAGATGGCGATGTTGCCGGCCCGAGCCCCGCGAGTGCCAGTGCCCGTGCACGCGATGTTTTGGTATGCAGGGTAAACCGCGTTGTCGACCGAGATGTTGTTCTCCACCAGGTAGTTGGCGGACACGCCCTCGACATTTATGCCGCTCGCGCAATTGTGATAAACGGTGTTGCCGACGATCCGACCGCCGGAGACGTCGCGGTTGTCGATGCCGTGGTCGCCGTTGTTGTAAGTGATGTTGTTGGCCACCAGGGTGTTGTCACCGCCCGGTACGATCGTGCCGGCGGTGTCGCTGACCGGGTAGACCTGGATCCCGCTGTCTTCGTTGTCGTGCACTACATTGCCGATGATCGAGTTGCCGGCGCCAAGGACGTTGATGCCGGGCGCCTGGCGCACGTTTACCCGCGCATTGCCGCTGGCTTCGTTGTTCATGACCTGCACGCCCGTCGTCCCGGCCGCCAACTGGATCCCGGTGTCGCTGTTGTTGTCCGAGCTGTTGCCGGTGACCGTGGAATTCGTGGTCGTGCTCAGATAGATGCCTGCCGAGTACGCCGGGGTGGGCAGCGCCGTGCTGCCGGACAGCGAAACCTTGTTGTTGGCAATCGTTATGTTCGACGCGCTCAGCACCGCGATTCCGTACGACGAGGTACCAGAGATCGTGAAGCCCTGCACGGTCACGTAATTCTTGCCGTTGATGCGGAACCCGTTGACTCCACCCTGCACAGTCACGTTGGCCCCGGTGTCAGGCATGAACGTGATTGGCGCGCCAGAGGTGCCCGACTGCTGCACAGTGGCGTTGCCGAGGTAGGTCCCGGACTCCACGCGCACGGTCTGGCCCGCTACGGCGACGGTCGCGGCGCGCGCAAGGGTGCACAGCGGTTGCGCTTGAGTACCCGGACCGGTATCCAGGCAGTTGATGGTGCCGACGTACAGGTCCGCAGGTGCGGCGTAAGCCACGGCCCCAAGAAACGAACCGGTAGCTAGCAGAGCAGTCGTAAAGACGGCTGCGTTTCTGAGCGCACGAAATCGCATCGCGAGCCTCCCCCGATATCGGGCAGGAGGTGTGCGGTCAACACAGACCGTCCACTGCCTCAGCTGCCACTGGCTTCGTGGCAATCAGACTCGGGGAGGCGTGCTGTGACGCACTCGTACAGAATGCGTAACCTTCCCCCGCGAAAAGGGGGTCTGGACACTTCCGAATCGCTATAAACCCAGCCGAAGCGACTCCAGCGACGCCAGCGACTCCTTCAATTTGTCCGTGTGCGGACGTTGCAGCGTCGTCGAACCACAGCCCACCTACGCTGGTTGTCCAGACGAGGAGATCTCCGAGGGTGTCTACGGGGCGTGGAAAAATCCACGCTCCGTAGACAGCCTCGGGAATGGTCTATTGCCCGACGCCGTAGACGCTTAGTGAGCGTGAGGTGACCCCCCGAGCTCGCCTGCCTCGAGCAGTTCGTGAGTCCCGACGCGACCGAGATCGAGCGGGAGGTCAATGACGCTGGTGAGCTCCGCTGCTAGACCAGTTAGGGCTGCTGTGGCCCTGTGGCCCTGTGGCCCTGTGGCCCTGTGGCCCGGTGGCCCTGTGGCCCTGCGAGTTATCGGTAGTAGCCGCTGATGTCGGCGAGTAGTTGGACGGGGTGGGTTGAGCTGTTGAACAGGGTGATGCTGCCGTTGGTGGCTAGGCGGGTGATGACGAGGTTGGGCACGGTTTGGCCGGCGACGAAGTTGAGGTTGGAGGTCGCTGGTCGTGCGGTGCCGGTGGGGTAGACGGTGATGTATCCGGCTGCGGTGGTTGCGGTGACGGTGACGGTGAGTGCGACGGCGCCGACGCCGGATGCTGGGACGCCGCCGCGGCCGGTGATCTTGACGGTGATGCTGCCGCCGGCGCGGATGGGTCCGCGGGCGCCGTTGCCGGTGCGTGAGTCCAGCACTCGTTGTGGCGAGAGTCCGGTGAACGTTCCCGCCCGCGACACCGCAGCGGTGGCTGATGCCTCGTTGGACCGTGGTGAGGTGCCGATGTTGTTGACGGCCGACACTTGGTAGTAATAGGTGGCGCCGTTGGTGGCAGCGGTATCGGTGAAGCTGTTCAAAACGAGGTTCGTAGCTATCGGTGTACTGGACTCAGCCCCACCTGAGGTCCCTCGATAGATGTCATAGCCCGTCACCCCAGATCCGCCGTCGGACAGCGGGGCGCTCCAGCTCAGCGCGATCGATCCGCTTGCGCCTGACGCGGTCAGACCCTGCGGCGCGGACGGAACGGTCGCGAGCGGAGCCGCCGAGGCCTCGTTGGATTGAGCCGAGACCCCCACTGCATTGACCGCAGCAACTTTGTAGAAGTAGGCGGAGCCGTTGGTGTCGGCGATATCGGTGTAGCTCAGCGTCGTGACGTTGCTGGCCAGCGGCGTGGCAACCTCGCCGCCTGCCGTCGTGCCGCGGTAGATGTTGTACCCGGTCACAGGCGATCCGCCATTGGCGGTCGGCGCGGTCCATGACAGGCTCACCGATCCGCTCGCTGGCGTTGCCGCCAGGGATCTCGGCGCCGACGGGACGGTCGGTTGAGTGACCGTCGGCGTTGCCGATGCCTCGTTGGAGCGCGGCGACGGGCCGGCGCTGTTGATTGCCGCAACGGTGTAGAAGTACTTGGTGCCGTTGACCAGACCGGTGTCGGTGAAGTTGTTCGTGGAGACGTTGGTCGCGACGGGGGTCGAAGCCTCCCCGCCCGCGGTTGTGCCCCGATACAGGCTGTAACTGGTGATCGCGCTCCCGCCATCGGAGGACGGTGCGGTCCAGGACAGGTTGACCGACCCGCTGCCGGCAGTGGCGCTCAGCGTCCGCGGTGCGGACGGCGGCGCAGCCGCCCCTGCTCCGATCTGCACCCAGGGGTGGGACTCATCGATGCGGCCCGAAACAAAGGACCCGTTGACGCAGTGGCCGCTGTCTACGCCACCTCCGTTGAGCACCTGGCCGGAGTCGACGTAGGAGGTCGTCGCTCCGGCGATCGTGACATTGACGCTCGGAATCGCGCCGGAGTTGGTGCACGATGCGGCATTGCCGCCGTTGTAGGAGTTCGGGGAGAAGTCGGAGCCGTCGAAGTTTTCTGAGTTCTGCCCACCTGTCTCGGTCAGCACGAGCGTCGAGTGCGCACGCACCGTGACGTTGGTACCCCACAGGTCATACGTGCTTCCCGCGATCACAACCACGGGATGCACACCAGTCACGTCAGTGGCGTTTGGGTTGTCCAGGCGCACGGCGCTGGCGTCCCAGCAGGTCGTGTCGTTCGGGTAGTTGGGGCACGGAGTCCCGATATAGCTGTTCGGATCGGTGTATGGCCATGGGTTGGGCTGATTCGAACTCAACGGATCGGAGTGCGTATCCAGGTAGCCGACGAAAACGCTCAACGGCTGTGCCGCCGATGCGGACTGCGGAAAGCTGAGGACGCCCATAGCGACCGCAACGACCACAGCAGCACAGGTACAAAGCAGCTTCCTCATCGTGCGATTCCGGCGCCGCTTGCCGTGACCGCTCGAGACAACTGCACTGCCGTCGTAGCGTCGTGTCGCCATTGACTGCCCCCGGATGTCAACCGTTCCCTGCCCTGATTTCTCAGGATGCAGAGAATTCCTCTCATCGCGTACACACAGAAGAGGGAGCTGTCCTACGCCAGTTGAATGACTCGGAGTCACCAGACCTTGGCTCAGTCGTGCTGGGCAGATAGGGCGCGGTGCCTACGAAGCTCAGTCAAGCCAGGAAAAGGCGGTCGGGCGGTCGAGCGCCGCGGCCAACCGTTGGTTGACCTCAGCGGGGCGACCGGTCGTCCTTCATCGCTGCCATGTACTCACTTCGGCAGTACGTGTTTCCGATGGCAAGTCTGCATTGGAGGCGACGAGGTCACCTGCGTGCTGCCAACGTTGCTGGTAATCAGCGTGGTCGAAATACGGCAGAGCGAGCATCCGCAAAGTCGGACAGATGAAGTCGCGCTCATTTTGACCCGCCCGACATGACCTGGATTCGCCGTCGAGCATGGCGTCCTGACCATCGTCGACGATGTGGATCTCGTGCAGGGCGACGAGCTTTCGGCGCGCCAGACAATGTAGAAGCAGGCGGCCGGGGGACACCAGGTCATCGGTTACGACGTCATCGGTTACGACGTCATCGGTTACGACGTCATCGGTTACGGTGTCATCGGTCGCGGGTTGCCGGTCGAGTCGAGCGCGGCATTCCCGCTCCTCCTCCTCGATCCGGGCGAGGATGAAATCTGCGAGCTCGCTCATGCGCACCTCCGACAACGCCGCACACCGATTCGCGACCGGACCTGGCATTCGCCCTCACTCTGCCCGCGACCTCGGCCAGAATCCAGCGATCCGGCAGGACCTCACCTTGCGGCATACTGGAAGAGCATGTTGTCCGAGCCCTTGAAGCCAGACGTGAGATCTCCCGGTGATCGGGCGTGGCATCGCCGGATCGCGCCGGCAATCAAACCGGAATTGTCACGCACAGGCCGCGGTTGAGGCGGCATGAAGCCATTCAGCACGGCTCGCTCGCCTGGTGACCGCACCGACCGCACCTGGCTGGTCGCGGTCTCAGCCTCCATGTGGGGCCTGGACGGCCTGCTGCGTAAACCCTTGGCGTTGACCCTGCACCCATCGACCATCGTGTTGTGGGAGCACCTGATCGTGGTGGTCGTCGTCGCACCGTTCATCCCTGCGGCCATCCGCGCCTTCCGTGCGTGCCGGTGGCCGAGCCAGATCGCGATCATCGGGATCGGCGTGGGCGCATCTGCGGCTGCCACCGCGCTGTTCACCGAGGCGTTCAAACTGTCCGCGAGCTCCGGCGACTTCGTCACGCCGCTCGTTCTGCAGAAACTGCAACCGGTCTTTGCCGTCTTGCTCGCAATGGTGTTGCTGCGCGAGCGCCTACGTCCCGGCTTCGGCTACTACGCGATCCCGGCACTTGCCGGCGCATGGCTGCTGGCCTTCGCACATCCCTTCGACATCAAGATCGCCGCGGTCAAGGTCGCGCTGTTCGCGCTCGCGGCGGCGGCCCTGTGGGCTTCGGGAACGGTGCTCGGTCGGATGGTCAGCGCCGAGGTCTCCTCGCGAGATCTGACGGTCCTCAGATTCGTCTGGGGGCTGATCGGCGCGTTCGTCATCAACTGGACGCTGCATGATCCGATGACGCCCGGCTGGTCGAACCTCAAGGGTCTGGTGCCACTCGCGCTGGTTCCGGGATTGCTGGCGCTGGTGCTGTACTACGCCGCGTTGCGCTACACGGCTGCCTCGCGGGCGACGTTTGCCGAACTGGCTTTCCCCGCCACCGCGGCCGTGGTCGGAGTGGCATTCCTCGATGCCTCGCTGACCACGAGTCAGTGGCTCGGCTTCGCCGTGCTGGTTGCCGCGATCACCGGACTGAGCTGGCACGAGCGTGTTCGCAAACCGGCAGTCCTGACCCCGGCCGGTGCGCCGTAAAACGCCGGCTACTTCCAGCGGAAGTGGACGAAGACGCGGCCGAAGTTGTCGGAGTCCTTCTCCACCCGGTGATAAAGCGCCTTGATCTCCTTCTGATCGAGGAATCGCAACACATGCTTCTTCAGCGCGCCGGACCCCTTCCCGGGGATGATCTCGACCAGCTTCGCCTTCTTGGCGACGGCCTCGTCGATGATCGAGCGCAGGGCACGGTCGATCTCATGGCCGTTGCTGTAAATGTCATGCAGGTCGAGCTTGAGCTTCATGAGGCCATCGTGCGCCATTGCAGTTGATATCGCTGGGGCTGGCACCGTTCGCTACTGCAGCGGCAGCGGCGATTCCGCCCACCAGGGGGACGCTTGGTGCTCGACCTGCGTCACCCACTTGACCCAGTGGTAGCCGCGACGGCCCGGAACCACCAGCCGGATCGGCGCACCGTGCCCGTCGGACAGCGGCCGTCCGGCCACCTCGACGGCCAACAGCAGGTCATCGCTGAGCGGCAGCGCGCGCCGGTATCCGGTCGCGCTGACCACCACCACACTGCCGGCCGAGCCGACCGGCAGCAGCCTGGACAGCCGGGCGCCGGACCACACTTGTCGCGAGTACCAGCCGCCGGTGCAGTCCAGGATCACGCTCGCGTGATCGCCCACCGCTCCGATCTCGTCGACTGTCCAGTCCCGGCTGGCGCCACCTGAGCGAACCGTGAGCCGCCAACCGGCCGGGTCGATCGGCGGCGTCTCGTCGAAGAGCCAGGAGGTCGTCGGCATCCCGTCCGGATCGCCGGAGGACAGCTCGTACGAGCCGGTCGCCCGGCGTCTGGCACCAGGTAAGGACAGCGCCCGCGCCGCCAGTTCGAGTGCGCCGTAGCCGGCTGTTGCGGCCGCGACGAGCATCCCGGCGCGCAATACGGCGCGACGGGACAGATCTGTCTTGCGGGGTCGAACCCGACGCCGCAGGACGTGTCCCAGGAGCGGGACGAGTGCGACCAGGGCAGCGCCGACGTGTACCTGCAGCGCGGTCAGGCCACCGGCCCTGATCAGCAGGCCGGTGCTGTGGGCCAATCCTGAGGCCAACGCCAGCAGTACGGCCGCGGCGAGCACCAGCGAAATCAGCCGGTCGGCTCGTCGTCGCCGCAAGCCGCGCCTGGCGATCACGGACTTCCAGGGGAGAAGTACCAGCAACATCAAGCCGACGATGCCGTGCACGGTGACGACGATGCCGACGATTCCGCTGCCGACCAGGAAGGTGGCAGCGCCGGAGACTGCCGCTGCGGGTAACAACACGAGCAACGCGAGGTTCGTCGCCCGGCCGGCCATCGTTCAACAGTAGGCGTCAGATGACAGCGGCGCCGCTACCGGAGTAGCAGCGCCGCGGCATGCAATGGAAACCCTTTGTGCTTGCTCAGACGGGTTGTTCGGCAATCGCGAACTGAACCTGGCCGGCCGGATCTGCGACGGCGTCGAGCGTCTTGTCGTCGAGTATCGCGGTCGCGTTGGTGTCCAGGAACAAGCGCGCACCGTCGGCGTTCACCACGGTGTCATCCTCGGCCGGTGTGGCTGCCAGCGTGAGCGTTAGCGCGCCGGCGGTCGGGTCGGTAGAGATCCGAAGGCCGACACCTGCAGGTGCTTCGGGCTGCTCGGTGAGATTGCGAATTTCTGCTGCTGCGTTCTCGGTCACGGTCAGCATGATGTGCTCCTCATCTTCTCGTGGTCGTGTTGTCAGCACGGTGCGGCAGCATCTTTCGGTTCTCTCCAACCGCCGCTCCGTCCATTCCCCACGGTTCACTCCGACGGCCGAGGAGTCAAACAGCAGGCCCGTGGACGGCGCCCGAGCGGCCCGTGCACCGATCGAGTAACCCCTTGGCTCGTAAGGAGTTACGCGATCGCATTTCACGACACGCCCGGGCTGCGACCGCGCCGTTGCGATCGCAGCCCGAGCTGACCAGATGCCTGTGTTCAGCAGGTTTCTATCGTTCAGTCTTTTCTACTGTTCAGTCGTCATCGTGGTCCGTGCGACCAGAAGCCCGAAGTATCCCGAGTAAACCGTGCGTTTCCCCGTTCGGTCCGGCGCTGAACCACACGTCTGAAGTCTGACCCGCCGTGCCGTTGCCGGGCAGCAGTCCCCAGAGTCCGTCGATCACGATCGGCTTGCCGTTGGACGTCCGCAAGGTGCCTTCGAGTTCGCCCGACCGTGGGTCAAAGGCATGGATGCGCCCGTCGCCGAAGTTGCCGACCAGGACGTCGCCGCTGAATTCTCCGAATCCCTTCGGTGCGATGGCCAAACCCCACGGCGAGTTGAGCACACCGCGCGAGCTGAACCGGTCGAGGAAGCGCCCGGACGTGCTGAACACGTTGACGAAGCCGTGACCGGCCCCCGCCACGTCGTCGTGACGAGCTGCATCCTGCTTGGCGTAGCTGACGAAAACCCGGTTTCCGAGAAGGGCTACGTCGAACGGGGCGTACCCCTTCGGAATGCCGACGCTGGCAAAGGCGTGGTGCATCATCACCGGTGCGAAATGATCGTTGAACACGTCGATGCGATTGTCGTGGAAGTTCGCCGCGAGCAGGTACTGCTTCTGGTTGACGGTCACCATTGCCAGCCCCTTGTAGACGGCGTTGGCCGTCATTGCGGCCTGGGTAGCGCTGGTGCCGTCGACACCGGTCGGGTTCCATCCGAAGATCTGGCCGTTCTCACCCGCGAAGATGAACTTGGCCGGTCCGGACTTGCCGTCCGTCGTCAGCGCGAAGCCCGTTCCAGCATTGAATACCACCCCGGTTGGGGCGCCTGCGCCGGGAATCTTGACGATGAGCGCAGCGGGTGTGACGGGGCTACTCGGCGTCGCGGTGCCCTGGTACAGCGTGGAGGTGTTCGAGGCGTTGTTCGACACCCACAGCGGGGTGGTGGGTCCGAACGCCAACCCCCAGGCGTTCACGAGGTTCGGGTCCAGCACTTTCGCTGCTCCCGGCATGTCGGATACCTCGTTGAGCTGCTGATAGCTGCTTCGGTCGTCAGCGTGGTGCCGATCCGAGGCGAAGGCCGGGGTCGTCGTGAGCCCGGTCAGGGCGAGCGTGAGGCCGGTGATTGCAAGTAGTTGCAACGGCCGGCGGGGCGGGTGACCAAACATGGCGCCTCCTCAGGCGGTGTTCGTCAGGGCGCGCCGGATTGGCGCGCCGCGCACACCTGGCCGTACGCAGCTGATCACGGTTCGGTTCAACTTGGGTCCCGACCCACGATGCGGAAGCTCCTCGGGTAGTGATTGACTGAATTCATGCCATTAGACGGTGAATACGAACCAAGTCCGGACAAGCGGGCGCGCGAGCAGGTCGAGTTGTTCGAACGAACCAACGGTGCCGAGGGAAACACGATGCGCGGCATGCCGGTGATCCTGATAACGACCCGCGGTGCCAAGAGCGGCAAGTTGCGCAAGATCCCGCTGATGCGCGTCGAGCACGACGGAACCTACGTCGTCGTCGCCTCGCTGGGTGGAGCCCCGAAGCACCCGGTCTGGTACTACAACGTCGTCGCGGACCCGCACGTCGAGCTGCAGGACGGACCCAACCGGTACGACCTGATCGCGCGCGAGGTGACCGGTGATGAGAAGGCGGAGTGGTGGAAGCATGCCGTCGCCGCGTACCCGGACTACGCCGATTACCAGCGCAAGACCGATCGTCAGATCCCGGTCTTCGTGCTGGAACCAGTCGCCAGCTGACCGCTCGTCATCCGCGAACGGATCTCACGCACCATCTCCGACATCCCGCCTCAGCCGGACAAAGTTTCTCGGCTGTTAATGATGAGGGTTCAGCTACTCGACGTACGGTGAGGCATGGCGCGGCTTCGTCGATGGCCGGTGGTGGCAGCCGTCCTCGCCGTGCTGCTCAGCCTGCCCGCCGCGCTCAACTCGATCCCGGTATCCAACAGCACGATTCCGGCGACCACGCTGCTCGCCAAGATCCGCAACTCAGGCAGCCTCGGGTACTCCGGGTATGCCGAGGCCACCGGTGGCCTCGCGCTTCCGGTGACCAGCCGGTTCGGTTCGTTGGCCGATCTGTTCGGTGGCCATAGCCAGTTGCGGGTGTGGTGGCGTGGCGCGAAGGACTCCCGCGTCGATCAGGTCGACGTCGCCGGCGAGACCGATGTGCACACCGACGACTCAGGCACCTGGTCCTGGAATTACGAGGAAAACAGTGCAACCCGGATCGACTCCTCGATAAATCCCCTGGTTCGGCTTCCGTCAGCTGCCGACCTGCTGCCGGCCTCGCTCGGTCGCCGGTTGCTCAGCGAAGCTGCCGACGGCGAAGTCAGCCGGCTGGACACGGTGCGGATCGCGGGACGCACAGCAGCTGGGCTGCGGCTGCGGCCAAGTGACGTCGCAACCACCATCGATCACGTCGACATCTGGGCAGACACCATCACCGGTATCCCGCTGCGGGTCGAGGTCTACGGCGCAAACGACGCCAACCCTGCAATGGCAACCGAATTCCTGGACTTCAACGCGACGATGCCTGCGGCTGCTACAACGCGGTTTCTGCTGCCCTCTGGGGCCGAGTTGAACATCGAGCAGCAGCAGAACCTGTCCGGTGCGCTGGGCAGGTTCTTCGGCGATGTGCCGGTGCCCAAAACGTTGGCCGGCATCGCGCTCAACGGCCAGCTGCCGTCCTTCGGCGGCGTCGGCGTTTACGGTCACGGAGTGACCGAGTTCGTCGCCGTCCCGATGACCGGACGGACCGCCAACTCGTTGCGGCGAGAGCTTCTCAGCGCGCCCGGCATCGCCGATGGCCCAGATGGCCAGAGCGTCGTCGTCGGTCCGCTGAGCCTTCTGCTGACGAGCACTCTCACGCCGGGCGGCTTGTACTGGCTACTCACCGGCACCGTCACCCGAGCCACCCTGACCGCCGCGGCCGCCGAGCTGGCCCGGTTCGGTGGCGGCTGATGATCCGCACCGACAAGCTGACCAAGAGGTTTCGCTCGCTGACCGCCGTGGACGCCGTCGACCTCGACGTCCAGCGTGGCGATATCTACGGTTTCCTCGGGGCAAACGGCTCCGGCAAGACCACCACCGTCAGGATGCTGCTCGGCCTGGTGCTGGCGAGCTCCGGCAGTATCGAGATGCTCGGCGCTCCGATGCCGAAGTCCGGCCACGAGGTGCTGCCACGGGTCGGTGCCCTGGTCGAGGGGCCGGCCGCGTACGGGCATCTGTCCGGACGGGCGAACCTGATGTTGCTCGATGCCAGCGGCGCGCCCGGGCCGCGCCGCACTCGACCGGATCGGGTCGCCGAGGCGCTGGCACTCGTCGGGCTGGACGCGGTCGGCAAACGCCCGGTGAAGGCGTATTCGCTCGGGATGCGGCAGCGGCTCGGATTGGCCGGTGCCCTGCTCCGGCAGCCGGAGCTGCTGGTTCTCGACGAGCCCACGAATGGCCTTGATCCACAAGGGATTCGTGAGATCCGCAACCTGCTCCTCGCGCTCAACGAGCGAGGCACCACGATCTTCCTGTCCAGCCATCTGCTCGCCGAGGTGGAGCAGTTGTGCACCCGGGTCGGTGTGATCGACCGGGGCCGGCTGGTCGTTCAGGACAGCCTGAAATCACTGCAGGCACCGACCGGACGGACCGTCGTCCACACTCCGGATGTGGCGTCCGCGGTGGGGATTCTCAACGGCCGGGTGGTACACGCCGACGGTGAACGACTCGTTGTTCAGAGCTCGGATCCGGCGAGCCTGAACGCGTTGCTGGTCGAAGCAGGCGTGCGGATCAACGAATTGGCACCCGAGCGACGCAGCCTGGAGCAGGTCGTGCTGGAGCTGACCGGTTCAGGATCGGATCGGGTGAGTAGCAGATGATCGGCATCGAGCTGCAGAAGTTGTTCCGGCGGCCGCGAACATGGATGACCATCGTGCTGCTCGATGCGTTGCCCACCGTGGTCGCGGTATTGCTGGCCACCACTCACGTAGGTCCACGGCCCGGTCAGGGACCGGCCTTCCTGTCGGCAGTCTTGGCCAACGGTTCGCTGTTCGCGGTCGCGGCACTGGCGATCGTGCTTCCGCTGTTCCTACCGGTTGCAGTCGCCGTAGTGGCCGGCGACTCAGTGGCCGGCGAGGCGCAGAGCGGGACGCTGCGCTACCTGCTGATCCGCCCGGTCGGCCGGACCAGGCTGCTGGTCGCGAAGCTGGCCTCGGTGTTCGTCTTCGTCGTCGTGTCCGTGGTGATCGTGGCCGGCACCGGATTCCTGGTCGGCCGTGCACTGTTGGGCAATCAGCCGTTGTCATCGGCCGTGGTCAGCGTGTCGGGCACCGCGTTGACCCCGATGCAGATCGTGTGGCGGACCTTGCTCGCGATCGGCTACGTCGCCTTCTCGATGCTCGGCGTGGCTGCGATGGCGCTGTTCCTGTCCACCCTGACCGATTCGCCGATGTCGGCAACCCTCGGTGCGCTGGCATTCCTGATCGGGTCCTCGTTGCTGTTGACGCTGGATGCCGCCAAGGCCCTGCAGCCGTATCTGCCGACCCGCTACTGGCTGTCGTTCGTCGACCTGTTTCGGGACCCGATGCTGCTGCGCAACGTGGAGCGGGGGGTCGCCCTGCAGGCGGTGTACGTCGCGGTTTTGCTCGGCTGCGCCTGGGCAAACTTCATGACCAAGGACGTCAAGAGCTGAGCGGCCGGCCCCGTCTAGCGGGACAACCGAGCGCAGTCTGCGGGCGTCAGGGCCACCGGGGCTCCCGATCCCAGTTCGGTGAGCACCATCGCCTGAATCAGCGGATCGGTGGGCAGGCCGCTGTGCTGGACGCTCGAGGAGGCGCAGACGCTCTGAACGGTCAGGTTCAACCCGCCGTCCAGCCGCGCCGAATCCGGCGGCACCACGATCTCGTCCTTGGTGGTCCAGATCGAGACATACTGCGGACCCGCCGCCGTCTCCGGCTTGGCGTTCAGCCCGGCAAGCAGCGTGCTCGACACCGCGAGCTGTTGACAAGCAGTCGGGCACGCGATCGACAGGGCCGCGCCGAGGCTGGCCAGTTCGGTGCCGTGCTGCGGTGCGCCGAGCGTGACGATCCGGCGTGCAAGACGGTTGCCGCCGTAGTCGTGTGCCCACAGCCGGGCCACCACGCCGCCGGCGGAATAGCCGACCACATCGACGGAATCGGCGTGCTCACGAGCCGCGGCAGCCTTGGCCGCGGACGCAAGGGCCTGGGCCTGCGAGCGCAAGTCGCCGGTTCCGTCGTCGGGCAGCGAGACGACCTCGGCGTGTCTTCCCGCCGCGATGAGTTTGCGCGCGAGAACTTGCAGCGAGGTGACCGAGCCGCCGTAGCCGGGCACCAGCAGCACGGGACCGGGCTGGTGATTCGCCACCGGTGCAGGCGAGGCAGCGCCGCCGGTGACGGTGCGCGCCACCGCGATCCCGGTCCCCACCAGAATCGCGCCGCACAGCAGGGCGAGCACGCTCAGGACGAGGCGGCGGCGAGCAGGCGCGAGGCTGGCAAACACGTCCTCCATCATGCGCCGTGCACCCTGTGAGCGAACGCCGATCCCGGTACGTCACTTCCAGGCGCGGCGCATCCGGAGCAACTCCTGGCCATAGCCGAGTAGGGACATGGCCGACATCAATGCCTGGTAGGCGACCAAGAACAGCACGAGGCCACGGCGGTCCCGGCGAGGTGACAGCCCAAGAGGCCTGAGTACGTGGCGATCCTGGTAGCGGTACAACAGCCAGTAGACGAAGGCGGTCATCGGTACGACGGCCACGGTCATCGGCCCCACGATCCAGAACCGTCCGGTGCATGCCAGTACCAACCCGGGCAACCAGATGAGCACATATGCGATGTCCAGCAACGGGATCACCAGGTCAACGGCCGTAAGGGCAAGCGCCATCGGGCGTCGTTGCCGCCAGGGCGGCACCACCCGGATGCCCTCGATCATGCCGCGCGCCCACCGGCTGCGTTGCTTGGTCAGCGACCGCAACGTGGCAGGCGCAGTGGTGAAGGACAGCGCCAGAGGCTCGTAGAAGACTCGGCCGACGCGCATCAGGTGCCAGGTCAACACGATGTCCTCGCCGATCGCGTCCGGCCAGCCGCCGGCTGTGCGCAGGGCATCGGTGCGATACAAGCTGAAGGCGCCCTGTGCGACAAGGGTGCTCTGAAACAGCCCCTGCACCCGCTTGACTGCCGCGATGCCGAGCAGGTAGTCCCAAGACTGCAGACGTGACCACATGTTCTGTCTGCTGTTGCGGACCTGCACGTTGCCCGCTACCGCCAGAACATCGGAGGGTGAGGACTCCATCCGAGCGACCAGGATCCGGACGGCGGAGCGATGGAGCAAAGTGTCGGCGTCCACCGTGATGGTCAGGTCGGTGGTGATGGTCTGCAAGCCCAGATCGAGGGCGTGGCTCTTGCCGGGGCGCGTCTCGGTCAGGACGGTGAGATCGAGGCCTAGTTCCGCCGCAGCGGCTCTTGCGATATCGGCGGTCCCGTCGGTCGACCCGTTGTCGACCAGGATCACCTGCAGCGCGCCGTCATAGTCCTGATCAGCAAGGTATTTGAGCGTAGCGGCGATGGATTCAGCTTCGTTGCGAGCCGCGATCATGACGGTGGCAGCCGCCGTTGGTCGAGCAACGGTGAGTGTCGGTTGACGGTCGAGCAGAACGGCAGCGGCCAGGAATGAGACCAGATGGCCCGGCACGAAAGCGAGAAACGTGACGACCAGCAGCGCTGGTACCAGCGTGATGTGGTGCGCGAGATCTCTGATCCAGGGCAGCGACAGCCATACCGAAAGGGCCGTCCACAGACTGGCGGCGGTGAACGCGGTGCAGAACTTTGCCCAGGTGGTGACGTAGAACCGGCGGTGATTGCGAGCCTGGACATGCTGGGGACGGTAGGAGCGCTGCATTCCGCCCGACAGGCGCTGCTTCGCGGCTGGGACGGCCAGATCTCCGGGCGTGCGCGCCAGTGTGGCGTCCGTGGTCATCCCGATCCCCCAGCCA
Source organism: Jatrophihabitans sp. (assembly GCA_036488285.1). Taxonomy (GTDB): domain Bacteria; phylum Actinomycetota; class Actinomycetes; order Mycobacteriales; family Jatrophihabitantaceae; genus Jatrophihabitans_A. The sequence goes on along the minus strand of DASXHV010000196.1, from coordinate 16,465 downwards.
GTCTGCGTTCAGCTAGGTGAAACGCCGGCTGACGCAGCCGCAGCCGTCCTGCTTTCTCATCGGCTTCGTCCGGCTGAATCTGAGGCGACCGGTGCGTGCGGGTTGCCGAAGCGGGAAATTTGCCGAAGCGGGAAAGAGGAAGAAGCAGTGCGAGGAGGGTCAGCGAGGAGGTGCAGCGAGCAGGGCTAGCGGGCGCTGACTCTGGTCAGCATCGCGCGGTACGCGGTGGCGATGATGGACACGCAGGTATCCAGCGGTACCACCGTGCTGTCGATCTGCAGATGGAACAGCCATGGCTCGGAGGCGTGCACCTTGTAGAGCCGCCAGATGTAGTGATCGCGGGCGTCGTCCACCTGCTGCAACCGCTCACGAGCGGTGTCGATGTCGACGTGTTCGACCTGCGTCGCCTGGGCAATCCGAGCGTCCACCGGGCCGAACAGCCTGACCCGCAGGACGTCGGGCTCATGGCACAGCGCGGCGGTGCCGCCCCGTCCGAGAATGACGGCTCCGGCAGGTAGCGCGGCACGCATGATCGCCTCGGCCTGCTCACGGAAACCGGCCGCCTCGTCCGGAACCGGATCGTCCTGCGGTGGTGCCGCGTCGGTGCCCGCACCGAGCACCCCACCGGCCAGAGGTGCCAGCAGGGACATGAACTTTTCGGTGAAGGTCCGCTTGGCTTCACCTGCCACGGCCTCCTGGACGGTCACCTGGAGCTTCGCAGCGACCGTGGTGCTGATGGCCCGGTCCAGCAGTTGCACGCCGAGCTCCTTGGCCAGCGCCGGAGCAACCACGCTGCCCCCGGCTCCGTAGCCGGCCGTGATCGTTACGCCGGGCATCTAGTGACCTCCCTGGGGTTGCAGAGCAGCTTGCTCCGATTCCGGCGCGGCTGCGCTGCCTCGCAACTGGACCTGCCTGATGAACAGCGACGCGAGCACGCTCAGCACCGAGACCGGCACGGCGACGAGGAACAGCCGGTCGATGGAGTGCGAGTAGGCCTGGATGATTCCCTCGTGCAGCGCAGGGTTGGTGCGCTTGAGCGCGGCCAACGCCTGCGGGCTTTGGATCAAACCGGCCACCTTGTCGCCGCCTTGCGCGATTGCGGCAGGGGCGAGGTACTTCGGGAATTCGTGCGACAGCTGTGACGTGAGCACGGCGCCGAGCGCAGACGCCCCGATCGCGCCGCCCATCGAGCGGAAGAACGTCACCGACGACGTCGCGACGCCCATCTGCTTCATCGGCGCGGCGTTCTGCACTACCAGCGTCAGTACTTGCATGAACAGACCGAGGCCGGCACCGAAGATGAGGATGTAGCTACCCACCACGACCAACGAGGTATGTGCGCCGAGCCGGGTCAGCAATGCCAACCCGAGCGTCACCAGGACGGTTCCGACCAGCGGGAACCAACGGTAGTTGCCGGTCCGGGAGATATAGCGGCCGGAACCGACGCTCATGATCAGCAATCCCACCAGCAGCGGAAGTAACAGCAGGCCGGATGCGGTCGCCGAAACGCCGTGTACCAGTTGCAGGTACTGCGGCAGGAACGCCAGGGCTCCGAACATCGCGACACCGCTGACGAAGGCGATGATGTTGCTGACGGTGAAGATGCGGATCCGGAAGAGGTCGAGCGGCAGGATCGGTTCGGGTGCCATGCCTTCGCGGATCACGAACCCGGCCAGGAACACCGCACCCAGCAGGAACAGCCCCACGATCTGCCACGAACCCCACGGGTAGTCGGTCCCGCCGGACTGCGTGGCCAGCAAGATGGACGACACGCCCGCGACCAGCAACAGCGCCCCCCACCAGTCGATCTTCACCAGCCGCTTGCGAACCGGCAGCCTCAGTACCCGGTTGGTCACGACCAGCGCGATGATCCCCAGCGGCAGGTTGATGTAGAAGATGTAGCGCCAGCTCAGGTTGTCCACGAAGAACCCGCCGGCGAGCGGGCCCACCACGCTGGACACCCCGAACACCGCGCCGAAATAGCCCTGATAGCGACCGCGCTGCCGGGGTGGGATGACGTCGCCGATGATCGCGAAGACCAGCGAGATCAGGCCGCCACCGCCGATGCCTTGAATGCCGCGGAAGGCGATCAGCTCGTACATGTTCTGCGAGGCGCCGCACAGGATGCTGCCCAGCAGGAACACCACGATCGCAAGCTGGAACACCCGCTTGCGGCCATACAGATCGCCGGCCTTGCCCCACAGCGGAGTCGATGCGGTGCTGGCCAAGAGGTAGGCCGTGATCACCCAGGACAGCAGGTCGCTTCGGTGGAAATCGCCGACGATGGTGGGCAGTGCGGTGGACACGATGGTCTGGTCCAGCGACGCCAGGAACATGCCCATCATCAACCCGGACATGATCACCAGGATCTGCCGATGGGTCCGTTCGACCTCGAGTGATTCGGCTTCAGTGGCTGTTGATGGCGTATTCATACTCGGCGGCTACGGTCCTCAATATTAGTTTGTTGGGACAAGCATGCACCCTCGACCGTACTAGTTCTCATCCGCGAGCACTCGTTGGCGCGCGGCCCTCGCCTCGTGCGGGCCGCGCCAGTCGATGGCTGGGAACAGCCAGAACAGTAGGCTTACGCAGTGCCTGACTTCGATCTCGCGATCATCGGAACCGGTTCCGGGAACTCGGTCGTGACTCCGGAATTCGACGACAAGCGGGTTGCCATCATCGAAGAAGGCACGTTCGGCGGGACGTGCCTCAACGTCGGCTGCATCCCGACCAAGATGTTCGTCTACGCCGCGGAGGTCGCCGACACGATCCGGCAGTCGTCGCGCTACGGCATCGACTCGAGCCTGACCGGGGTCCGCTGGACGGACATCCGGGACCGGATCTTCGGCCGGATCGATCCGATCGCGCAGGGTGGCCAGGACTACCGGGTCAACGGTCCGAACACCACGACTTTCCTCAGCCGCACCCGTTTCACCGGACCCAAGACGCTGACCATGAGCACCGGCGAAACCATCACGGCCGAACAGATCGTGATCGCCGCCGGAGCCAGACCGATCATCCCGGACGAGATCGCGGAATCCGGAATCGCGTTCCACACCTCGGACAGCATCATGCGGATCGAGGAGTTGCCCGACCGGCTCGTGATCCTCGGCGGCGGTTATATCGGTGCTGAGTTCGCGCATGTCTTCGGAGTGCTTGGCGTCCAGGTCACCTGGGTGACGCGCGGCAACCGACTCCTGCGTCATCTCGACTCGGAGATCTCCGATGCCTTCACCGAGTTGGCTGGTGAGAAATGGGATGTCCGGCTCGGCGAGCGAGTCACAAAGCTCACCGGTACCGACTCCGAGCCCAGCCTGCAGTTCGCGGGCGGCGGTACTGCTAGCGGTGACATGCTGCTGGTCGCCACCGGGCGTCGCCCCAACTCCGATCGGCTCGGCCTCGACATCGCCGACGTTCAGACCACGGCCGACGGCCGGGTCGAGGTGGACCGCCACGGCCGCACGTCCGCACCCGGCATTTGGGCTTTGGGGGACGTGTCGTCGGTTTACCAGCTCAAGCATGTCGCCAACCACGAGGCGCGGATCGTCGCCCACAACCTGGCTCACCCCGAGGACCTGAGGAGTTTCGACCACCGCCATGTCCCGGCTGCCGTGTTCACCTCACCTCAAATCGCCAGCGTCGGCCTCACCGAGGACCAGGCTCGCGCCAGCTACCCCGACTACGTCGCGGCAACCCAGCAATACGGCGACACCGCCTACGGCTGGGCGATGGAGGACACCACCGGAATCTGCAAGGTGATTGCCGACCCGGCAACCGGGCTGCTGATCGGCGCGCACGTGATGGGGTATCAGGCCTCCAGCCTGATCCAGCCCTTGATCCAGGGCATGTCGTTCGGCCAACGCGCCATCGACATTGCTCAGGGCCAGTACTGGATTCACCCCGCGCTGGCCGAAGTGATCGAGAACGCGCTGCTGAAATTGGGGCTGAATTGAGCCGGCCCGAACAGCTCGTCCCGGGCATCCCCATCCTGGAAATCGGCGGAACCCACGTCACCGCAGCCTGGGTCGATCCAGCCGACTGGCGGCCGAGTGGGGTCAGCCGGCATGACTTGGACTCGCACGCCGACGCCAACGGACTGCTGTCGGTGTTCGTCGCGGCGTGCGCGGATCTCGATGCGCCGACCGGGCTGCACTGGGGCGTCGCGATGCCCGGTCCGTTCGATTACGTCGCGGGGATCGGCCACTTCACCGGAGTAGGCAAGTTCGACGCGCTGGACGGAGTCGACGTCCGGGCCCGGCTTCTGCAGATGATGCCCTGCCGACCTGCCCGGATCAGTTTCATCAACGATGCCAGCGCATTCCTGGTCGGCGAGTGGCTGGCCGGCACGGCACAGGATGCGTCCCGATGTGTGGCGATCACGCTCGGCACCGGGGTCGGCTCGGCCTTCCTGGACGATGGCGTGGTCGTAGACAGTGGCCCGGACGTCCCTCCGTCGGCCGAGGTCCATCTGCTCGATTACGCCGGGCATCCGCTGGAGGACTGGGTGTCCCGGCGGGCCATCAAACGAATCTTCGCTGAACGCTCGGCGCGCTCCGATCAGCACGGCCCTAATGACCTGGACGTCAAAGAGATCATGGATCTGGCGCGCTCGGGAGACCAGGTCGCCGCTGAGGTGGTGCAGGCGGCATTCCAGGTGTTGGGCGAGGTGCTCGGGCCGTGGTTGAAGCGCTTCGGCGCTGAGGTTCTGGTACTCGGCGGTTCGATCAGCAGATCCTGGGACCTCATTGAATCGCCTTTGCGCAAAGGGCTTTCCGGCTCCTTGGAGTTGCCGGTAAGGGTAACGGCTGACGCAGAACGCTCAGCGCTCATCGGTGCGGCCTACCCGGCGTTCATAGCAGAATCGGCAACTCCGGCGGGCTGAACGAACGCACGTCCAGCGCGTCCACCGGGCCGTCCCCGGCGCCGATCCCGACCAAGCCGTGTGCCACCGCTTCGGAGGCGACCAGTGCGGCGCGCCTGGCCGCGTCCAGCAATGAATCGCCGCGCGCCAGGCAGGCTGCCAATGCCGCGGAGTGCGTGCAACCGGCGCCGTGGGTGGCCGCAATCGGGTGCCTCACGACCGGGATGTCGATGTGGCGCGCACCGTCGAAGAGGTGATCGATCGGTTCTGTGCCGTGGCCGCCGGTGACCAGCGCAGCCTGCGCGCCCATCGACACCAGGGCCTCCGCGATCTCGCCGCGATCCTCGGTTTCCAGCGCGGTCAGGGCCTGAGCTTCCATCAGGTTCGGTGTGATCACCCGAGCGAGCGGGAACAGCAACTCCACCAGTGCACCGACCGCATCTTCGCGCAACAACCGGGCGCCGGACGAAGCCAGCATCACCGGGTCGACCACCACCGCAACGTCGCGGCTGGCCAGGCTCTCGGCGACCGCGCCGATGATCGGTGCGGAGAACAACATGCCGGTCTTCACCGCGGCCGGTGCCAGGTCGGCAAAGATCGCTTCGATCTGGGCGGTCACGAAGTCGACCGGGCACTCGTGGATCGCGGTCACCCCGACGGTGTTCTGTGCGGTCAACGCCACGATGGCTGACATGCCATGCACTCCGCATCGGGCGAAGGCCTTCAGATCGGCCTGGATCCCGGCACCGCCCCCGGAATCGGAGGAAGCGATGGTCAGTGCGCGTGCGACGGGAGCCATGCAGGCACCGTACTGAGGTCTGCGCCGGGGTACTAACCTGGACGGCGTCCCCGCGGGAGCCCGGGCCGAACCGGGCTGAGAGGGCGGATCAGCGTCAGCACGACTGGCTTAATGTCAGCGTCTGGCCCAGGTGCCGTCGACCGCTCGAACCTGCTCCGGCTAGCACCGGCGAAGGAAGAGGTGAGTGCAGCCGATGGCTGTCCAGACCGATAACACCCCAACACCCGGCAACACCCCAACACCCGGCAACACCCCAACACCAGGCAACGCCCCAACACCAGGCAACGCCCCAACGCCCAGCGATTCCCAGCCGCACCGAGGACATCGGGGTTCGGCCGAAGCCCCGGCCACCCTCAACGAGCCGGCCCCCAAGACGTTGGGCCTGTTGGACCAGGTCGGCTTCTGGGGAAACCTCGGGGTCAGCCTGTTCGGCCTGACGACCGCGAGCACCATCATGCTGGCGCTGCCGGATCGGCCGCTGCCCCTGATCGGAGCAGCCACTGCATTGCTCGTCGGCACCGCGGTCGGCGGGGCGATCCTGGGTATCTCGCTGATGCTCGGTGCGCGCACCGGTGCTCCGGCGATGGTGCTGCTGCGTGGTCTGCTCGGTGCCAAGGCGTCCTACCTGCCGACCGCGTTGAACATCGCGCAGAACCTCGGCTGGGGCACCTTCGAGATCATCCTGATCGCCGAGAGCCTGCGCTCGGTCTGCCACGATCATCTGGCCCGGTGGGTCTGCGTGCTGATCGCCGGGGCCATCACCACCGGCCTGACGATCCGGCCGCTCGGTTACATCCGGGTGCTGCGCAAGTACGTCACGGCACTGGTGGTCATCGCGATCGTCGTGTTGGCAATCGGCTTGCTGCGTAGGCATGTTCCCCCGGTCACCGGCACTTCCTGGAGCGGCTTCTGGCTGGCTGTCGATGCCGTGATTGCGGTGTCGATCTCCTGGGTTCCGCTCGGTGCTGACTACTCCCGACACGCCCGTTCGGAGCGCTCGGCGTTCCTGGGCGGCTTCGTCGGCTACGGCCTCACTCAGCTCGCCTGCTATCTGGTCGGCCTGATCGCACTCATGCAGATCATCAACAACCAGAACGCAATCTTCGACCTGTACCTGGGTCTGCCGCTGGGCACTGTCGCGCTGGTGATCCTGGTGCTGCGCGAGACCGATCAGAGTTTTGCGAACACATATTCCACCGCGATCTCGATCCAGAACTTGCGACCGAACTGGGACCGCCGGGTGCTCACCGCCATCATCGGCACAGCGCTGACGGTGGCGGCGTTGAAGATCCAGATCGGTGACTACCTCAACTTCCTCACCCTGATCGGTGCGGTGTTCGTCCCGATGTCGGGCGTGTTGGTGGCGGCCTGGCTTCGAACCAGGGGCGCGGACTGGGACATCAGCGACCGGGCGCCCACCCGTCCGGTGATGCTGGCCGCCTGGGCTGTCGGCTACTTGACGTACCAGGTCATCAACCCGGGATACCTCGCGCACTGGGCTGACTTCTGGACCAGGATCGGCAACGATCTACATACCACCGGACATGTCTGGCTGTCCGCGTCGATCGCGTCGTTCGTCGTGTCACTGCTCATCGCGCTGCCGGCTGCCGGCCGCCGGCGGGTTGCGGGGACGCAGTAGCGTCGAATCACGTGACGACTCATAACCTGCGTATCGGAGTACAGCTGCAGCCGCAGCATGCCGACTACGGCGCGATTCGCGCCGCCGTGACCGAAGCCGAGGAGATCGGCGTCGACATCGCGTTCAACTGGGATCATTTCTATCCGTTGAACGGTGAGCCCGAGGGTAAGCATTTCGAGTGCTGGACGATGCTCGGCGCGTGGGCGCAGCAGACCAGCCGGGTCGAGATCGGCGCCTTGGTGACCTGCAACAGCTACCGAAACCCGGAACTGCTCGCCGACATGGCTCGCACCGTGGATCACATCAGCGACGGTCGGCTCATCCTGGGCATCGGCTCTGGCTGGTTCGAGAAGGACTACGACGAATACGGCTACGAGTTCGGCACGGCAGGGGGGCGCCTGAACAATCTCGCCGAGTCGTTGCCGCGGATCGAGGAGCGGTGGTCGAAGCTGAATCCGGCGCCCACCCGCAAGATTCCGGTGCTGATCGGTGGCGGTGGGGAGCGCAAGACCCTGCGGCTGGTCGCCAAGCACGCCGACATCTGGCACAGCTTCAGCGACCTCGAGCCGTTCAAGCACAAGTCTGCGGTGCTGGCCGACTGGTGTACTGAGATCGGGCGGGATTCCGACGAGATCGAGCGCTCGGTCGGTGTCGGACATTCCAAGCCGGACGAACTCGGACCGCAGTTTCTGCAAGCTGGCGCGCGACTGTTCACGGTCGGAGTCAGCGGTCCGAACTACGACCTTGGGCTGCTTCGGGAATGGGTGTCCTGGCGAGACAGTCAGTAGCCGGGCTGGCCGCTAAGCGTTGAGAGCTGGCCGGCGCTGATCGGCGCTGCGCTGACGGCAAGCTCTGCGCTGACGGCAAGCTCTGCACTACTCGGCAAGCTCCGCACTTGCTCAGCACTACCCAGCAAGCTCAGCACTACTCAGGCGGCGTGGTGCGCGGTCACGCGGTGCGCGGCGGCGTGCAGCAGATCGGCGGTACGGGCGCTGACGGCGTGACCGTCCGGCAGCAGTTCCCCGGTGTCGTCGAACAGCACGACTCCGTTGCACAGCAGGCTCCAACCCTGTTCCGGGTGAGCCACAAGGACGTGCGCCGACTCGCGGTCGGACGCAACAGCGCTTGCGCACTGCGGCTGGTGGGTACACATGACGGTCATGCCTTCTTCCCGAGACTCGAGTGTGGAGTTCTCATCGGTGATCTGTCACACAACAGTGTCCCCCCGGGGTACGACAGAAATGGCGGCACCGCGCCGGTCGGGAATGGCTCAATACGGCCGGGCGGATGCATGACGTGGTGATTGGATGACGTGGTGAGCAAGCCATCCCTTGATCAGGCCCGGCTGTATCTGTGCACCGACTCGCGCAGCAAACGAGGCGACCTGCCCGACTTCCTGGACGCCGTGCTGTCCGGCGGCGTCGACATCGTGCAGTTGCGGGAGAAGAACCTCGAGGCCGGCGAGGAGTTGGAGCTGCTCGAAGTGTTCGCCGATGCCTGCCGACGGCACGGCGCGCTGCTCGCGGTCAACGACCGCGCCGACGTCGCTGTTGCCGCGCACGCCCAGGTGCTGCACGTCGGGCAACGGGATCTGCCACCGACGATCGCACGTGAGATCGTCGGCGAGGATGTGATCATCGGACGGAGCAGTCACAGCCCGGCGCAGGCCGAAGCCGCAGCTGGCGAGCCCGAGGTGGACTACTTCTGTGTCGGGCCGGTCTGGGCCACACCGACCAAGCCGGGACGCCCGGGCATCGGCCTGGACCCGATCCGCTCGGTAGCGGCCGCCCGGCCCGCTCGGCCATGGTTCGCGATCGGTGGCATTCACGAGAGCAACCTCGACGACGTGCTCGACGCGGGCGCCAGCCGGATCGTCGTCGTCCGAGCGCTGACCGAGGCCGACGATCCCGGCGCGGCGGCCGCCCGGTTCGCCGCCCGGCTCAGAGCGGGAGCGGAGGCGGGGGAGGCCAGGTGACAGGCAGCGATATTGCCTCGGACGGACCCGGGGTCGACGGGGGCGCCGGCGCGCAACGGCTCGTCGACCTGGTGGGCATCGTCAACCGCACCCGGGATTCCTTCTACGACAAGGGCGCGACCTACCAGCTGGATCGCGCGGTGGCGGCGGTGCTGCGCGCCGAAGCCGAGGGCGCAAGCTGGATCGATCTCGGTGGCGTGCCGTTCGGACCCGGCGCTCCGGTGTCCCTCGACGAAGAGATCAACCGGGTCGTCCCGCTGATCCGCGAAGCCCGGCGGCAGACCTCGATGGTTATCTCGGTCGACACCACGAACGCACCGGTTGCCGAGGCGGCGCTGGAGGCAGGTGCCGACTACATCAACGACACCTCCGGCCTGAGCGATCCTGCGATGGCGGGCGTGATCGCCCGCGCGAGCAAGGGTGTAGTGCTCGTGCACAGCGTCTCCAAGCCGCGGGTACCGGTTGGGCACGCCGAGTACCGCGACGTCGTTTCCGATGTGCTGGATTTCCTGCAGGTGCGCGTCGATCGTGCGCTGGATGCAGGCATCGACGCCGAGCGTATCTGCGTTGATCCCGGTCATGATCTGAACAAGAACACGCTCCACTCGCTGGAATTGACGCGACGTCTCGAGGAGTTCGGCGTCTTCGGCCTGCCGATCTTTGTCGCCGTGTCGAACAAGGACTTCATCGGCGAGACGCTCAAGGCGCCGATCGATCAGCGGATCACCGGTACCGCGGCAACCTTGGCGGTGTGCGTCATGAAGGGCGCCTCTCTGGTTCGGGTGCACAACGTTGCCGAAGCACTGCAGGCGGTGCGGATGACCGAGGCGATTCTCGGACGATGGCAGCCCGACGGTCTGCGGCACAACATCTGATTGCGCTCCGCTCCTGATCATGAGTGCATTTACCCCACCCCAGTCAGGTGAAAGCACTCATGATCATGATCATGAGCGGAGTGCTGTCGCTGTCTGCCTGCAAGTTACCGACTGGCAGTCTGCTCCTTGGACTATGCATATTGCGCGATCACAAGCCCACCCTGCCCCGCATACTGTGCATTCGATGTAGTGTTTGGTAGGCAACTTGATAAGTCCCGAATCTCGCTGCACAGTCGACGCACGCGGAAGGTCTTCCGTGGCAGCTGCCCAACCGACGAGGACGTCGCGAACGGTAAGGGATCAACGATGACGACAGACACCACACTCACCCCGCAGGAAGTCAACGCCAACCTTGACCTGGACCAGTTGAAGCAGCTGGTGGGCCTGGTTCCCTACGACGAGAGCACCGACAAGTTCCCGGTCACGGGTTGGGACGCCGTGGTCTTCGTGGTCGGCAACGCGACTCAGACCGCGCATTACTACCAGTCTGCTTTCGGCATGGAGCTCGTCGCCTATTCCGGCCCTGAAACGGGCAACCGTGATCACAAGTCCTACGTGCTTCGCAGCGGATCCTGCCGCTTCGTGATCTCCGGCGGCGTCGCACCGGACAGTCCGCTGCTCGACCACCACCGGGCACATGGCGACGGCGTCGTCGACATTGCGCTCGAGGTTCCCGACGTCGACAAGTGTGTCGATCAGGCACGGGCAACCGGAGCCACCATCCTCGATGAGCCGCACGAGATCAGCGATGCGCACGGCACAATCCGGATCGCGGCCATCGCTGCGTACGGCGACACCCGCCACACCCTCGTCGACAGATCCCGCTACGACGGCGTGTATCTGCCCGGTTATGAGGCGCGGACCTCGGATTTCATCAAGCGGGACGGTTCACCGAAGCGAATGTTCCAGGCGCTGGATCATGTGGTGGGCAACGTCGAGCTCGGCAAGATGGACGACTGGGTTACCTTCTACAACAAGGTGATGGGCTTTGTGAACATGGCCGAATTCATCGGCGACGACATTGCCACCGACTATTCGGCCCTGATGTCGAAGGTCGTCGCCAACGGCAACCATCGGGTCAAGTTCCCGCTGAACGAGCCGGCGATCGCGAAGAAGAAGAGTCAGATCGACGAGTTCCTGGAGTTCTATCGCGGCCCCGGCGTGCAACACCTGGCGCTGGCCACCAACGACATCCTGCGGACCGTCGATGCGATGCGTGCGGAAGGTGTGGAATTCCTCGACACCCCGGATTCGTACTACGAGGATCCGGAGTTGCGGGCCCGAATCGGTGAGGTGCGAGTGCCGATCGAAGAACTCAAGAGCCGCAAGATCCTGGTTGATCGCGACGAGGACGGCTACCTGTTGCAGATCTTCACCAAGCCGATCGGCGACCGGCCGACGGTGTTCTTCGAGATGATCGAACGGCACGGCTCGCTCGGCTTCGGCAAGGGCAACTTCAAGGCTCTGTTCGAGGCCATCGAGCGCGAGCAGGAGCTTCGCGGAAACCTTTAGCAAATCAGCAACGAGTTTTGGAGACTTATGCAGCGCATCGCTGTTCAAGTCTCCAAAACTGGTGAGGGGGCGCAGTGGCCAAGCGGGAACTCGACGCCCTCGACGTGGCGATCCTGGCCGCGCTGCGGTCCACCCCGCGGGCCGGCTACCTCGAGTTGTCCCGGGTACTGCGGGTATCCCGGGCGACCGTGCAGGCCCGCCTGGAGCGGATGGAATCCGACGGGGTGGTGACTGGCTACGGGCCAGACATCGACCTGGCCGCGGCCGGATATCCGGTGCTCGCCTTCGCCACGCTCGAGATCGCGCAGGGCAGGCTGGACGAGGTCACGACCGCATTGGCCGCCATCCCGTCGGTGGTCGAGGCGTATGCCACAACGGGTCCGGGCGACGTCCATTGCCGGCTGGCGGCGCGCTCTCACGATGACCTGCAGCGGGTCCTCATCGAGGTTTCCCAGATCCCTGGCGTGGCCCGTTCCACGTCGGTGATCGCGTTGACCCGCCTGGTCGGGCACCGGGCTGTCGAACTACTGCAATCCGGCGAGGTCAGGCCCGCCAAGCGCGCCGGTGCCCGCTAGCAACCTGTGCGGCCGCTCACATCGCAGGGCCGGTCGGAACCGAACAGACGCGGCATGCGACTGTCTAGGACGATGAGCTCACCACTGCAGCCGGCACCGGCACGGCGCACCACCGGCGCGACCGATCGCGACGCCTCCGACATCTCGGACGGTCGCGGCTACCCGGCTGCCCTGTGGGGGATCTGGCTGCTCGCGTTCGCGATCATTCTCGGGTTGACGGCGGCAGTGGTCTGGCACCTGTCCCAGCCGACGGACCACATGAGTCACATGAGCGGCTCGCGCACCGATGCGTTCACCAGGCTGCGGTCAGACGCCCCGTTGCAGGGCATGCTCGGTCGTCAACTGGTCACCGCGTGGCAGCTGGACCTGAGCGCGGTCGTGCTCGTCCTGCTGGCTGCCGGCTGGTATCTCACCAGGCTGGTGCAGGCAAAGCGCCGTGACCCGGCGCTGACCTGGCCGGTGCCACGCACGCTGGCTTTCCTCGGCGGCTTGGCGTTCTGCATCTACGCCACCAACGGCAGCGCAGCGGTGTACGACCAGGTGCTGTTTTCCGCACACATGATCGGGCACCTTGCGCTGGTGATGGCCGCGCCGGCGTTGCTCGCGATGGGTCAGCCGGTGGAGCTGGCATTGTTGGCGCGCGATGAGGCCCGGCGCGCGAAGCTGGAACGAGTTCTCGACGGCCGATTCATCACCGTGGCTTTCGCGCCGCCGGTGGTGGTCGCCTGCTACGCGGTCGTGATCGTCGGCAGTCACCTCACCGGCCTGATGGACACCATCATGCGGTCGAACCTGGTGGGCCAGTTCGAGCATGTCGTCTACGTCGCCTTCGGATTTCAGTTCTTCGCACTCGTGGTGGGCGACACCCCGCTGCGATGGCGGTTGTCCACTCCCGGCAAGTGGGCGATGCTGGCGATCGCGATGGCTGTCGACACCATCACCGGTGTCGTGCTGCTGCAGACGACTCGTCCGGTCGCGATGCAGGTGATCCCCGGCCTGCGAGTGAATCCGGTCAAGGACACCCAGACCGGCGGCGCCATCATGTGGTTCGGTGGCGACGGGATCATGGCGGCGATCATGATCGCGTTGGTGATCGGCTGGCTCGGTGATCCGGAGCGGCAGCGGACCGACAACAAGAGCTGGGCCGAACGGGCCCGGCGCTCGACCTTCGCCGAACACACCGGTGAGTCAGCGGATCAGTTGGACAACGAACTCGACTTCGACGACCAGGACGATCGGCTTGCCCAGTACAACAAGTGGCTTGCCGATCTGCACCGCAACGAACCCAGCTGACGCCTCGCTCTGCGTATCTGCCGAAGCCGTTCGCCCAAGTGTTCGTGGCAGATGTCAGACCGGCTGCGTGACTCGGTCGGCTGGATCCACCAGCTCGTAACGCGGATTGGCCAGCGCCAGGTGGCCCTTGTATTCACCGATGCGACCGCTGGCCCGGATCACCGCGCCTGGCGTGATGCCGGCGATGTGGGTACGTCCGAAGAACAGCAGCCGAACTCCGCCGGTGTTGTCGAAGACCTGAACCTCGAGGGACTTTCCGGCCGCAGTGCCTACCTGGACCACCTTGACGCGTCCCTCGACGGTGACCTGCTGCTTCCAGCGGACGTTGCCGATCGAGTTCGTGCCTGTCGAATCGGACGGAACGTGATCGGCAACCGCTGGTTCGTCTTCGGCGATGCCGGTGTCGATCGACCTGCTGACGAGTGCGGCCTCGCCCGACGCGCGTTGCTGTTTGGCCTCCAACATGTTCTCCACCTCATCCGGAAGCGTGGTGTCGAACGGCACGATGGTCGCCGCGACGTGCGGGATCCGTCCTACGGCTTCTGCGATCCGATCCGCGGTGCGGTCATGCAGGATCCGCTGCGAAACCCGTCGGAACGATCGGCGCGGTAGCAGCACGGTGACCTCGGCCTGCTCCTGCACGACGGTGCGCAAGGCGACCTTGGCAGCGCCCCGGACCAGTCGGCGGTCAGCGCACTCGACCATCTCGAGCGGTACCCGGTCGCCGAGGTCACGTTCGATCCAGTCCCGCTGCAATTGCTCGGCGACCTCGGAATCCAGCATCAGGTGCACTGCACGGACGTCGGTCGGGCGCAGGCTTCCGGCGTAACGCATCGCACGGATCACGGCCAGGTCGAGGCGATCCACCAGCACCAGAACGACGTGCCGGGGATAGTGCTGGGTCAACACTGCTCCGGTCCGTCGGGCGGAGGTGATGACGTTCAGGGCCCGCGCCTCGTCGCGGTACTGGCTGTTGAGGCGCATCAGCAGCAGCCAGCCCACCGGGAACAACAAGACGACCAGCCACGCGCCTTCGGTGAATTTCACGACAGCGAAGATGAGCACGATGAGCATCGATACGAACCCACCGGCGAAGTTGACGGCCAGCTTGTGCCGCCAGCCGGCTTCCCGTTTCGTGTGGTGGTACTTGGCCATTCCGAATCCAGCCATCGTGAATCCGGTGAAGACACCGATGGCATAGAACGGGACGAGCTTGTCCACGTGTGCGCCGACTCCGAGCAGCAAGGCAAGTGCGGCGACGGTCAACACGATGATGCCGTTGCTGAAAGCCAGCCGGTGCCCGCGCCTGGTCATCTGCCGGGGCAGGAAGGAATCCTCAGCGATGAAGCTGGCCAGGAACGGAAAGCCGGTGAACGGGGTGTTCGCACCGGTGTACAGGATCATCGCGGTTGCTATCTGGACGATCACGAATCCGATGTGCCCGTACCACCCGGAGCCGAACGCGGCCTTGGCCACTTCGCTGATCACGGTGGGGCTGCCGGAGGTGTAAGGGGTGGCATGCGTCGCGTACGCCAGGTAGGAGATGCCGAGCACCAGGCTGCCCAGCAGCAGGGACATGATCGACAGCGTTCGGCGGGCGTTGGGTCCGGGCGGGTTTTTGAACGCGCTGACGCTGTTCGAGATCGCCTCGAGTCCGGTCAGTGACGATCCACCGTTGGCGAACGCCTTGAGCAGGACGAAGATTGCGGCCCCGGTGAAGATCGCGTGGTTCTTGTCGGTCACGTTGATCATCCCGGCTGCGTGACCGTACTTCGGCAGATCGCCGAACAACTCCCGGATGACACCGACGACGACCACAAGGCCGGCAGATACCACGAAGAAGTAGGTGGGAAAGGCGAACGCCCGGCCTGCCTCACGGATGCCGCGCAGGTTGCCGTAAGCGAGCAGCAGCACGACGCCGATGGTGATCGGCAGTGAGTCATGCCGTAGCGCTGGAACCATGGAGGTGATCGCCGCGGTGCCGGCCGCTGCTTGCACCGCCACCGTCACGATGTAATCGATGAGCAGCGCCACCGATGCGATCTGTGCAACCTTCGGTCCGAAGTTCTCCCGGGCAACCACGTACGAGCCACCGGCGCGGGTGTAGACCATGACGACCTCGCGGTACGAGAGCGTCATCAGGATCAGCACGCCGAGCACGACGGCGGTCATCGGCAGCAGAATGTGAAAGCCGGTGAAGCCGAACACCGCGAGCAGGACGATCAGCATCTCTTCGGTGCCGTAAGCCGAGGATGAGATGCAGTCCGAGGACAGCACGCCGAGCGCGGCCTTCTTCGACAGCTTCTCCTCGCGTAGTTGTGCGGTGACCAGCGGCGGGCCGAGCAGAACTCGCTTGATCCGGTAGCCCAGCCGCTCGGGAAGGTGGATCGCCGGAGCGATCTCATCCAGGGTCACCGACCCCTCCTTCGACACCGACAGCGCTGCAGCACGTTCCGGCGGCGACAGAGTGGCAGTCATGCTTTCGACGCTAGGAGAGATACGCGCGCCCCGACGCAGGTTCGACCGTCCCTGGCGGATCCCTCATGCGAACCCTCACGGTTCGCTCATGCGCTGAAGAACGTCAGGAGCGACATGCGCAGCGACGGGTAGGACAGAAGTTCAAGCCAAAAGCGAAAGGCGCAGCGACGAGGGGTTGGTGTTGGGCTGCGTTTCTGTCTGACGGCTGGTGGATGGTCGGGTTCTTGGCGATCGGGTTAGGTCTTATGGGGTAACGGGTTCTGGCTTGCGTTCGAGTTACCTGATCGGATAGAATCGCTCGTATGTTCGATTGCGATGTTGACCCGGACGCGTTCCTGGCGTGGCTGGCCGACGTCGATGAGTCCGAGCCGCCGCCGCCGCCGCCGGTGCCGGAGTCACCCGAGTTCGCCGATGAGTACGCCCAGGCGCACGGCGATGAGTACGCCGAGGCGCGCCCG
>DASXHV010000193.1:0-34601 GCA_036488285.1 Jatrophihabitans sp. | reverse complement strand
CGTGGAAGTGCACCTGAAATCCCGCGTCGTCGAGTGCGGTGACGTAGTCGCCCAGCCGATCCGGATCGAGGAAGTCGACGCCGCGATTGGCAGTGGCGTGGCCACACCGGTCGAGATAGGGCTCCACCATCGATGCGGTGTAGTTCTCAGCGACTCCGTCGAGCATCATCTTGACCGACGTTGCCCGGAATCGGCCGCCGGTGAGTTCCGCCCGCTGCGCGAGCAGTTCGGGCAACTGGTCCAGGCCGCGGGACCGCTCCCACCACAACGCCCCGACTACCCGAGCCCGCAAGGTGTCCTCGGCCACCGCGCGACGGTAGGCATCGGCAGGGTCCGGCTGCCCGAGATAGGAGCCGATGATGGCGTCCTGCCAGGCGGTAATGCCCAATGACAGAAGGTGATTCTGCGCTTCGAGCAACGCGCTGTAGATGGTCTCGGCCGTCGGCTCGGGGAGGTGCCGGGTGATCAGCGCGGTGGCCCCTTCGTGCAGCGTGCCGCTCGGATAGCCATCCGGTTCCCGTTCGATCCGTCCGTCGGATGGATCCGGGGTGGACTCGTCGATACCCGCTGCCTGAAGTGCGGCGGTATTCACCCACGCGCCGTGCGCGTCCCGGTTGATCAAGTACACCGGACGATCGGCTGCCACCGTGTCGAGCAATCGACGGGTCGGGGTGCCGCCAGGAAAGTGCGGCATCGCCCAACCGCCGCCGCTGATCCAGCCGGACTCAGGGTGGGCGTCGCGATAGCGCCGGACGACCTCGAGGTAGCCCTCGACGTCCTCGGCGCCGGACAGGTCACAGCTCAACCGTTGCAGACCGGCGAGGACCGGATGACAGTGCGCATCCTGGAAACCGGCACTGATCAACCCACCCGTGGCCTGAACCACCTCGTCATCGGATCCAGCCAGCCGGGCCACCTCGTCGTCCGGGCCGACTGCAGCGATAACTCCGTCACGGATCAGGACCGCTCCTGGCACCGGGGCGTCGCCCAGCCCGGTGAAAACCGAACCGCCCGTGATCAGCAATCGGCCCACCCGCCCGTGCTGAGGCCGGGTGGTGTGAGCCCGACCGGCACAAGCACTGGTAGCGCCTGGGGAATGCACGTCGTGGTGATCGGCAGCGCGCCGACCCGCTCACCGTCGGCGTAGGCGATGGTGTCCTCGGCATCGAAGGTGACGGTGCGCGAGCGGTATTGAGCCACTGCAGGATGACCGATGTGACCGGCCGTCGGCAGTTTTGGGGCCAGGCGCGCCAGCGTCAATCGCGACAGGACGCCGATGACGGTGACATCGAAGATCCCGTCGTCCATCCGCCCGCGCGGGGTCATCAGCTTGCCGCCGCCATACATCGGTGCGTTGCCGATCGCTACCAACGTCATCGGCATCTCGAGCTGACGGTCGTCAAGTGTCAGCCGCAGGCGCCGCGATTTGAGCCGCAGCATCTCGGCGGCGATCGCGAGGTCGTAACGCCGCTTGCCGTGCGGCCAACGCATCGCGTTCGCCCGCTCGTTGACGGCCGAGTCGAAACCTCCGTACAGCATCGTCACCCACCAACGACCGGACGCGCGCGGCGACACCGGTACCGCGTCGCAATGGCCGAGGTCGATCCGCCGGATCTCACCGGCAAGCAGCGCGGCCAGCAACGAATCGGCAGCCCGTACCGGGTCGGGGTCGATGCCCAGCGCGGTGGCTGTGTCGTTGCCGGTGCCGGCCGGGATGATGCCCAGCGGCACGTCGCCCTCGGCGAGCGCGTTGACCGCGAGATGGACGATGCCGTCGCCCCCACACACCACCACCGCGTCGCTGTTCTCACCTGCATGGGCAAGCAGCGAGACGGACTCGGCCTGACTCGCGCCGGACAGCACCCGCAGATCTGCTCGTGACCGCAGGTGCTCGGCCACCCGTTCGCCCACCTGTACCGCAGCGCCCTTGTTGGACGCCGGGTTCACCACCAGGGTGATCCGGGGCTTGCCCGCGGTCACGGCAATTCGGTCCAACTGGACTCGGCGTGATCCGCCTTGTCCGAGGTGTGCTCCGGTAAGGCCTCGGGCATCGGATCTATCGGCGAGGCAACGTCGTCGGGAAGCTGCGCAGCTTCCTCCGCGATCTTGCGGCGGGCCCGGCGGCGGTCGTAGACGAAGCACCACAGCACCGCGAGTTCGAACAGCAGCACCATCGGGATGGCCATCGCCACCATCGTGAACGGATCGGTCGACGGCGTGGCAACCGCAGCGAACACGAAGACCAGGAAGATTCCGAGTCGCTGCCCGCGCTTGAGCAGCGAATACGGCAACACCCGCACCGCGTTCATCATCACGATCAGCAGCGGCAACTCGAACGAGGCGCCGAACACCACCAGCACGAGCGTGACGAAGGAGATGTAGCTGGTGACATCGAGGTTGGCCTGGGTGCCGTTGCCCGCCTGCGTGACGAGCACGTCCAAACCCTTGGCGAGCGTGGCGTACGCCAGCCCCATGCCGAGTGCGAACAGCAACGTCGACACCGCGATGAAGGTCAGGCTCCATTTGCGCTCGTTCTTGCGCAGGCCGGGCGTTACGAACGCCCACACCTGGTAGAGCCAGAACGGCGAGGCGATGATGGCACCGGCGATGAAGGACACCTTCAGCCGAATGGTGAAACCGTCCAGCGGTGCGCGGAACTGCAGCTTGCATTGGCTGCGGCTCTGATTCAGCGCCCCGAGGCGGTGCTGGAACGGCACGTTGCAGTACGGCTCCTTGAGAATCTGCAGGATCGGGTCATAGGCGATCCAGCCGACGATCGCGCCGGCACCGACGATCAGCAGCACGATGATCATCCGGCGACGGAGCTCGCGCAGATGATCCAGGACCGACATCCGGCCCTCGGGGTTCTTCTCGCGCCGCCCGATTCGTATCCGTGCCATTGGACGTCAGCTTGTCGGTGTCGCCGACGAGCCCGCGGCGCGGGTAGCTACGCCGGCGGACCGAGCCGCACGAGCACGGTTGCCAGCGGTTTGCAATCGAGCTGCCGTGGCCGCCAGCTCGGCGACCAGGCCGTCGAGTTCGGCGCGATCAGTCTGCAACCGGCGGGTCTTCCAGCGCAGTTCGTAGCCGGCGAATCCGAGCACGACGAGGGCTAACAGGACGGCAAACAGCCAGGCGCCAGCGACGATCCACCCTTGCATGAAGACGAGCCTACTGTCCTGCGTAACCGGCCAACGCGGCCGCTGCCTGCTCGCGGACGCCCCGCGCCAACCAGTCCGGTGCGAGCACCGCGACCTCCCCGCCGGAGCGCCGAACCAGCGCCGACACCCAGGCCGGGTCGGCGACCCGCAGGCTGACGTGCAGCGATTCGTCCGACGACCCGCCAGGCGTCACCGACTCACACGGGTAGTAAGTGCTGACCCAGTGCCAGCCTGGGCCGAGGCCCAGTTCGACCAGCAGATGCTCGGGAGCCGGCCGGTACACCCCAGCCGAGACGTCCTTGGGCGTCACGTCGGCAGGGATTCTTGCCGGCTCGTCGAGCAGCGTCGCGTCCTCGAACCTGTCGAGCCGGAAGATCCGCATCCCCTCCGCGTGTCGGCACCATGCCTCCAGATAGGTCACGCCGTCAGCGGTGAACACCTGGACCGGATCGATCACCCGACGGGTGGATTCGTCGCGAGTCGCGGTGTAGTACCGCAGGTCGACCGCGCGCCGTTCGGACACCGCGCGCTGGGCAAGGCTGAGCCACCGGTCCTGAGCAGCCAGCCGGATGTCGACCGCGGTGGTGTCCAGATGCTGCCCGGCCGCCGACTCGATCTTGGCCAGCGCTCGTTCGGCGGCGCCGCCCTGCGTGGCGCCGGGAACGTCGGTGAGCGTGCGCAGCGCGACCGCCAACGTCATTGCCTCGGTGTTGGTCAACCGGAGCGGACGACTCAGCCCGCCGTCGTAGGTGACCGAGACCGTATCGCCTTCGAACAGCAGATCGATCAGATCCTCGGGGCCCGAGCTTCGTCCGCACAGCCAGAGCATTTCCAGCTCCTTGCGAAGCTGGTCGGCGTCGATGCCGAACGCGTCGGCGGTTTCGCTGATGGACGCAACGCCTTGGGACAGCACGTACGGGACGAGCGCCAGCAGTCGCGACACCTTGTCGCCGGTGTCGGTCACTGGACTACCTCGCTGCCATGCTCAGTCATGCCTTGCCTCCGGCAGCCGCTTCGAGCAGCATCACGACCGACTTGACCAGCGACGGCGGTTCGAGGGCCACAGCATCAGGCCCGGCTGCGGCCACCAATGCGGCCAGGTGGCCGATGTCGCGGAATTCGATCGTGAGGATCTCGTTGTCACCGTCGGCCGCGACATCGAGAGCCAGCCGATGCAGCTGTGCAGCGCGATTGGGCTGCACCCGTACCCGGGCCGTTTCGGTCGCCTCAGGGTGCCGGCCACGCACCAGATCGAGCAGGTTCATCTCCGCCGGACGCGCCGTCTTGGCCGTACCCGGCAGCGCCTTGACCTCGCCGACGATCCGGTCCAGTCGGAACGAGCGGACATCCGAACGGGCACGGTCATGGCCGACGACGTACCAGCGACCACGCCAGGACAGCACCCCCCACGGTTCAACGGTTCGCTTCTCGGGTTGCTCGGCGGCCGGTTTGCGGTGCGAAAACTGCACCACCCTGTTGCCGGCCACCGCGGCGATCAGACCGGGCAACGTCGGTTCGTTCGCGGGCAGTGGTGGCAGCGAATCAGAGCCGGCCGGCTCGTCGATCTCCACGCCGGCCGCTCTGAGTTTCAGCAATGCGGTACGAGCCTCGGTGGCCAGCGACGCGGTGCTCCACAACCTGGCCGCCAGACCGACCGCGGCTGCCTCGTCGGCGGTGAACTCGATCGGCGGCAGTTCGAAGTTCTTGCGTGCGATCCGGTACCCGTCCTCGGTGTCAAAGGCTGAGTTCCGGCCGGTTTCCAAAGGAATTCCGAGCTCGCGCAACTCGGCCTTGTCCCGCTCGAAGCTTCGTTTGAAGGCTTCGTCCGGGTTCGCGACGTCACCGGCCGTCTCGTAGCCCTCGACCGTCTCCCGAATCCGTTCGGCCGTGATGAACTGCCGGGTGGAGAGCAGGCACAGGACGAGACTGACCAGTCGCTGCTGCCGACGTGCTGCCATATCGGAGAACGGTATGCGACGAGCGGCCGGGATGTGCGCGCCACCCCGGACCAGACGCGTCAGATGACTGGGCGAGGACGTCACATCGAGGCAATCAGCTTCTCGACTCGGTCGTCCACCGAGCGGAACGGATCCTTGCAGAGCACAGTCCGCTGGGCCTGATCGTTCAGCTTGAGATGCACCCAGTCCACCGTGAAATCGCGGCGCGTCTCCTGGGCTTTCTTGATGAATTCGCCGCGCAGCCGGGCACGGGTCGTCTGCGGCGGCACGCTCTTGGCCTCGTAGACGTCGAGGTCCTTGCTGACCCGGGTCACTGCGCCCCGGGCAGCGAGCAGGTAGAACAGGCCGCGATCGCGGCGGATGTCGTGATAGGTGAGGTCGAGTTGCGCAACCCGCGGCGAGGACAGCGGCAGGTCGAACTTGCCCCGGTAACGCTCGATCAGCTGATACTTCGTCGCCCAATCGATCTCGCGGTCGATCAAGGAAAGGTCGCCTGCCTCGACGGCCTTCAGCGTCCGTCCCCACAGGTCGAGCACGCGTTCCGTGGTCGGGTCCGTGCCGTTCTGATCGACGAACGTCATCGCCTTCTCGTAGTACTCCTGCTGGATCTCCCCTGCGCTGGACATCCGCCCGTTGGCCAGCTTGATCTGCCGGGTTCCGGTCAGGTCATGGCTGATCTCGCGAATGGCGCGGATCGGATTCTCCAAGGTCAGGTCTTTGAAGGAGATGCCCTGCTCCATCATGCGCAGTACCAGGTCTGCACTGCCGACCTTCAACAGCGTGGTGCACTCGTTCATGTTCGAGTCGCCGACGATCACGTGCAACCGGCGGTACCGCTCGGCGTCGGCGTGCGGTTCGTCGCGGGTGTTGATGATCGGACGGGACCGGGTGGTCGCCGATGAGACGCCCTCCCAGATGTGTTCAGCGCGTTGGGACAGGCAGTAGACCGCACCTCTCGGCGTCTGCAGCACCTTGCCCGCGCCGCAGATCAACTGGCGGGTCACCAGAAACGGGATCAGCACGTCGGCCATCCGGCTGAACTCACCATGCCGAGCCACCAGGAAGTTCTCGTGACAACCGTATGAGTTTCCGGCCGAGTCGGTGTTGTTCTTGAACAGGTAGATGTCGCCGGCGATGCCCTCGTCGTTCAGGCGTTTCTCTGCGTCGATGAGCAAGCCTTCGAGGATCCGCTCACCCGCCTTGTCATGGGTGACCAGGCTGACCAGCGAATCGCATTCCGGTGTCGCGTATTCGGGGTGACTACCTACATCGAGGTACAGGCGGGCACCGTTGCGAAGGAACACGTTGGAGGACCGACCCCAGCTCACCACCCGTCGAAACAGGTACCGAGCCACCTCGTCAGGACTCAGCCGACGCTGACCCTCGAACGTGCAGGTCACGCCGTATTCGTTCTCGATTCCGAAGATGCGTCGCTGCACAGCACCAGCCTATGTGAGACAGCCCGAGAAGGTCAGTGTGCTTTGCCGGATCGCGACCGTAGTGTCACCTGATCGGACCGCACGATCACCTGCCGTCAACGAGTTGTGGTGGGTGTGAAGGTACTGACCGGTAATCCCCTTAATTCCGCGATTCGTGTTGCGTGCACAGGACTCCGGGGTGAACATAACCCCGTGTGGCCCCCGGAAGCGGGGCGCATGCAAGATCCGTTGAGGGCATCGGGGGATCCTCATGGACATTTGGTTTCTGCCTAGCCCGGTGGCGTGATGCCCCGCGGAAGGGTTTCCCTCAATCGACGATTCAATTCGCGCCAGGGAGCCGCGTCGGTTCGTCGTACCGCAACGGTGCGTGCCCGAAAGGTGTTCGCGGGGACTCGGCCGGACCTCGTCTGGGTCGACTTCCTCCCGGCGCTGCAGCTGGCGGCTGCCGCCCGCGAGGTACCTGCAACGCCCAAGCAATCCGTGTTGCCCTCCCAACCCGCGCTGCTCGAGCAACCCGTGCCGCCCTCCCAACCCGTGCCGCGCTCCCAACCCGCTCCGCCCAAGCACTCCGTGCCGCCAGCCCAACCCGGGACCCCAGAGCAACCGGACTTCCTCGCACTCCTCGAGCAACCCGAGTCGCCCCGCAGAGCCGCAGCCTCGGTCAAGCTCGGTGTGTTTGCGGCTGCCGTTCTCGTGGTGGTATCGCTGGTGGTTGCTGCCGTGTCGATGGAGACTCGTGCACCGCGAGGCGCCGATCGGGTCGTGCCGCCGGCTGCCCCAGCGTCGAAGACCGCTACCCGATCCTTTCCCGCACTCAACCCACCGCCGGTAAGTCCGGCGGTCGCCGCCGCGGCACACTGGATGTCCCTGAATCTGCCGACCGGCGCCCGCCTGCTCACCGATGCAGAGGCGACGCCGACGCTGCGTCGTTTGTTGCCGAGAACCATTCAGGTGCTCACGCCCGCCGACTTCGCCGCGTGGAGTACGCAATCGCCGGCAACGGGTTACTACCTGCTTCGCACGCTCGCGCTGGTACAGGCCGGCTCCGACCCCGCAGCCTCCCCCGGACCGCAACTGTCGGCCGCGTTGCCCCTCGCACTATTCGGAACCGGAGCCGGGCAACTAGCGGTCGAACAGATCATGAACATGTCGGCCGCCGAACGGAGTTCTCGGGTCGATGCCGATCAGATGGGCCGTCGCCTCGCGGGTGCGTCACTGACCCAGAACCAGCAACTCACGATGGACGATTCCATTCGAGGCACGCTCAGATCTGGCGGACTGGATCTGCGCGCCGCCACCGCACTGGCGATCCTGGCCGAGTCGAGCGCGGTTACCTTGGCCGCGTTGCCGATTGATCCGGCCGAGCAAGCGGCCGGCCGCCCGATCCGCAGCATCACGATCACGCTGAGCGATCCCGCCGCTTTGGCACGGGTGATTTCGACACTCGGCGACGCCTACCGACCGCGCACGGTGCAAGCCGGTTCGGACGGATCGAGCACCTTGACCTGGGCCGCTGCGGTGGCCCCGACCCCACCAGCAACCTGAGACACCTACGTTTTCGCAGGCATGAACAACCAGGAGGTCCACATGCCGATCCGGAGCAACCGACCCACCACAGCCGGCGCCGTCGGTCTGATTGCGATGGCGAGCGTGGCGTTCGGCCTGATCGGCACCGGCCCGGCCGCGGCCGCACCGAGCGACCCGGCCTTGATCCGCGTGGCGCACTTCTCCCCCGACACCCCCGGAGTCGACGTCTACCTGACCGCGTTCTCCGGCGGCACCGCGAGTCTGTGGGTGCCCAACGCCGCATACGGCGGCGTCAGTGCGTACAAGCAGGTGGCCCCTGGCATCTATGTGGTGTCGATGCGGCCGCACGGAGCGGCGCCCAGCACTCCGGCTGCGGTGTCGTGGAACATTCAGGTCGCCGGTGGCCAGGCTTATACGGCCGCAGCGATCGGCTCGAACAGCAGCCTCAAGACGATAGTCCTGCACGATGATCTGACGCTTCCGCCGAACGGTACCGGTCGCGTCCGGGTGGTGCAGGCTGCCAGCAGGGCGCCGACGGCGAACATTGCCGCTGTCGGTGGTGTCACCGTCGCGCAGGCGGTTCCGTTCGCGTCGACGACCGGCTACACCTCGGTTCCGGCGGGCAGCTGGACGCTGCGCGCGACCGATCCGGGCAGTCCCGCAGTGTCGACCACGGCGCAGCTTTCGGTTGCCTCCGGCACGGTGTTGTCGATCTTGCTCCTGGACGCAAAGGGCGGTGGTATCACGATGCGCTCCGTCCTGGACGCCGCGAGTGCAGGCACGCCACCTTCTGGATCGGTACCCGGAGGCGGTGGCGGGACCGCGGTTGGCTCCAACGGCGCCACCGTGGCGGCTGTCGATGCGGCCCTTGCCGTACTCGTTCTCGGATCGGCCACGGTGTTGTACCGCCGTCGCCGACTGGTCTGAGGTCGACGAACGGTGCGGCACCGCACGCCGGTGCGACAGCCGAGCCGGCTGGGCACGGTGCAGCTGTTGGCAGCTGTCGGGTGTGTTGCCGCGCTCACCTACGTGGCAGTCGACCGGCTCGCGGGCGCGTCCACCATGGCGCAGCGTTCGCCGGTGACCCCTTTGAGCACCGCGCCGGCGAACATCGTTACCCGTGCTGCACCGGAACCGGTGGCGAGCGCAGCCTCGGCGGCCACGGGCGGTCTGCCGCGTTCGGCGATTGTCGGCGTGATGCCCAGCGCCAACCTCGGTGGCCAGGCTGCCGTCAGCCCACCCGTGCGGGTCCGGATACCCGCTATCGGAGTCGATTCCTCCTTGCAGTCATTGGGCTTACTGCCCGACGGCACCTTGCAGCCGCCCTCGCAATGGCAGCAGGCGGGCTGGTTTGCCGACGGTGTCCGTCCGGGTGCGCTCGGACCGGCGGTGATCGCCGGGCATGTCGACTCGGTGAGTGGTCCCGCAGTGTTCTACCGGCTACGTGAGCTGCGCCCCGGCGACGAGGTGGACGTGGCGCAGCGCACTGGACGCTGGTTGCGGTTCGTCGTACAGACGGTCCGGGCGTACCCGAAGGCGCAGTTCCCGACCGAGGCGGTTTACGGGCCGACCGCGTCGCCGGAATTACGCGTCATCACCTGCACCGGCGACTTCGATCGTGCCAAGCACAGTTACGTCGACAACCTCGTGGTGTCGGCGAGGCTCGCGATAGCAGGGCGATGACCGGAGCGGGTCAGAGCGTGACCTGCAGAACGGGGTGACCCTGGTCGTCGGTGATTTCAACCTTGGCAATGTTGGGCTTGGGCCACTGGCTGAGCACGCTGACCGTGTAATCGGGGTTCGACTCCCAGCTGGACAGCTGCTCATGATCACCTACCCGGTTGAACACCACCAGGTGGAACTCGCCGGTTCCGTTCAACCCGGGATAGCTCGAGCCCGGCACCTGGCACCGCATCTGAATCCGGGTACCGGTCTTGACTGCGGTCAGCGTGACATCGGCGCTGACGGGGGTGTCGGCGACGCCGACGACCTGCAAGGCCTGCGGGTGCGGTTGCGGTGCGCGGGCGTCGGACCAGATGTTCGAACCGACGACAGCGAGTACGGCGACCAGGCAGGCCGCGGCAAGCGTGCTCAACGATGCTCGGATCCGGTGGCGGCGGCGCTCGGCTGACACATCGCGCATCAAGGCGGGCAGCAACGTCTCCGGTAGTGCGCTGGCCTGCGATGGCTCCCACGCGGACGGATCGGCACGCTGGAGCAGCTCTGGCATGCCGCGCAGCTGGGCGACTTGCGCTTGGCAGCGGATGCAACGGTCCAGGTGGTCGGTATAGGCGCGCAGATCCGCGCCCTCGAGCGCACCGAGGACATAGGCGGCATCGTCGAAAGCGAACTGTTCATGTTCGGCTGCGACTTGCTCACCGTCACGATCTGCAGGCAGGTATTCGTCGGTCACGGTGTCACCCCCATTTCGTTCAGTGCCAGATGTAGTGCGCGCAATGCGTAGTGCGTTCGGGACTTGACCGTTCCCTCCGCGATTCCCAGCCGATGCGCAGTTTCGCGCACGGTTGCCTGTCGGTAGAACATCTCGACCAGAACCGTCCGGTGTTCAACGCTCAAACGGCCCAGTGCGTCTGCGATCAGCCTCGATTCGACAAGCTGGTCGGCATGATCGGGTTGTTGCGTACGCCCGGACTCCGGCAGGTCGGCGACCAGCCTTTCGGGGCGAACCTTGCGGGCGCGCCAGTCGTCGATCACGATCCGGCGGGCCACCGTATAGAGCCAGCTGCGGGCCGAGGCACTGTCGTTCTCGCTGAATACCGGGCTGTTCGGATGCTTCCAGGCCCGCAACAGCGTCTCCTGCACGACGTCCTCGGCGGCTCCTCGATCGCCCCCGGTGAGCCGCAGCGCGAACGCCCACAGCGCCGCAGCGTGTTCGTCATGCAAAGCTCGCATGACGTCACGCTCGGTGGCTGCTGTGCCTTTGATGGGCATTGGGTCCTTCCGCTTCGATAATGGATACGGTCGAAGCAGGCCGTTGGTTCAACTCACGCCCGTCTCGTTCATTGAACCCGTCCCGTTCATTGAACCCGCGAAAAGCCGGATCCGTACGACCCAATGACAGAGCAACCCCTCACGAGCGGAGATCGACAAATGACGGCACCGGACAAAACCGATACCGCCAGCCCCCCCAATCAGCCTGATGTCTCGCGCAATCGCGGTATACGTAGTGGCGGTCCTCGCAACGGCGTCTCGCGCCGCAGCGTTCTGACTGTCGGCGCGGCAGGAGTCGTCGGGACCGTGGCGCTGGCCGCCTGCAGCCAGGCCAAGCCCCCGGTCTCCTCCGACGCCGGCGCTTCCGGCCCGAGTACTCCGGCCGACAGTACGGCGGGCACAGCCTCATCGGCCGCAACCTCGTCCAGCGCGAGCGATCCGACGTCCTCGAGTGCCGGCGGAAACCAGACGGTGCTGGCGAAACTCGCCGATGTGCCGGTTGGCGGCGCAATCTCGGCCCAGGATGCCGGCGGACAGCCGATCCTGATCTCGCGTCCCAGCGACAGTGCAGTCGCGGCGTTCAGCGCGATCTGCCCGCATCAGGGCTGCACGGTGGCCAACACATTCCACTGCCCGTGCCACGGCTCCGTCTTCGATCCCAAGACCGGCGCGCATCTCGCCGGGCCGGCACCGACCGGTCTGAACACCATGGCGGTGAAGATCTCCGGCGCGAACATCGTCGCGGGCTGATCCAGCAGATCCTCGTCACCCGGTGCCCGGCACTCTGCACCTGGCACCTGGCACCTGGCACCTGTCACCCGTCCCGCCCTTGCACGGTGTGACAGGCGCACCACGTAACAGGTGCACCGAAAACCATTTCATGCCGATTTTATGGGCGTTTTTGCCCTTGACGAGGATTTGTTCGGGCGGTCAACATAACCCGGTCGGTGCCCACCACCCGGCATCGCACGACCGGAGGTCCGCCATGACCGTGCCAGCCCGCCGAGCAGCGCCCTCCCGAACCCGCGGCGCGGGGATCCGTGCCGGGATCTGCTCGGCGGCGGTCACGGTCCTCGTGGGCGCGCTCTGCATCGCGGTGGGGACGCCCGCCGGCGCGTCGCCCAGCAGCGCCCCGGGCGCCCCGGGGTCGCCGTCGTACTTCGACCAGGGCCGAAAGGATTGCCTCGGCACGGCCCGAAACAACACCTCGAAGGTCTGGTACACCGTTGCCGACGGTGTGCTGTCCGACGTCTATGAACCGACCATCGACAACACCAACGTCAAGACCTTGCAGTACGTCGTCACCGACGGCAGCACGTTCACCGACCTGCAGACCCGCGACCTGACCTACACCGTCATCGCCGACGACAGCGGGATGCAATGCACCGTTGTTGCGACCAGCCAGGCGCACGGCTATCAACTCACCACCACGTACCTGACCGATCCGGCCAGGGACAGTGTTCTGATGCACACGAGACTGACCGCGGCGCACGGCTCGAAGATCGACGTCCGGCGGCTGTCGGTGTTCGCGCGCCTGGATGCGCATGTCAACGGCAACGGCGGCGGCGGTAGCGACAACGGCGGCGCCGACACCGGAACGGTCGACGCGTCCGGCGTTCCCGTCATCGGTGACGCGTCGACCGTGAGCCAGGCTGCAAATCGTGATTACGCGGTCGGCACGTATCTCGCGCTGAGCTCCGGCGCGCACGGGAATGCCTCGGTAGGATATGCCGATTCTGCCTCCGATGGCCTGACCCAACTGGACGCGACGCACGCCCTAGGCCCCAATTACCTCAGCGCTCCGAACGGTCACATCGTGGCCACCGAGCAGGTTTCGGGTCCGTCCCTGTCGCACCGCGACTCCGACTCCCGCAGTCCGGACTTCGTCCTGTCCCTCGGCTTCGGCCGCAGCCAGGCCGCCGCAGTGTCGACCGCGGCGGCATCGCTGAAGGCCGACTTCGGCAAGGCCTCGACGCAATACCGCGACGGCTGGTCCAGCTACGACCGGGGCCTGCACAAGCCGCCGACGCGCATCGCGGGCTCATCCGCCGGCAACATCGCCTCGAGCTACTACCTGGACGCCAACGTGCTCAAGGCCAGCGAGGACAAGACCTATCCCGGCGCGATCGTCGCATCGCTTGCCAGCCCATGGGGCCAGGCGGTGACCGCCGGAAACCTGGTCGGCGGCAAGCCGGTGTACTTCGGTTCCTACCGCGAGGTGTTCGGCCGCGACCTGTACGAGGCCGTGACCGGGCTGATCGCCGACGGTGATCTCAGCACGGCACGCGCGGCAACCCGCTTCCTGTTCGAGAAGCAGCAGCTTGCCAGCGGCGAGATCCCTCGCAACTCGCTGGTGAACGGCAAGTCCGCCCCGGATACCGGCGGGGATCAGCTGGACGAGACCGCTTATCCGATCCTGATGGCTCAACTGACCGGGATCGGTGGAGACAACGCCTTGTGGAACAAGCACATCAAGCCCGCTGCGGATTTCCTCGTCGCGCACGGACCGTCCTTCGGCGTCGAGCGGTGGGAGGAACAATCCGGGTACTCACCGTCCACCATCGCCGCGGAGATCGCCGGCCTGACTGCGGCCTCGGCAATCGCCAGGCAGCAGCATGATGTGGTCGATGCGCAGCTGTACCAGGCTGTGGCCGACACCTTCCAGCGCAGCATCAAGTCCTGGACGGTCACCAGCACCGGGCCGTACAGCTCCTCGCCGTACTTCATCCGGCTGTCCAAGACCGGCGATCCGAACGCGAACATCAGTTATGGCCTGGGCAACGGCGGACCGGGCAGCGTCGATCAGCGCGCCGTGGTAGACGGCGGCTTCCAGGAGTTGGTCCGACTCGGCGAACTGTCGCCGGCCGACCCGGTGTACCGCAATTCCCTCGCGGTCCTGGACAAGCAGATTGCCGTCACCACCCCCACCGGCACCGGCTACTACCGCTACGGCACCTCGGCAGCAGCCGGCAGCGCCGATGGCTACGGTGACTGCTACCAGCCAAGCCAGACGTCCTGCCCGGTGCCGGGCGCGCCATGGCCGCCGTCCAACGTCGGGACCGGACACTTGTGGCCGGTGCTGTCCGGAGAACGCGCGGAATCGGCTATCGCAACTGGGCAGACTGGATCAGCGGCAAGTCAGCTCGACTTCATGCTCAAATCCGCCTCCGGAGTCGGGCTGGTCCCCGAACAGGTCTGGGAGGACCCCAACCTGGCCGCGTCGCCGTTCGGCACCGCGCCCACCACAGCATCCATCGGCTTCGTCGACGGGCAGGCCGCCGGATCGGCCTCGCCGCTCACCTGGGCGCAAGCGCAGCGGTTGCGGCTGGTCACCGACCTGGGCACCGGACGGATCACGGACCAACCGGCCGTGGTCGCCAACCGCTACGTCCGGCACGCACCGCCCGGAACGGCGCCGGTGACCATCACCGCGCCGGCCTCGGGCAGCAGCGTGTCCGGAACCAGCACAACGGTCACCGGGACCAGCACACCAGGCGCGTCCATCGCAATCGGCGTGTCCGACACCGACACCGGTATGGCCGGCGCGTCGGTGAGCAGCGTGGTCGGTGCTGACGGGACGTTCTCCGCGACCGTGCCGGTCGGCTTCGGTACGAACGTGATCACGGTTGCCGCCACCGCAAAGGACGGTTCGACCGGCACGGCGCAGGTATCCGTGGTGGGCGACCTGGTCGGCGGCAGCACCGTGCTCGACGTCACCGATCCGGCCGGGGATGACAACGGACCAGGCACGTACACCTACCCGACGGCCGCCGACTTCACACCGGGATCGTTCGACATCACCCGGTTCCAAGTGCTGACCACCACGGACACGGTGTACCTGCGGACAACGCTGCGCGACCTGCAGCCGACCTTCGGCAACACCATCGGGGCGCAACTGCTCGACATCTACGTACACACCCCGACCGGCGGCAGCTCCACCGCCGCGGCATACCCGAGTTTCAACTACTCGATCGCCCCGGCCGACGCATGGAGCCAACGCCTGCAGGTGCAGGGTTTCGCTGCGCCGATCTGGGTGAACGCGTCCGGTGACGGGGTCGGTCCGGCGCCGGCTGTGGTCTCCTCGACACTGACCAAGACGATCACCATCGCGGTACCGGCTGCCCAGTTCGGTACGCCGACAACAGGATGGTCGTTCGCTGTTTCCCTTACCGGGCAAGAGGGTTCGGCCCCGGACCAGGCGCGAAGCTGGACACCGACGGCGGGCCCGTACACCTTCGGCGTGTGCTCGGCCACCGCGACATCACCGATCTGCGCGGTCAATCCGGCAACCGTTCCCAAGGCGATGGATGTGATCACGCCGGCCGGGGTGAATCAGTCCACCGAGTTGGATCCGACCGTGGGGCCGGTGGTCCTGCGGGCCGTTCCCGTCCCCTGATCAGCGTTGATCGACGCCAGTGATCGCTAGTCGGCGTCCGGCGAGCGCCAGTGGTCGCTTGTCCCCTCCGGCGAGCGCCAGCCAGCGCTAGTCGGTGTCCGGCGAGCCATCCGAGACGTCGCCCGCAGTGGGTGCATCGCCGCCGGCCCCGTTGCCGCCGGCCCCGTCGGTCTGGGTGGGCGGTGCCGACCCGTGCGGATCGCCACTGTCATCGCCCGTTGCGCCGGGCGTCTCGGGGGTGTCCGCGCCAGGCGTTTCTGCGGTGTCGGCTGCAGGGGGCGCCGACATCGCCCCCGACTCGTCAGCCCCCGACTCGTCAGCCCCCGGTTCTTCCGCGGCGGGCTCCGGCAGCAGGCTGGCCAGTGCGGCGCCGGCGATCCGACGGAACTTCCGCTTGCCACGGTTGCGGTCCAGGACAGCGACCTCGAGGCGGTCAGGCGTCAGGGTGCGAGGTGCGCCGCCTTCCGGAGTTACCGATGCCAACGCAGACACTGCGAGAGTGACGGCCTCATCGAGTGGCAGAGCCGGCCGGAACGCATTCTTGACCGCGGTCGCGACCGTCTCGGCCTGGCCGCCCATCACCATGAAGTCGGGCTCGTCCACGATGGTCCCGTCGTAGGCAAGCCGGTACAGCTGATCGTCGGCAGCGGTTGCGGCGACCTCGGCGACGCACAGTTCCACCTCGTAAGGCTTCTGCTGTTCGGTGAAGATGCTGCCCAGGGTCTGCGCGTATGCGTTGGCCAGCGCCCGGGCCGTCACGTCGCGCCGGTCGTAGGAGTAGCCACGTAGGTCTGCCAACCGGATGCCGGCCACCCGGAGATTCTCGAACTCGTTGTACTTGCCGACCGCTGCGAAGCCGATCCGGTCATAGATCTCCGACACCTTGTGGAGGGTGGAGCTGCGGGTCTCCGCGACGAACACCACGCCGTCGACGTAGGTCAGCACGACGACGCTGCCGCCGCGGGCAATGCCCTTGCGGGCGTACTCCGATCGGTCCCGCATGATCTGTTCGGCGGAGGCGTAGAACGGCATCGACATGGCTACTCCGACTCTTTTCGGCCAATCGGCGGTCTGGACTGGGGGCTAGGAGCCCGGTGCGGCACTGCGGCGATCCAAGACGTCGCGGACCACGACGTCCAGCGCGGCATCGGAGATCCGGCGCGCGCCATCGGCGGTGGCGGCGTAGACGACCGGGTAGATCTGACGGGTGAGGTCCGGGCCGCCGGTGGCTGAGTCGTCATCCGCTGCGTCGTAGAGGCTTTCGACGACCACGCTCACCGCCTCATCCTCGGTCAGCCCGGGTCGCCACAACTTCTTCAGCGCGCTCTTTGCGAACACCGAACCCGAACCCACCGAGTGGTAGTACCGCTCGGGGTAGCGGCCCCCTGCGACGTCGTAGCTGTAGATCCGACCGGCCTGCGCCGGCTCGGCGATGTCGGAGTCGTAGCCTGCGAACAGCGGCACGACCGCAAGTCCCTGCATCGCGGCACCCAGGTTGCCGCGGATCATGGTTGCGAGCCGGTTGGCCTTGCCGTCCAGGGTGAGCGAGGTGCCTTCGATCTTCTCGTAGTGCTCGAGCTCGACCTGGAACAACCGGACCAGTTCGATGGCGATCCCAGCGGCGCCCGCGATTCCGACGAGTGAGAGGTCGTCAGCGGCGAAGACTTTCTCGATGTCGCGCTGCGAGATCAAGTTTCCCATCGTCGCCCGGCGGTCGCCGGCCATGATGACACCGTCTGCGAAGTTCGCCGCCACGATCGTGGTTGCGTGCGGGATCGGCGCCGCCGGGTCGGTACCGGTCATCCGGCCAGGCAGCAGGTCAGCCGCAGCCGCCGAGACGAACTGGACGAACGACGACGAGCCAGGGTCGGTTGCGTATCGAAGCAGGCCGCGGGGTTCTTCCCGGCTCATCCGGTTACCCCGCGACCGCGCCGGCCACCCCTAACCGCGTACGTCATTCCCCGCCCTTCTGAACGAAGCTGCGCACGAAGTCTTCGGGATTGGTCTCGAGGACCTCGTCGATGTCGTCAAGGATCGCGTCGACGTCATCGGTGAGCTTTTCGTGGCGCTCGGCGACATCGCTGGTGGCTTCGTCTACCGCCTCGGTGTCGTTCTCGCGCTGCTTTGCCGGACGGGTCTGCCCGCCTTCATGACTTGCCATGGTCTCCTCCGCGCCCCCACCGCCGCAGTGGGTACTCAACCGACACTAGTAGGCCAGCGCCTGCGCCCGCGCGACATACCCCGCTGACGGGACGTGTTGCGGGATAACCGGCGCCGGAGGCCGCTATTTTCCGAGTAGTTCGTCGACCAGCGCCTGGGCGGACGGGCACCGGTCGAGCAGCTCGGCTACGTGCGCCTTGGTGCCGCGTAACGGTTCCATCGTCGGAACGCGGACCAGTGACTGGCGGCCAACATCGAAGATGACCGAATCCCACGACGCGGCTGCCACCGACTCCGGATAGCGGCGTAGGCACTCGCCGCGGAAGTAGGCGCGGGTGTCCTCTGGTGGCGAGTTCATGGCCGTCTGAGCATCGGCCGGTTCGATGAGCGTGCGCATCGAACCGCGGTTGACCAGTCGGTTGTACAGACCGCGGTCGGGTCGGATGTCGGCGTACTGCAGGTCAACGGCATGCAGCCGCGGCGAGGACCAGTCCAGGCCGTCCCGCTCGCGGAAACCGTTCAGCAATCGCAGCTTGGCAACCCAGTCCAGTTCGCCTGCCAGCAGCATCGGATCCTCGGCGAGCCTGGTCAGCACGGACTCCCACTCGGTGAGCACCTGCATGGTCTGAGCGTCGGCGTCGCTGCCGTACCGGTCATCGACGTACTTGCGGGCTCGGTCGAGGTATTCGGTCTGGACCTCGATAGCGGTGATGGTGCGCCCGTCGGACAATCGGACAGTGTTGCGCAGCCCCGGGTCGTGGCTGACGTTGCGCAGTTCGCGCACCGGTTCGGCTATCCGCAAGTCATCGGTCAGCCATTGGTCCTCGATCATTGCGAGCACCAGGGAGGTCGTGCCGACTTTGAGGAACGTGGACAGCTCGGACAGGTTTGCATCGCCCAGAATCACGTGCAACCGGCGGTACTTCTCGGCGTCGGCGTGCGGCTCGTCGCGGGTGTTGATGATGGGGCGCTTCAGCGTTGTTTCCAGGCCGACCTCGACCTCGAAGAAGTCCGCCCGCTGGCTGACCTGGAAGCCGTGCTGATGACCGTCCTGGCCGATGCCTACCCGCCCGGCGCCGCAGACGATCTGGCGCGTGACGAAGAACGGCGTGAGGTGGGTGACGATGGAGGCGAACGGCGTCTGCCGGTTCATCAGGTAGTTCTCGTGGGCGCCGTAGGAGACACCCTTGTTGTCGGTGTTGTTCTTGTACAGCGTGATCGTGTTGCCGTTGAGCGCACTGGCCTGCCGCCCGGCGGCGATCATCACCAACTCGCCCGCCTTGTCGAATCGGACGATGTCCAGCGGGGAGGTTACCTCGGGCGTGGAGTATTCCGGGTGAGCATGATCGACGTAGAGCCTGGCACCGTTGGGCAGCACGACATTGGCCAGGCCGGCGTCCTCCTCGTCCTCGAGGAACTGCTCGGAGACGTTGTTTGGTCCTGACAGGTCGAAGCCGCGGGCGTCGCGCAGCGGCGATTCCTCCTCGAAGTCCCAGCCAGGACGGCGCCGGCGGCCGCCTGGCAGCAACGAGGCATAGCCGTTGACGACCTGTGCCGACAGCAGCATGGCGTTGGCGTGCGGGTTGGAGGGCAGGCTGACGCCGTATTCCACCTCGGTGCCCATGACGCGTCGCACGGTCATGCGCAGCCCGCTTCCGGGCGGATGCCGTGGCCGTTGCCGATGTGCGAGACCGTCATAGGACAAGCCTATGCCGACGTCCCAGAATAGGTACGAAGCGTGGGCGAAATACGCTGCGCTGGTGGGCTGCGAAACGCGCCGTGAATCGCCGGTTCAAGATGCCTCACCCGGCGTTTCGGAGCGCGTTTCGGAGTGCCGGAGTGGTTACCGCTCGCGGATGAACGCCCGATTCACGCAGAACGCGCGCCTGGTACATGCCCCGCAGCACGATTTCGCGCAGCCGAGCCGGGCAAACCGCGTCCGCCCAGCTCCAACGGATCACCACGAGTCCGAGCGCGGTGAGGCGGTCCTGGCGCAGCTTCTCGTTCCACAGTGCGGCTTCGCTGTCGTACTTCGAACGACCGTCGGCCTCCCCCACCAAACCCAGTTCCCGCCAGTAGAAGTCGACCCGCGCCAGGTGGCGCCCGTCGGTCGACCAGAGATCGACCTGCGGTTCGGGCGCTGGACCGAAGTTGCGCAGTTCGAGGCGACTCAGAGTTTCCAGAGGGGATTCGGTACGGGGCTCCAGCAGCTCGATGAGCTGACGATTGTGTGGCGCGCTCCCCCTGCCTCGCGGGGTTGCCTGCACGCGCTCGAGGTCGGCTCGGCACAACTGGCCGCGATGTGCAGCGGCGTCGGCGATGACCAGCCCGGATGCCAGCCCGTGTTCCCGGCTGACATCCAGCACGGTTCTGGCAACGGACGAGACGGCAACGTGGTGCCGGGAGAACTGCCAGCCGGGTAGCACGGCGCGATGAAGATGGACACCAGCAACGGCGATTCGAAAGCCTGGCGGCAAGGTCAGACACGGCACGGCCTCGGCTGTCGCGAGAATCGGAAGGTCGTGCGCCACGGCTGCCGCAAGGTGCGTGACGGTTCCGTCGGGTAGGCACAGCGCGGCGGCGACGGCTTCGCAGAGCAACTGTCGACGGACTGCCTCGTGGGCTGCCTTGTGGGCTGCCTTGTGCGGCGCCGAACAATCGGATGGGAGGGCGAACGCTCCACGCCTCAGGCGAATCAGGCGTCCGGCAGCCACGGCCCGATTGATCGCAGAGGCGCTCCAACCTGCCCTCATCGCCTAGGCAGCGGTGAACACGCCGAATTGCCGGTCAGCCTGATCGGGAAGCGCGCGCATCGCCCGATCGTCTGCGATGCGCCGATCCTGCCCCCAAGCGCTGTGGACGGACGCCCCGCTGTCAACAGATCAGCAGACCCGCTTGACAGGGGGTGCCGGCGGGTGGCGGCGCGTGCCGGCGCGTGCCAACACATCCCCAAACCGCGTTTTGCGCCTTGAGTCGCCGGACTGAGCCTTAGGCCGGAGCTTCAAGGCGCAAAACGCAGAGCCCGGCGAGTTGGTTACAGGTACTGGCCGGTGTTGGAGATCGTGTCGATCGCGCGCCCCGCGTCGCTGCCCTTCGCCCCGGACACCAAGGTGCGGATGTAGACGATCCGCTCCCCCTTCTTGCCGGAGATCCGCGCCCAGTCATCGGGATTGGTGGTGTTGGGCAGGTCCTCGTTCTCACGGAACTCGTCAACACAGGCGGCCTGCAGATGATGCATCCGAAGACCGCGCTGGTTGGAAGTCAGCAGATCCTTGATCGCCATCTTCTTGGCCCGGTCGACGATGTTCTGGATCATTGCGCCGGAGTTGAAGTCCTTGAAGTACAGGGTTTCCTTGTCACCGTTGGCGTAGGTGACCTCCAGGAACCGGTTCTCGTCGATCTCGGAATACATCCGCTCCACGGTGTGCTGGATCATCGCGTTCACCGTGGACTGGGCAGAGCCACCGTGCTCGGCCAGATCATCGGCGTGAATCGGCAGATCGGTCAGGATGTACTTGGCGAAGATGTCGCGGGCCGCTTCGGCGTCCGGGCGCTCGATCTTGATCTTCACGTCCAGCCGGCCGGGCCGCAGGATCGCCGGATCGATCATGTCCTCCCGGTTGGAGGCACCGATCACGATGACGTTCTCCAGGCCCTCGACACCGTCGATCTCACTCAGCAGCTGCGGCACGATGGTGTTCTCCACGTCGGAGGACACCCCCGAGCCACGAGTCCGGAAGATCGAATCCATCTCGTCGAAGAACACGATCACCGGGGTGCCTTCACTGGCCTTTTCTCTGGCGCGTTGGAACACCAGCCGGATGTGCCGTTCGGTCTCGCCGACGTACTTGTTCAGCAGCTCCGGACCCTTGATGTTAAGGAAGTAGGACCGGCCGCGCTCGTTCTCGCCACGGACCTTCGCGACCTGCTTGGCCAGCGAGTTCGCGACCGCCTTGGCGATCAGCGTCTTGCCACAGCCGGGCGGCCCGTACAGCAGGATCCCCTTCGGCGGCCGCAGTTTGTGCTCGCGGAACAGCTCGGCATGCAGGAACGGAAGCTCCACCGCGTCGCGGATCTGCTCGATCTGACCGGTCAGGCCACCGATGTCGCTGTAGTCGATGTCCGGCACTTCTTCCAGGACAAGTTCTTCGACCTCGCTCTTCGGGATCCGTTCGAATACGTAGGACGATCGGCTCTCCATCAGCAACGAATCGCCGGAGCGGATCTTGGAATTGCGCAACTCGTCCGACAGATAGACGATCCGCTCCTCATCGGTGTGCCCGACCACCAGAGCGCGCTCGCCGTCCTCGAGAATCTCCTTGAGAGTGACGACCTCACCGGCCTTCTCGAACCCGCGCGCGGCGACGATGTTCATCGCCTCGTTGAGCATGACTTCCTGGCCGTGCCGGAGCTTGTCGACGCCGACCTCGGGCGAGACCGCGACCCGCAGCTTGCGGCCGCCGGTGAAGATGTCGACGCTGTGCTCGTCGACCGCTTCGAGGAACACGCCGTAGCCGGACGGTGGTTGAGCCAGCCGGTCGATCTCTTCCTTGAGTGTGACGAGCTGATCGCGGGCGTCGCGCAACGTGTCGGTCAAGCGGTCGTTGCGGTCGGTCAAGGACGCGACCCGAGCCTGCGTCTCGACCAGTCGGTCTTCCAATGCGCGCAGCTGGCGCGGCGATTCGGCGACCCGAGCGCGCAGCATCTCGATTTCGTAGGCCAATTCGGCCGCGCTCGGGCGGGCGGACTCGCGAGGCGCGCCGCGTTCGCTACTGGACTCGTCGGCCATCTGCCTATCCCTCCGATGGGTTCACTCAGCACCGGCTGAAAACTCTTAACCCGCTCGAAAATCACCCTACACACGCAGCGTGAAATCCAGAGGCATCTACGCTGGTGTTTGATTACCTATCGGTTACAGCTGAACTCGCGTGAGCGATGCGGCTTGCTGGTCGCCGGACGGTTTAAGGGCCTAAGGACGGGAAACAGTGTCAGACAGCACCACCGAAAAGCTCGAGGTGTGGATCGAGCAGGACCTGTGCACCGGTGACGGTTTGTGCGTGCAATACGCGCCCGAGGTGTTCGAGTTCGATGTCGACGGCCTTGCCTACGTCAAGGACGGTTCCGGTGACCTCAAACTGGCGGCCGGTGAACGCGTCGAGGTCCCGTCCACCCTGCGCCTGGATGTCATCGATTCGGCAAAGGAATGTCCCGGCAACTGCATTCACGTCGCGCGCTCTGCCGACGGTGTGACCATCGCCGGACCGGACGCCTGAGCCCGCTTACTGCGGCGGTTCTAGGGGCGGTTGCTAGGGGCGGTTGCTAGGGCAGTAGGGGCCGAAACGGTTTCCGGCCGTCAGCCAACTCGCCGCCGATCTCAGCAGGTGCGGCTGCCCCGAAGGCTTCGTCGAGCTCAGCGGCCTTGGCCGGCCGGCGCTGTCGGGTCGGTGCGATCACGCCGGGAGACAGCCGGCGCGCGGTGACCAGGAACGCGGTGTGGCCCTGCATCCGGTGATCCGGGCGGACCGCCAGGCCAACGACATGCCAGTTGCGCACCATGCATTCCCAGGCATGCGGTTCGGTGTATCCGCCGCCGTCGCGCAGGCCCTCCACGAGGCGGGAAAGCTGTGTGGTGGTGGCCACATAACCCACCAGCACGCCGCCGGGACGAAGCGCCGCGCTCACGGTCGGCAGCACCTCCCAGGGCGACAGCATGTCCAGAATGACCCGGTCGACGGTTTCGGTGGCCGGGTGTGCCGCGATGTCGGCATGCCGCAGGTCCCAGTTGTCCGGCGCTGATCCGAAGAACGTGTCGACGTTGCGGCGCGCGTGTTCGAGATGGTCCTCGCGCCGCTCGTAGGAGATCACCTGGCCGCCCGGTCCGACCGCGCGCAGCAGCGAACAGGTCAGCGCACCGGACCCGGCGCCCGCCTCCAGCACCCGGGCGCCGGGATGGATATCGCCCTGGGCCACGATCTGGGCCGAGTCCTTCGGGTAGATCACCGCCGCACCGCGTGGCATCGACAACACGTAATCGGTCAGTAGCGGCCGCAATGCCAGATACCCGGTACCCGCAGTGGAAAAGACCACGATGCCTTCCTGGCGACCGATCAGATCGTCGTGCTGGATGGCACCTCGATGGGTGTGGAACTCCTTGCCCGCCTCGAGCGTGACCGTGTGCAGCCGGCCCTTGGGATCGGTGAGCTGGACCCGGTCGCCCGCCCGGAACGGGTTCAGGGCTTGATCGGGTTCGGCGCTGGGATCAGCGGCGTTGACGTCTGCGGGCACAGGTAATCGATACCAATCTTGGTGAGTCGGTTTGCGAAAGTCGAGCACTGATGGTCGAGCACTGAAGGTCGAGCACCGGACGATAGGCAAGGTTAGGCAAGGTTGGGCAAGTTAGGCGACGGCTAGGCGAGGCTAGGCGATGAAGGCAGTAACTCAGGCGTATCGCAGCCCCAGCGCGCGGGCCAGGTCGGCCGCGGCGATGACTCCTCGGCTGATGCCATCCGCGCCGATCACCAGGTACTCGGTGGCGGGATGGGCCTGGACGGCAGCAAGCAGGTCCGTCCCGTTCAACGTGTCGGACAGCACCATGCCGGGCACCAGGGAAGCCGACACATCGGCCACGGTGGCCCACGGACGGCGAGCGTTGTCCAGGCCCGCTATCGCCGCCTCCTGAACGATGCCGCGACTGCGGCCGTCGGCATCGACCACCACGATCCCCGCGGCCCGCGATTCGGCCACCCGCCGGACCGCCTCGGAGATCGGCGTCGCCGACGGCAGGTAGACCGCGGGCCGAATCAAGTGCCCCAGTTCCAGACCGGCGGCGCGGCGACCGATACCTGCCACCCGCAGCGCTTGGCTCGCGCCGAACCAGAGGAAGGCCGCCACAGCGAACCCCATCGCGGTCGCACCGATCATCGACAGGTCGGTAGGCCGGTTCCGGCTGATCGCCGCATTGCCCGCGAACACCGCCAAGGCCACCAGCACGGCAACACCGCGGCCGCACCAAGCCGCGGCGATCACGCCGTCCTGCCGGGACTTGCCCAACATCCAGATCAGCGCCTGCACCAGCCGTCCCCCGTCCAGCGGCAGACCGGGCAGCACGTTGAAGACCGCAACTACAAGGTTGCTCCAGGCCAGCAGATTGAGCAGCACCTGCACGCTGGTGGCGTTCGGCGGGATGAGGCTGGCCGCCCAGCAACCCGCCGCCAGGGCAACCGATACCGCCGGACCCGCAGCCGCGATCGCGAACTCGTCGCGCGGGCGTTCGGCCTGTCCGTCGATCTCGGACACTCCGCCGAGCAGGAATACGACGATCCGGCGCACCGGTAGCCCAACGGCTCGGCTGACCACCGTATGGCCGAGTTCGTGGGCGAGCACCGACGCTGCCAGGGCGACCGCGTAGACGGCGCCCAGCAGGTACGCCCCGCCAACCGAGAGGCCGCGCACCTGATCACGCAGAAATCCCGAATAGCTCACAGTCACGAAGACTGCGACCAGTAGCCAGCTGGGCGTGACGAAGATAGGTACGCCGAAGGCCGATCCAAGCCGGATCAGGCGTCCGCCGAGCGCGGGACGATCCTCGGCCGGCCTGGGGTTGGCCGCCGGCCGGTTGGGGTTGGTCACGAAGTCATCCTACGGATCGCCGCGCTGTTGCCGATCTGATGAGTGTGGTTGGCACCGAGGAGATTGGCATACCGATTAGCCTTCCTGACGTGCCGGAACCGAGCGAGGACATCGACGGCACTGCGCATACCTCCGAACTCGACCTCCGGTCCCTGATCGAGGCACAGGTTGCTGCCCGCAGGCGGGACAAGCGCCCGGCCCGCGCTACCGATCCGTCCGCGGGATCAGACCTTGCCGCCCAGTCGGGCTCGCACGCGGCCCTCGCGGCGCCCCATTCCGGCTCGCATTCGGGTTCACATGCCCTCAGCGCGGGCCTTCCCGACGCCCGCCCGGTGAGCCTGCCGGCCGGGGAGACACATCGGCACCACAAGTCATTGCATCGGCGCGGGCCCTCGGTACTGCGGTCGGTCGTCCGGATCGCTGTGGTTGTCATTCTGGTCCTGCTGCTGCGGTTGTTCGTACTCGCGTCGTTCTACATCCCGTCCGGGTCGATGGAGCCGACCTTGCACGGCTGCGACGGCTGCAACGACGACATGGTGGTTGTCGACAAGCTGTCCTACCGATTCGGCAAGGTTTCTCGCGACGATGTCGTGGTGTTCGACCGGCCGCCCAACGTACCGGCCGAGGACAAGGAACTCATCAAGCGCGTGATCGGCCTGCCCGGCGACGTGGTGAGCGCGCACGGCGGGCGGGTGTACGTCGGCGACAAGGCCCTCGTGGAGCCGTACGTGAACGCGTCCTGCCATGGCACCACCGACTTCGGACCGGTCACGGTCCCGGCCGGCAGGTACTTCATGATGGGCGACAACCGCTGTATCTCGCTGGATTCCCGGATGTTCGGCACGGTGCCGAAGTCTTCCATCGTGGGACGGGCATTCGCGATCGTCTGGCCGGTTAAGCGCCTGAGCTGGCTCTGACCGCCCGCGCGACACGGCACGCTTGGCGGAACTGTCGGTGTCGCTGGTTAGTCTCGGGCCATGACCGAATCAACGACCGTTTCCGCCTCGGGCGAGGCGGCACTCGGCGC
This sequence comes from Jatrophihabitans sp., assembly GCA_036488285.1. Lineage (GTDB taxonomy): Bacteria > Actinomycetota > Actinomycetes > Mycobacteriales > Jatrophihabitantaceae > Jatrophihabitans_A. The sequence goes on along the minus strand of DASXHV010000193.1, from coordinate 8,352 downwards.
CGGAAACGAAGCCGAGCCGCTGCCTGCTGTCGTGCTGGGTTCGCTATCACCGTCCAGGGCGTCTGACTTCAAGACCTGCCCGCTGCTCTACCGCTTCAGGAGCATCGATCGGCTCCCCGAACAGCCCACCCGGGACGCGACCCGCGGCACCGTCGTGCACGCGGTGCTGGAGCATCTCTACGACTTCGAGGCCGCCGATCGCACTGTCGAGGCGGCGCAGGCCACCGTCGAGGCCGAATGGCAGCGACTGGTCGAGGAGAACCCCGAGTTGTCCGGCCTGTTCGCCGAGGACGCCGACGGCCAGCAACTGGCCGATTGGCTGGAATCTGCGCGGGGGCTGGTCGCCAACTACTTCAGCCTGGAGGATCCTCAGCGGCTCGAACCGGCCGGCCGTGAGGAACTCGTCGAGGTGGTGCTCGACGGCTTGCGGCTGCGCGGCTACGTCGACCGCCTCGATATCACCGCTGCCGGCGACATCCGGGTGGTGGACTACAAGACCGGGTCCATCCCGCGTGAGGCGTTCGAGGCCAAAGCGCTGTTTCAGATGAAGTTCTACGCGTTGGTGCTGTGGCGTATCCGCGGAGTGGTGCCCAGGCAGTTGCGCCTGATGTACCTTGCCGATTCCGACACGCTCAGCTATCAGCCGGACGCTGAGGAACTGGCACGATTCGAGAACACCCTGCACGCGATCTGGAAGGCGATCGCGAAGGCGGCGAGCACCGGCGATTTCCGGCCGAACGAATCCCGGCTGTGTGACTGGTGCTCGTATCAGGCACTGTGCCCGGCCAAGGGCGGCACCCCGCCGCCGTTCCCGTCCGATGCGCTGGCGACTCTGACAGCAACGAGGTCGGTACCGGAACCGGTCGTCGAGCCCGTGGTCTAGCTAGCGCCGACGATCTACTAGCGCTGACGAACTAGCTAGCCCCGACGCGGGCGATCGGCGACCAGCGCTGCGAGATCGGCGATCGTCAAGCCTGCCAGGGTCGGCGCGATCGTCCGGGTTGGCGCAGGAGGAATCTCGACCTGATTCGGGATCGCCAACACCGTGCAGCCTGCCGCTTCGGCCGACGCAACGCCGGTCGGCGAGTCCTCGATAGCCACGCAGGCGGCTGGGTCAACACCAAGCCTGGCGGCTGCCGTCAGGTAGGCCTCGGGATGGGGCTTGCCGTTGGCCAGCTGATCGCCGGTGACCAGCGTCTGAAAGGTGCCGTCCGGTAACTGATCGGCAACAGCCCTCGCCAGCGACTGGTACGACATCGTCACCATTGCGCACGGCACCTCGGCAGCGGCGAGTTCAGCCAGCAGCGATCGGGCGCCGGGCATCCATGAGGTGTGCTGCCTCGTCTGGATCACGACCTCGTCCAGCAGTCGCTGAACGATCTCCTCCGGTGACAGGTCGACACCGCCGTGCTGGCGGATGTATTCGGCCGACACCAGCAACGGGTTGCCGACCAACGCGTGGGCGTGCGTGTCGTTCCACTCACCGCCGAAAGACTCGACGAGCCGATACTCGGCCGCTATCCAATACGGCTCGGTGTCGACCAGGGTGCCGTCGAGATCCCAGAGAACCGCGGCGAGTGCAAGCGGTTTCGAGGTGAGATCTGTGAGCTGCTGCGGCGCGCTCACGTATTGAAGTACTTTGCCGCGGGATGGTGCACGACGATCGCGTCCGTCGACTGTTCCGGGTGCAGCTGGAACTCCTCGGACAGCTTCACCCCGATCCGCTCGGGCTGTACCAACTCCACGATCTTGGCGCGATCCTCCAGATCGGGGCACGCACCGTAGCCGAGTGAGTAACGCGCGCCTCGGTAGCCCAGCTTGAAGAAGTCCTCGATGTTGTCCGAGTCCTCGGCTGCCGCGGTTGTGCCGTCGGGCAGGCGCAACTCCTGCCGGATGCGCCGATGCCAGTACTCGGCGAGAGCCTCGGTCAGTTGGACCGACAGCCCGTGCGCCTCGAGGTAGTCGCGATAGGCGTTGGCTTCGAACAACGTGTGCGTGAACTCGCTGATCCGCTCCCCGACCGTGACCACGGAGAAACCGACGACATCGATCTCACCGGACTCACGCGGCCGGAAGAAATCGGCCAAGCACAGCCGACGTTCGCGACGCTGCCGCGGGAAGGTGAAGCGGGTTCGTTCAGAGCCGTCGTCGTGCAGCACAACCAGGTCGTCGCCTTCACTGACGCACGGGAAGTAGCCGTACACCACGGCTGCTTCCAGGACACCTTCGGTCTGGAAACGGTCCAACCAGTAACGCAACCGCGGTCGCCCTTCGGTCTCGACCAGTTCCTCGTACGAAGGCCCGTTGCCGCCACGCGCGCCGCGCAATCCCCACTGACCCATGAACGTCGCGCGCTCGTCGAGCATTGCCGCGTATTCGGCCTGCGCGATCCCCTTGATGACCCGAGAACCCCAGAACGGCGGAACCGGAACCGGCAGATCGGTGGCGACATCGGACCTGGCCGGCAGGGTCGCCTCCTCGGCGGCTTCCGCCGCGCGCCTTTCCTCGGCGATCCGCAGCGAGCGTTCCCGGCGAGATTTGCGCTCTGCGAGCTTGCGCGCCTCGTCCTCGGACAGCTTGGTGTCATCCGGTCCGTTCACGCCGGTCGCGACGCCACCACGGCGGGCCGCCATCACAGCATCCATCAATCGCAATCCGTCGAAGGCGTCCCGGGCGTATCGAACGTCGCCCTCGAACAGTTCCGTGAGGTCCTGCTCGACGTAGCCGCGTGTCAATGCGGCTCCTCCCAGCATCACCGGGAACCGCTCCGCGATCCCGCGGGAGTTCATCTCCTGCAGGTTTTCCTTCATGACGACGGTGCTCTTCACCAGCAAACCGGACATCCCGATGGCGTCAGCCTGGTGTTCCTCGGCGGCTTCGAGGATCGCGCCGATCGGCTGCTTGATGCCGATGTTCACGACGGTGTACCCGTTGTTGGACAGGATGATGTCCACCAGGTTCTTGCCGATGTCATGTACGTCGCCCTTGACGGTGGCGAGAACAATCGTGCCCTTGCCACCCGCGTCGGCCTTCTCCATATGCGGTTCGAGGTAGGCCACCGACGTCTTCATGACCTCGGCGGACTGCAGAACGAACGGAAGCTGCATCTGGCCGGAGCCGAACAGCTCACCGACCGTCTTCATCCCGGACAGCAACGTGCTGTTGATGATCTCCAACGCCGGCTGGTTTTCCAGTGCGGCGTCCAAGTCGGCCTCCAACCCGTTGCGCTCGCCGTCGATGATGCGACGCTGCAGCCGTTCCTCCAGCGGCAGCAGGGCCAGTTCCTCGGCGCGGGACGCGGCCGAGGACTGTGCCGAGACCCCTTCGAACAGTTGCAGGAATCGTTGCAGCGGGTCGTAGGAATCCTCTTCGCCGGACGCCGGTCGGCGCCGGTCGTAGATCAGGTCCAAGGCCACCTCGCGCTGGTCATCGGCGATCTTGGACATCGGCAGGATCTTCGACGCGTGCACGATCGCCGAGTCGAGCCCGGCCTGCTCGCATTCGTGCAGGAAGACCGAGTTCAGCACCTGACGTGCTGCGGGGTTCAGGCCGAAGGACACGTTCGACAGTCCCAGCGTGGTCTGGACGTCCGGATGCTGGGCCTTGATCTGCTGGATGCCCTTGATGGTTTCCAGGGCGTCGCGGCGGCTCTCCTCCTGACCGGTGGCCAACGTGAACGTCAGGCAGTCAACGAGGATGTCGCTCTCGCTCATCCCCCACTGTTCGGTGAGTGTCGTGATGAGGCGGTGCGCGATCGCCGCCTTCTTCTCAGCCGTTCGCGCCTGGCCCTCTTCGTCGATGGTCAGGGCAACCGTCGCGGCTCCGTGCTCCCGGATGATGGGCATCACCCTGGCGAACCGACTTTCCGGGCCTTCACCGTCCTCGAAGTTGACGGAGTTGATCGTGCAGCGGCCACCGAGCATCTCCAGGCCGGCCTCGATCACCTCTGGCTCGGTGGAGTCGAGCACCAGCGGCAGGGTGGACGCGGTCGCGAATCGTCCGGCGATCTCGCGCATGTCGATGGCACCGTCGCGGCCCACGTAATCGACACAGACATCCAGCAGGTGCGAACCGTCCCTGGTCTGGGAGCGTGCGATCTCGACGCACTTGTCGAAGTCGCCTTCGAGCATGGCGTCCCGGAAAGCTTTGGAACCGTTGGAGTTGGTGCGTTCGCCGATCATCAGCACCGACGCGTCCTGCCGGAAGGGCACCGAGGCGTACAGCGATGCGACGGACGCTTCGGCGATCGAGCGACGCCGAGCCGGTCGAAGGTCGGCGACCCGCTCGGCGACCTGACGGATGTGCTCGGGTGTGGTGCCGCAGCACCCGCCGACCAGACCGGTACCGAACTCCGTGACGAAGGAGGCCAGAGCATCGGCCAGCTCGCCGGACGACAACGGGTAAACCGCCCCGTCCTTGCCGAGCTGCGGCAGTCCGGCGTTGGGCATCACGGAGATGCCGATTTCGGCGTGCTGGGACAGGTAGCGCAGGTGCTCACTCATCTCGGCAGGCCCGGTGGCGCAGTTCAGCCCGATCAGATCGATGCCCAGCGGTTCCAACGCAGTAAGGGCCGCGCCGATCTCCGAGCCGAGCAGCATCGTGCCCGTCGTTTCCACCGTTACGTGCGCGATGATCGGCAGCTTCTTGCCCGCGTCGGACAATGCGCGCTTCGACCCGATGATCGCGGCCTTGGTCTGCAGCAGATCTTGTGACGTCTCCACCAGCAGTACGTCGGCGCCGCCCTCGATGAGCCCGGCTGACTGCTGGTAGTAGGCGTCGCGCAGCTTGCTGAACGGCACGTGGCCGAGGGTCGGCAGCTTGGTGCCCGGCCCGATCGAGCCGAGCACGAACCGCGGCCGGTCGGCTGTCGAATGCCGGTCTGCGGACTCGCGGGCGATCACTGCACCGGCCTGGGCAAGCTCGAAGATCCGATCCTCGATGTCGTACTCGGCGAGGTTGGCCCAGTTGGCCCCGAACGTATTTGTCTCCACGGCGTCAGCACCCACTGCGAAGTAGGCGTCGTGCACCGAGGCGACCACGTCGGGGCGGCTGACGTTCAGGATCTCGTTGCAACCTTCGAGACCCTCGAAGTCGTCCAGGCTCAGATCAGCTGCTTGGAGCATCGTTCCCATGGCACCGTCGCTGACCAGAACACGCTCGGTAAGGGCGGTGAGAAATGGGCTCTGAGCAGGATCTAAAGGCACCTGCCGAGTTTACCGGGGGCGCGCGGCCCTTTGAGCCACCCATATGCCGCGTACGCCGGGCGGCGAGCCGTAGGCTGGACCAATGACAGATCGCGAGGACTGGCCGGACCTTACCGACCCGGTTCTCGTCGCGGCCTTCGAAGGCTGGAACGACGCCGGCGATGCCGCAACCGGGGCGATCGAGCATTTGGAGCTGCTTTGGGACGCTCGCCCATTGGCGGAACTGGACCCGGACGACTACTACGACTTCCAGGTCAACCGGCCCACTGTGAGCCTCGTGGACGGAGTCACACGCCGGATCAGCTGGCCGACCACCCGGTTGTCGGTATGCCGTCCGGCCGGGGCCGAGTTCGACCTCGTTCTGGTCCGCGGCATCGAGCCGAACATGCGCTGGCGCTCGTTCTGCGACGAGTTGCTGGAGATCATCCGAGCGCTGGACATTCGGTGCGTGGTCACCCTCGGCGCGCTGTTGTCCGATTCTCCACATACCCGGCCGACGCCGGTTACCGGTACCTCGTATGACAATGACAGCGCCGCTCAGTACGGCTTGGACACCTCCCGTTACGAGGGACCGACCGGCATCGTCGGGGTGCTGCAAGACGCCTGCGTCGCTGTCGGCATCCCGGCCATCTCCTTCTGGGCGGCGGTGCCGCATTACGTGTCGCAGCCGCCGAATCCCAAAGCGACCCTCGCGCTGCTGCATCGAGTGGAAGAGGTGCTGGACATCGCGGTGCCGCTCGGCGAACTGCCGGCTCAGTCCGATGAATGGCAGAAGCTGGTCGACGAAATGGCCGAAGAGGATTCCGACGTCGCCGAGTACATCCGCAACCTGGAGGAACGCGACGACGCCGGCGAGCTGCGCGAGGCCAGCGGCGAGACGATCGCCAAGGAGTTCGAACGGTATCTGAGGCGCCGGGACCGCGGTGGCCCGCCCGGCTCCATGTAGGCCTGCGGATCTCCATGTAGGCCTGCGGATGAGGATGACCTGCGCGTGAAGTCCGGGACGATTCGGCGAACGAATCTGCTGTAATCGATGCCGCGCCACTGGTCGGGCAATACACTCCGAAGTCCATCGACAAGGCCACTTCACAGTCGGGACCGGCGTCTGAGCGCCGCGGTCCCGACACGACCCGGGGACGAGGCAGCTGAGGAATGCTCGAGCTGAACTGGGGATCGGCAACCGACGTCGGCCGGATCCGGCAGCTGAACGAGGACAGCTATTGGGCAACCGAGGGGCTGTACGTCGTCGCCGACGGGATGGGTGGACATGCTGCTGGCGAGGTCGCCAGCGATCTCGCCGTCGGCGCGCTACGCCAGGTGACTGAACTCGAGCCATTGCGCGCCGAAGACATCACCACCGCGATCTGGCGGGCGAACGAGGTAATCCTGAAAGCGGGCGCCGAACGCGGTGACCGGTTGGGAATGGGCACGACTCTTGCCGGGATCGCTGTCGTGTCGGCGGCTGGGACGGATCACTGGGCGGTCTTCAACGTCGGTGACTCGCGCGTGTACCGATTCGCCGGCGGGATGCTGAGCCAGCTGACCGTGGACCATTCCGAGGTGCAGGAACTCGTCTCAGCCGGGCAACTGACCCGCGAGGAAGCCCGTTTCCACCCACGGCGCAACGTCGTGACGCGCTCGCTGGGCTCGGAGCCGGCACCGGCCGCCGACGTCTGGGTGTTTCCGCCGGAGGCGCACGAGAGATTTCTGGTGTGTTCGGACGGGCTGACTGGAGAGGTCGACGACGCCGAGATCGCCCAGGTGCTGCACGACGTGACGGATCCGCAGGAGGCGGCCGAGGAACTGGTCCGGCGGGCCAATTCCAACGGTGGCCACGACAACGTCACCGCGATCGTGGTGGATTTGATCTCGGTTCGGCACTCGACCGATGCCGACCAGGTCACCGCGCCGACGCGGGTTCAGAACGGCGGCATGCCGCGGTGATCAGAGCCAGATAGCCCGCGGCCATTCTGTGCGGTGCGGTTCTTGCGGTGCCGTTCTGGCACTGCCGTTCTGGGGGTGCCGTTCTGGCGCTGCCGTTCTGGCGCTGCCGTTCTGGCACTGCCGTTATGTGCGGTGCCGTTCTGTGCGGTGCGGTTCTGGCACTGCCTCAGATCAGTTTGATGCCCAGCAATGCGTCGACAGTGTTGGCGACCAGGGCGGGTGTGGTGCGGTCACCTGATCCGCTGTGATGTTCCAGGGCCTGGGTGGCCCACCGATCCACGGCACTGATCGCGCCGGTGGTGTCTAGGTCATCCGCGAGCCGGTCCCGGACCAAGTCGAGCAGCGCTTGTCCGTCCGGTCCCGCTTCGACGCGGACCGCCCGCCGCCACCTGTCCAGTCGCTTCTCCGCCGACGGCAGGCGGCCGCCCGTCCACTCCCGGTCGGCCCGGTAGTGCCCGTCCAGCAGCGCCAATCTGATGGCCATCGGGTCCACGTGCGCGCCGCGCAGCTTGGAGACGAACACCAGGTTTCCCCTGGACTTGCTCATCTTCTCGCCGTCCAACCCGATCATGCCGGTGTGCAGGTAGTGCCGGGCGAATGGCCATTCGCCGGTCAACGCTTCGGCGTGCGCAGCCGAGTGTTCATGATGCGGAAAGCGCAGGTCCGAGCCGCCGGCCTGAACGTCGAAGCTCATGCCGAGCCGGTTGCGGGCGATCACCGAACATTCGATGTGCCAGCCCGGCCTGCCTTCGCCGACCGGCGAATCCCAATACGGCTCGCCTTCGCGACGACCGCGCCACAACAACGCGTCAAGTCGATCGCGCTTGCCAGGCCGATCCGGGTCGCCGCCACGTTCGGCGAAGTACTGCAACATTTCCTCGATGGAATAACGGGACTCGTAACCGAAGTGTCCGCTGCCGGAGGTAGTGGCGTAGATGTCGTCGTCGAGCCGGTACGCCTTGCCGTCGGCCAGCAATGCGGCCACGTCCTTGGCTATCTCGTCGATCGACTCGACGACGCCGACATAGTCGTCAGGTGGGCGCACCCGCAATGCGGTCATGTCCTCGCGGAACAGCTCGATCTCCCGCTCCGCAAGTTCTTGCCATCCGATTCCGACGGCTGTGGCCCGTTCGAGCAACGGGTCGTCGACGTCTGTGACGTTCTGGACGTAGTGCACCCGGTGCCCGGCGTCCAGCCAGACCCG
>DASXHV010000182.1:0-12862 GCA_036488285.1 Jatrophihabitans sp. | reverse complement strand
CGTCCCGGCGTCCCGGCGTCCCGGCGTCCCGGCGTCCCGGCGTCCCGGCGCCCCGGCGTCCCGGCGTCCCGGCGGCATCCGGGCGACCCAACCATGATCATGAATGCGTTTACCCCACTGTGGTGGTGCTGGAGAGCTCATGATCAAGGAAATCTGAGGGATTCGGTCCAGCCATGGCAGATGGTGCTGCCCACCGCGAGCATCGTCCCGGCGTCCCGGCGGTGGGGTGGCGCGGCGCCCGGGCGGCCCGGCGTCCCGGCGCCCCGGCGGCCCGGCGGCCGGGTGGCCCGAGGGCATCGGGGCGACCCGACCATGATCATGAGTGCGTTTACTCCACTGTGGTGGTGCTGGAGAGCTCATGATCAAGGAAATCTGTGGGCAAAGGTCCAGCCATGGCAGAATGGAAGGCTGGCCCGCCGATCGGTGGTCCGGAAATTTCAACCTGGGGGTGAATGGTCTCGACTTTGGCCGTCGAGATGAGGGGAAGCGGGCCGAGGACCGCATTGCTGACCTCGTTAAAAAAGCGATGCAAACAAAAATAAGCGCCGATTCAAATCGCGCTGGCTTTGCTCTCGCTGCCTAATCAGCGATAGCAAGCCTGTCAGCCCGGGTTCGTCACCGGCCCGGATGCTGGCATCAGCTAGGTGACTTACCGTTCTGGCCGGTCGCGGGCCCGAACGGGAGAACTCACAGCGACTGGGCCTGTCACACCGACTTGTGTGCATGATCGGTGGGGCCGAGTAGAGGCGAGGCACACTGCGCCCGGAGAAGACCCATCGAAGCGACGAAGGACGCGGGTTCGATTCCCGCCACCTCCACCGACGGCGTAGGGCCCCTCGTGTTCTTTGCGAGGGGCCCTACGCCGTTATTGGGTGCTGTGGGAATCGGGAGGAGTCTGCGAGCGTCAGAGAGCGTTTAGGCGACGGATCCCGCCACCTCCACCGACGGCGTAGGGCCGGCGTTGTCGAGGATGAGTTCGGCGGTTCGTCGTGCAGTGCGGGCGGCCTCGGGTGCCTTATCCATCTGTGCCGTGGCCACCGCGCCGTCGTAGAGCAGGACCAGGGCGTCGGCCAGTTGCTTTGGATCATCGGCGTCGACGTCGGTTGCGAGGTCGAGGAACAGGTTGCGTACCCAGGCGCGGAAGGTCGTCGCGGCTTGGGCTTCGACGCTGTCTGGCGCGGCTTCGGCGGTGGCGTTCATGAAGGCGCAGCCGCGGTAGTCGGGCTGAGCGAACAGGGTGCCGAGGACGTCGTATACGGCCAGGATCCGCGCGCGTGGGTCGGTGTGCGCCTCGATGCCGGCCGTGACCCGCTCGGCCCATTTGCCGTGCCGATGCGTGAGGTATTCGTGGACTAGCTCGTCTTTGCCGGTGAAGGAGTAGTACAGCGAGCCTTTGGCGACCCCGGCGCTGGCGATGACGCGGTCGATGCCGACGGTGTGGATGCCCTCGTTGTAGAACAGCTCGTCGGCCGCCTGCAGGAGGCGCTGCTTGGCCGTCCTGCGGCGCTGCTCGGGCCTGGTCACACCACCAAGGTAACCGACGGATCTGTCTAAATAAAGTGACCCACCTCTCGTTGCCTATTTAGACAGGCCCGTCTAGCGTCGTTTCTCAGTAGTTAGACGACATTGTCTAAACGAGTCCAAACAGCGAGCCTGAAGGAGAACCTCATGAGCTCTATGGTCGAAACCACCACCCTCGCCGACCTGAGCGGCCAAAACGCGCTGGTCACTGGGGCCACCTCCGGCATCGGCAAAGCTGCCGCGCTCAAACTCGCCGAGCACGGCGCCACCGTGCTGGTGCACGGCCGCGATGCCGACCGCGGCGCCGGCGTGGTCGACCAGATCCAACAGGCCGGCGGTCAAGCCCGTTTCGTCGCCGCTGACTTGAGCGATCCCGCCGCCATCGCCCAGCTCGCCGCCGAGGTCGGCCGAATCGACATCCTGGTCAACAACGCAGGCTCATCCTGGTTCGGGCCCAGCAGCGAACTCGACACTGCCACCTACGACCGGCTCTTCGACGGCAATGTCCGCTCTGCCTACCTGCTCACCGCCGCCCTGGCACCGGCAATGGCCGTCGCCGGCGGCGGCGTCATCATCAACGTGTCCAGCATGGTCGCCACCGTAGGCCTGTCTGGTGCTGCCGCCTACAGCGCGACCAAAGCCGCGCTCGTGGCCATGACCCGCTCCTGGGCTGCCGAATACGGCGCCAGCGGCGTACGGGTCAACGCCGTCGCACCCGGCCCGGTCTTCACCGAAGGCGCAAAGAACACGATCGCCCTGGGCAAGACAACGCCACTCAACCGCGGCGCCCAACCCGAAGAGATCGCCGAGACGGTCGCCTTCCTCGCCTCGCCCCGCGCCGGCTACATCACCGGCGCCACCATCGCTGTAGACGGCGGCCGAACCGCCGTCTAACCCAACTCACCTGACCCCTTACTCCAGACAGGTAATTCATCATGAACAGCACCACCATGCTCGGCATCAGTTTCGACACCCGCGACGCCGCAATGGTCGCCCAGTTCTGGGCCGCCGCGTTCGGACGCCAACTCGCCGACGCCGCCGACGCCCACAACGCTGTCGTCCTACCCGGCGACATCACCACCACCGGCCCACGTCTCGCCTTTCATCAAGTACCCGAAGGCAAGACCGTCAAGAACCGCGTCCACCTCGACCTCACCACCACCGACCTCGATTCCGAGACCGACCGGCTACAAGAGCTCGGCGCGACGATCGTGCGAGACGTTTCCGAGAACGGCAACCACTGGATCACAATGGCCGACCCCGAAGGCAACGAGTTCGACCTCATCAGCATCTGACCACCAACAGGGCAGCGCTGCCGTCGCAAAAGCGAGGCAGCCATCAGGGAAAAGGCCATGCCCATGATCGACGTCTACGCGACCGCAGGAACATTCGCTGACAAGCACAGCCTCGCACCGACAGAACCTGGGTACGGATCACCGAGTCACCCGAAGGAGGGGCTATGAACGGACACGCCAACACCGCCCTGACATCGCCGACGCGGCACGACAAGAGCTCGCCGATGACCAGGCATCAGAATCTGGGCACGGCCGATACCACCGCGCCAGCCGCAGCACAGGACCTTTTCGACGGCGAGTACGAACCAAGCCCAGCGCCGCGTATCCGCGACCAAGTGGCGCGCTACGAGGCGACCGGCGGCACCGAAGGAAACACCCTCGAAGATCGACCGGTCGTCATTCTGACCACCATCGGGGCGAAGTCCGGCAAGGTCAGAAAGAACCCCATCATGCGCATCGAGGACAACGGCAGCTACGTTGCGGTCGCTTCGGCAGGAGGCGCGCCCAAGAACCCCTCCTGGTACGCCAACCTCATCGCCCATCCCGACGTCCTCGTCCAGGACGGCGGCGAAGTAATTCAGCTTCGAGCACGCGAGCTGTCCGGCACCGAGAAGCAACATTGGTGGCCGGTAGCCGAGCACTTCTGGCCGCACTACCCGGAGTACCGGCAACGAGCCGCAGGCCGCGAGATCCCGCTCGTCCTGCTAGAACCAATCACGCGCTGAACGCAGCGATGGCACGCCTTATCCAGCTACGTGAGCGCGTTCAGGCGGAACCCTCGAGCCCGACGAGAGTTGCCCGGGCGCCGCGCGAGTGCAGCGACTCCAACGCGGAGGTGTAGTTGGACACGAAGCGCTCGTCGTCGATCAGGTCGCCGAACAGGTCGCGTTGGGCGATGAATGCGGTGGGGTCGCTTCGTTGGGACTGAGCGGCGGCCACCAGTTGCTCGCTGAGCCGGTCGACGACCGTGATCGCCTCGCCGTTCTCGTCGACCCCCTCGGCGTAGCGTGCCCAGGCCGCCACCACCAGGACCGCGCGCGAGATCTCCCCGCCGTTGGCCAGTTCCTCGCGAATGACCGGCAGTACCCACTTCGGTATCCGATCGGAACTCTCCGCACACAGCCGAGCCAGGGTGTCGCGCACCTCCGGGTTGGCGAACCGCTGGATCAGCGTGGCCTTGTAGAGGTCGAGGTCCACTCCGGGCACGGGGCGCAGCGTCGGCGTGCCTTCGAGGTCCATGTAGTTACGCAGGAAGGCGACGAACAGCGGATCCTGGCAGACCTCGTGGACGTAGCGGTAGCCGGCTAGATAGCCCAGGTAGCACAGAGCCTGATGCGAGGCGTTGAGCAGGCGCAGCTTCATCAGCTCGTAGGGCTCCACGTCAGACACCAGCTGGACACCAGCGTCCTCATACGGCGGCCGACCAAGGGCGAAGTGATCCTCCAGCACCCACTGTGTGAATGGCTCGCACACCACTGGCCAGGCGTCGACGATGCCGAAACGCTTAGCCAGCACCGCCCGGTCCTCGTCCGTGGTGACCGGGGTGATCCGGTCCACCATCGAGTTGGGGAAATGCACGTTCTGCGAAACCCAGACTCCTAGCTCGTCTGAGCGCAGCCGTGCGAATGCGGTGAACATCCGGCGGGCGACGTGGCCGTTGCCCTGGATGTTGTCGCACGACATCACCGTGAACGGCTCCAATCCGCGAGATCGCCGTCGCACCAAGGCCTCGACGAGCAGGCCGAACGTCGTCGAAGGCACGGCGCCGGGCTGGGCATCGGCCAGTACGGCTTCGTTGCGGACGTCGAACTCGCCGGTCACCGGGTGCACGTTGTAGCCACCTTCGGTCACGGTGAGCGACACGATCCGGGTAGTCGGAGCGGCCATCTTTTCGATGACGGCCTCGGGATCGTCCGGGGCCAGTAAGTACTCCACGATCGAGCCGACCACGCGTGGCTCCAGCGATCCGTCCGGATGCTTGATGATCAGTGTGTACAGGCAGTCCTGTGCGTTCAGGGCATCCTTCATCGCGCGGTCCTGAGCGAGCACCCCTACCCCGCAGATGCCCCAGTCCAGCGCCGTCGCATCGTTCATCAGCCGATCCAGATACATCGCCTGGTGTGCCCGATGAAAGGCGCCGACGCCGAGGTGCACGATCCCGACCGACACCTGCGAACGGTCATAAGTGGGCACCGCGACGACGCCGCTGATCGAGCCGAGCGCCGCGGCGTTCAGAGTTGTGGTCGTATCGGTCGTGCCCACGCCTACTTCACCGCGCCGAGCGACAGGCCCTGAACCAACTTGTCCTGAGCGGCGAAGCCGGCGATGAGCACCGGCACCGAGACAGCAACAGTTCCGGCGCAGAGCTGCGCGAGATAGGAGTGCTCGGTCTGGATCAGGGTGTTCACGAACACCGGCGCGGTCTGGGCCTTGACGCTGGTCAACACCTTGGCGAAAAGCTGCTCGTTCCACGCAAAGATGAAGCAGATCAGCGAGGTCGCAGCGATACCGGGCAAGGCGATCGGCGCCACGATCTTGCGCATGATCTGCAAGGTGTTCGCACCGTCGATGGATGCCGCCTCAATGATGGCCGGCGGCACCTCGGCCAGGAACGATCGCATCATCCACACCGCGATTGGAAGGTTCATCGAGGTGTACAGGATGACCAGCACCCAGACGTTGTCGGGCAGCTTGATCACCTTCGTGGTGAACAGGTAGATCGGCAGGATGCCGGCGACCGGCGGCAGCATCTTCGTCGAGAGGAAGAAGAACATCGTGTCGGTCCACTTGCGGACCGGCTTGATGGAAAGGGCATAGGCAGCCGGGATCGCCAGCCCGAGCACGAAGATGGTCGAGATGATGCTGGTCGTAAGGGAGTTGATAATGGCCGGCCTGATGTTGGTCGTGCTGCTGAACAGATCGGAGTAATTCGACGTTGTCAACGACGCTGTCCAGCTCGGTGGAAATGTCTGCGCCTTGGCTGGGGTGTGCAGCGAGGTCAGCAGCATGTAGAGGATCGGCACGATGAATATGAGTCCGATAATCCAGGCGCTCAGGCCCAGCGCGATCGCGCCGGTGTTACGGTGACCCGGCCCCGAGGTCGGAGTGTCGGTGCGTGTACGCCTACTTGGCAGCGTGGCAGTCATCAGGCGGTCTCCTCCGAAAGCAGCGACGACGCGGCCCGCAAGCCGAACGTCGCGACGATGATTGATCCGATCACCACGACGACTCCCAACGCGGATGCGGCACCGTAGTCCTTGGCTGAGTAGAAGACCTCGTAGATCTCGAACGGAATGTTGGTGGAGTTCTGGCCTCCGGTCATGCCCACGATCGAATCGAAGTTCTGGACGATGAAGATCGTGCCGAGGGTTGCGCCGAGTTCGATGTAACGGCGCATGTGCGGCAACGTGATAGCACGAAACATCTGCCAGGAGTTCGCACCGTCGACCTTGGCCGCCTCCATGATCTCGGAATCGCGGGACTGCAGGCCGGCCAGCAGAATCAGCATCATGAATGGCGTCCACTGCCAGATCAGCTCGATCTCGATCGACAGCTTCGGATGCTTCGTCAGGAACGAAATGTTCTGTGCGTTTTTCACGCCCAGCTCATTGAGCACACCGTCAACAAGGCCGAATCCGGTCTGCAATATGCCGTTACCCCAGAAGACCGCAGCCGCGATCGGCACGATCAGGAACGGCGCGATCATCATGGTGCGCACGATGCCGCGACCGAAGAACTTGCGATCGAGCAACAGTGCAATACCCAAACCGAACAGCACGCTGACGACGACGATCGTGACGGTCATTTCAATCGACGTCAGCACCGCGTTGCGGTACGCCGGCGTAGTGAACACCTGCTTGTAGTTGCCGAAGCCGGCGAATGACTTGCGCGGCGCATCCGGCTGCGCACTCCAATTCAGGAAGGACATGACCAGGGTGGCCACGAACGGCAACTGGGTGACGATGATCAGGAAGATAAGCGCCGGCAGCAGCGGGGCCCGGCGCACCCAGGATTTCTTTCCCCATTTGCTGATTCCCGGGTCCACAGTCCGTCCTTCGACGACATCAGTGGTCAGCACCTTCTCGTCAACCGCATTAGTGCTCATGGGTTTCGCTCCTCCGATCGTCCTGCCCTGACTCCGGGCTCGCTGAGCCGAAAATGGTGCGACGTGCGTATACCCGAGGACGCGAGGCGGGAGTCCGGCCGCCGGTCGAACGGCCGGACCGCCTCGCTCGCTATCGGGATCTTGCAGACCTACTTGTTCTTCTGCTTCTGTCCCGCGGCCTGCGCCACGCTCTGGCAGGAGTTCAGAGCCGAATCCACACTGCTCGAGCCAGCGATCGCACTGCTGAAGTCCTTCGCGCAGGTCGTTCCGAAGTCGGTGAACGACGGGATCCCCACGAACTGGATACCGGTGTATGGCCGCGGTTGGACGCCCGGCATCGAGGCCGGGGCGTTCTTGATGGACTCGAGCGTCTGGGTGCCGAACGAGCCGGCAACCTTCAGATAGGTCGGGTCGGAGTAAGTCGAGCTGCGCTTGCCGGCCGGGATGTTGGTGGGCCCACCGGTGCTTGGGTTGGCCGTGTCCTTCGCGACCAGCTGCTCGTAGGCCTTGCTCGAAGCCCAGCTGACGAACTTGGCTGCGTCGGACTGCTTCTTCGACGCCTTCTCGATTGCCCACGCCCACGTGTACAGCCAGCCGGACTGGGCCGTCTGGTCATGCGGCGCCGACACGTAGCCGATCTTGCCCTTCACCGGCGAGTCCGTGGCCTCGAGCGAGCCCGCTGCCGCCGTGGAGTCGTACCACATTGCCACCTTGCCCTGCTGCAAAGCGTTCAGGCACTGCGGGAAACTGAAGGTCGCCGCGCCGGGCTCTCCATGCTGCTTGATCAGGTTCACGTAGAAGTTCGCCGCCGTCTTGAAGCCGCCGGTGTTGACCTGAGCGTTCCAGCTGTTGTCGAACCACGTGCCACCCATCGTGTTGACCACCGTGGTCAGCGGAGCCAGGTTGTCGCCCCAGCCCGCCAGACCACGCAGGCAGATGCCCTTCATGCCCGGCTGGGCGCCGTCCGTCTTGGCCGCCCACTGTGCGACCTGGTCCCAGGTCGGGTTCGGCGAAACCGTGATCCCGGCCTTGGCGAAGACGTCCTTGCGGTACATCAGGAACGAGGACTCACCGTAGAACGGCTCGCCGTAGACCTTGCCGTTGGCCGACAGGGCCGCCGTCATCGACGGCAGGATGTCGCTCTGATCAAACGCCGGGTCACTGGCGATGCCCTGCATGTCCGAGATCCAGCCGGCCTTCGCGTAGTAGGGAATCTCAAAGTTGGACAGGGTGGCGACGTCGTACTGACCTGTCTGGTTCGCGAACTCGGTGCTGGCAGCGTCACGCATGTCCTGCTCGACCTTCACCACGAAGTTGACCTTGATGCCGGTGTCCTTGGTGAAGCTTGCTGCAGTCAGCTTTTGTAGTTCGAGCATCGGCGGGTTGTTCACCATGAGCACGTTGATCGAGCCCTTACCACCGCCTCCGCCGCCGCCGGCGCCGCTGCACGCGGCGAGCCCGACTGCGAGCACGGTAGTCGCGATGATCGCCGCTCCCCGCTTAGTCCTGATGTGCATCCGCGTTCTCCTCACGAATAGTCCGACCGGCAAAACCCCGCCTAGCGCCGAGAGATGCTAGCCCGCTCATTTGAGCGCACCCTGCCCGAAGTGCTAATGAGTCATAAGATGCAGCCCGGCCCAACCGGTGTCAAGAACTTGTGCCAAAGTGATATGGTCGCTGCTCAAACGAGCGCTTCGAAAGGTGGGACTCAGTGCCGCGAGCCAGCAATCTGATCCTGACCGCCCGCGTCGCGCGGGGTTACTACCTGCACGGAAAGTCGAAGTCTGAGCTGGCCGAGGAACTGGACATCAGCCGGTTCCGGGTGGCCAGGCTGCTTGACGCGGCGCGCCGAGATGGCACCGTGCGCATCGAGATCCACACGCCTGGCATCGTGGACGCCGACCTGTCCGCGGAACTGCAGGATCACTTCGGATTGCGGCACGCGATCGTCTTGGACCTTTCCGATGATGACCCCGCCACCCTGCGCGCTCGGCTCGGTGAAAGCGCCGCCGAACTGCTCAGCGAGATCGCCACCGCCGAGGACGTCATCGGCTTGGCGTGGGCCCGATCCCTGCGGGGCATCGGCAACATCGCCGTGCCGCTTCCCGCCTGCGCAGCCGTTCAACTCACCGGCGCGCTCACCGGTCCCGACGGCAGCGACGTGCTCGAACTCGTGCGTCGAGTGGCCCGCGCCGGGGGCGGCCCCGCGCACGTCTTCTACGCACCCCTAGTCGTCGCCGATGCCGCCACCGCGCGAACGTTGCGCCGCCAACCCGACGTCGCCCGCGCAATCGCCATGGTGTCTCAAGTGACCATCGCCGCCGTCGGCGTCGGCGCCTGGTCCAGCGGCCAATCGACCATCTTCGACATGATTGATCCGGACACCCGCGAAAAGGCCCGCGCGCTAGGAACCCGTGCGGAAATATCCGGAGCATTCATCAACGAGGACGGCCACCAGGTCAACACCCCGCTCAGCAAGCGCATCATCGGTGTCACCGCCGACCAGTTGGCCAAGATCGACACCGTGCTCGCCGTCGCCTACGGCGAAGGCAAAGCCGACGCAGTGCGCTACGCACTCAAGGGCGGCCTCCTCAACGCCCTGGTCACCCACAGCGCACTCGCCCGCAAAGTCCTCGACGACAGCCGCGCCGAGCACACCTAAGCCCTGGGTGGCAAGAAGGTGAACAAGAGCTCCTCCAGCGGGAGACCAAGGCCTCGGCGCTTGATCCATTCGCGGAGTGCGATGCGTCGGGCCAGCTTCTGGATTTCGTCTCAAACATGGGTGTGTGTCGACCAATCCGCATCGCGGACGGCACAGTTGAGGACGATGAGTGCCGCACGCGATGCCAGTCGAACGCCGGGACTTTCCCAAGCCGCCGATGCCGGTGTGGAGGGAAATACCCGACTGACCTCTGCAACCGGCATCGTCCTGCTGGCGATGCTCGCCGTGGAGGGCTACACGGTTCTCGACGTGCGTGGCATGATCACGTTGCACGTCTTTCTGGGTGTTGTCCTGCTGGGGCCGGTACTGCTCAAGGTGGCCGCGACGCTCTACAGGTTCAGTCGTTACTACACCGGCGATGAGCCTTACGTGCGCAAGGGTCCCCCGCACATCCTGTTGCGCGTGCTAGGTCCTTTGGTCACGATCAGCACGCTGGGCTTGCTGGGCACAGGCGTGGGTTTGCTGGCGGTACGCCCCGGTGGAGGGGTTCTGCTGACTGCACACAAGGTGAGTTTCATCGCGTGGTTCGGGCTGATGACGATCCACGTGCTCGGTCACCTCCGCGAAGCTGCGGTGGCAAGCTGGCACGAAGTCCGCGAGACTTCGCGTCAGCAACGGCTGCGTCTGACCCTCATCGCCCTGGCGTTGCTCGTCGGCCTGGGCACCGCGACGGCGCTGATGCCCTCGGCAGGATCTTGGACGCATCGCGGTCACGTCGTCAGCAACGACGGCCGCTGATCAGAATCATCTGACCGAAGGATGCACGCAGCTCACCTCGACGCGATCGGGGACAGGGTGCGCTATTGCTGCCCTGTCTCGATGAGGTCGACGCTGGTTACCTTTGCGGGATCGATCGGCACTTCTGCCTCCGGGTCGTCGTCGGTCGCTGCCCAGTACATCAGTGGCGCCTCGATTTCTACCGCGTGCTCGATCTCCTGGACGAGCGACTGTCGGGCCGTCTCTGCGTCGTCGGCTCGGTAGCCAGGCAACTCGACTCGGACCGGCGGCTCGCCGTCGCCGTAATGCACTTCCAGCGCGTAATTGCTCATGCCATCAGCATCCCCGACCGACTCCGCTGCACAAAGCGAACGGGGGCGCCGCTGGCCGCGGTAACTAGGCCTGCGCGGACTCAGCCGTCGGTCTTCACCGCGACCGCGAATGCCGCCATCGACGAGAACTCCCAATCCGGTCTGACATCGGCGGTGGGTGCCGGAGTCGCTCCCCAACCGGGACGATCCTGGCGGCGGTTGATCCAGACGGTGGGCAGGCCGAGCTGCTTCGCCGGGACGTGATCGTGGAACAGGCTCTGGGCCACGTGCAGCAGCTTGCCGTCGGAGACCCCGAGCCGCGATGCCTCGGCCAGCAGGGCGTCGAAGTTGCGTTTCGACGGCTTGTAGGAACCGATGTCCTGGGCGGTCAGGATGCTGTCGAATGTGACGTCGAGCCGCCGGTTGCTACCCGCGAAGGACTCCCGATCGGCATTGGACAGAATGATCAGCTTGAACCGCTTGCCCAATGCGACCAGGGCATCGTGGGAATCGGTGAACGCGGGCCAGTCCGGGACCGATGCCGCCAGCCGCCGAGCGTCTTCGGCCGTGACCTCGACGCCGAGTTCGGCGCCGAGTGCGGTCATGCTTCGCGCGAGAATATCGGGGTACAGCTCGTCCGGCTGCAGCTCTTCGGCCCGCGCTTCGTGGTCGGAATACGCAGTCAGCAGACTCTCCTCATCCAGGGCGAGGCCTCGTGAACGGGCCCAGGGCGCCAGCACCGCGGCGATGCCCGCCTCCCAGTCGATCAGGGTCCCGTAGCAGTCGAAGCTCAACGCTTCGTACTCGGTCAACTTCATCGCTCGCTCCTCGAGCCGGTCCCGAGACCGGCTGGTGACTCTGGGTGACGTCCAATTTCGGTAAGGATTGCTGCATCAGTTAACCGCTGAGCCCCAAGAGTTGGTACGGTTGTCCCGGTCGCCAAGACAGGAATCGTCGGATACCCATCCTTCATAGCCTGGCGACCCGGCTGTCCTTCCTTTTTCGGTCCTACCGGGAAACGGTTCGTACGTCCGGTGTGTGACCCGGGTGTCGTAAGCACGACACCTGACCTAAGAACAAAGGATTTGGCATGACTCAGGGAACCGTCAAGTGGTTCAACGCTGAAAAGGGCTTCGGCTTCATCGCCCCCGAGGACGGCAGTGCGGACGTTTTCGTCCACTACTCGGCCATCACCTCGGACGGCTACCGCAGCCTCGACGAGAACCAGAAGGTGGAGTTCGACACCACGCAGGGCCAGAAGGGCCCGCAGGCGGAGAACGTTCGCCCCATCTGATTCACAGCACTGATGAAGCGGGCCCGGCGAGAAATCGCCGGGCCCGCTTTGCTGTCCGCTGATATCCATCGCCGGTGACAGGCGCCGCGGACCTTCCGGTCGCCGTGGCGGAATCCGTGGCCGCTGAAGCGGCCGCGGACGCCGGAGCCGACGCAGAACTGCTGGCCGGGTTTCTCCCGGCATTGGCCTCGGCGGCGCATACCGCGAAGCCGCTGACCCGCGCCCAGCTGCAGCGCTACCGGGCGCGCGGACAAGACGCCGCCCGGCGCGGGGTCGCCCTGCGAGCGCTGTTGGACCTCTATCTCTCGGCCGCCTGGCGGCTGTGGCGGCAACTTCCGCTTGCGACCAGTTCCGGCACAGCCGAAGCCGGACGGGTCGTCGTCGCGGCCGAAGCGGTGCTGCGATCCATCGACGACGTGGTCGGCGCACTGTCCGAGGGACACCAACTGGCCCGGCGCAGCCTGGTTCGGGAACAGGAGTCGGCGCGGCGGGAGTTCATCGACGATCTGCTCGCCGGCCAGGGGGACATGGCCGAACTCGCCGACCGGGCCCATGGCTTCGGGCTGGATCTGGCGGGCCCTCACGCAGTGGCGGTGGTGCGCGCGGAGGGACCTTTCGCCGACGGAACACCGCTGACCGCACAGGTGGAACGTGCCGTGCTGGGCAGCAGAGGCGACGCAGACGTGCTGGTGACGAGCAAGCGCGGCCTGTTGGTTGTGCTATTCGCAGCCCCGGACGCGGCCGCGATCGAAGAGGTGTCGCGGCAACTCGGAACAGCCCTGCGGCCAAAGGCATCTCGGGCCTCCGTACAGCTGACCCGGACGGTGGACGTCGGACCGTGGCAGCTTGCGATCGGGCGGCCGCACCAGGGTCCGGCAGGCGTCCGGTTGTCCTACG
>DASXHV010000169.1:0-6542 GCA_036488285.1 Jatrophihabitans sp. | reverse complement strand
GATACACGTAGGCCGAGATGCCGAATCCGTATCGCTCCGGGTCGATGGCTGCGGTGTAACCGGTGACCACCCCAGCGGCCTGCAAGCGCTCGACCCGGTTGTATGCGCTGGCTCGCGAGATGTGCAGTTTCTCCGCCAGCGCCCGCATCGAGATCCGCCCGTCCAGGCGCAGCTCATGCACGATCGCCCGATCGGTGTCATCAAGGGCAGCCGGTTGTCTACCTACGGGCCCCTCTGGACCCTTCGTCGTGGACATATTGCAGCAGGATAGCCGTCCAGCAGCCGTACGTCTGGGATCAGCTCTGCATTCTGGAAGATCGGCTCTGAACAGATCAGACTTCACCCATGACCGCCACCAACGCCGCTGGCCTGCTGCCGACCGCCGAACCGCGCGCGCTGATCGATGCCGACGGCTCGGCGCACCCCGCGCCGGATACCGCCATGCCGGGCCCAGGCATCCTGGCCGACCTGCTGCGCCGGATGGTCGTGGGACGCCGGTTCGACACCCAGGCCACCGCCCTGACCAAGCAAGGCCGGCTGGCGGTCTACCCGTCCGCACGCGGCCAGGAGGCGTGCCAGGTCGGCGCGGTCGCCGCGATGGCCGACCGGGATTGGCTTTTCCCGACGTACCGGGATTCGATGGCGATGGTCAGCCGCGGCATCAACCCCGTCGAGGTGCTGACCCTGCTGCGCGGGGATTGGCACTGCGGTTACGACCCGTACCTGCATCGCACCGCGCCGCAATGCACCCCGCTGGCCACCAACACCCTGCACGCGGTGGGCCTTGCACATGCAGCCCGGCTGTCCGGCGAGGACACTGTGGCCGTCGCGATGCTCGGCGACGGTGCCACCAGCGAGGGCGACACCCACGAGGCCCTCAATATCGCGGCCGTCTGGCAGGCGCCCGTGGTGTTCCTGGTACAGAACAACGGCTATGCGATCTCCGTCCCGCTGGCCAAGCAGACCCGCGCCGAGACCCTCGCTCACAAGGGGATCGGGTACGGGATGCCCGGCGTGCTGGTCGACGGCAATGATGCCGCGATGGTGTACGCCGCCATGTCCGAGGCGATCGAAAGGGCCCGAGCCGGCAACGGACCGACGCTCATCGAAGCCCTCACGTATCGGATCGAGGCGCATACCAATGCCGACGACGCCACGCGCTACCGCGAGGACTCCGAGGTGACCGCGTGGCTGGCCCGCGACCCGATCGACCGGTTGCAGAAGTACCTGCAGGACAACGGCATTCTCGATTCGACACTGCTCGCGGAGATGACCGATGAGGCCGAAGGCAAGGCCGCTCGACTGCGCGAGGCCATGAACGCCGACCCGACGCTGGATGCCGATGAACTCTTCTCCTACGTCTACGCCGAGGCCACCCCAGCACTGCTCGAGCAGCGCCGGATGCTGGCCGAGGAACTCGCCGCGCATGACGCGTCCGACGACGAGCGTCAGGCATGACCGCGACGGTGGCGCAGGCCAGCGAACTGACGATGGCGGGCGCGCTGAACCGCGCGCTGGCCGATGAGTTGGCCGGCAACGATCGGGTGGTCGTGTACGGCGAGGACGTCGGACCGCTGGGCGGTGTTTTCCGCGTGACTGACGGCCTGGCGTCCCGCTTCGGCGACGGCCGGGTCTTCGACTCGCCGCTGGCGGAGGCCGGCATCGTCGGGACCGCCATCGGGATGGCGATGCACGGCATGCGCCCGGTGGTGGAGATGCAGTTCGATGCGTTCTCCTATCCCGCGTTCGAGCAGATCACGTCGCACCTGGCCAAGCTGCACAATCGAACCCGCGGCCGGATCACGCTGCCTGTCGTGATCCGGATCCCGTTCGGCGGCGGTATCGGCGGCGTCGAGCACCACTGCGATTCGTCCGAGGCGTACTGGGTGCACACGCCCGGCCTGAAGGTCGTGGCGCCCGGCACCGCATCGGATGCGTACTGGCTACTGCGCCAGGCGATCGCGTCGGACGATCCGGTGATCTTCCTCGAACCCAAGCGCAGGTACTGGGCGAAGGAAGAGCTCTCGGACGCACCGGTGGCAGAGTTCGGTCAGGCGTTCGTCCGTCGCACGGGGACGGACGTAACCCTGATCGGCTACGGATCGATGGTCACCACACTGCTCGAGACCGCCGAGGCAGCCGCGCAGGAGGGCATCTCTGCCGAAGTCATCGACCTGCGATCGCTCTCGCCATTCGACGACCTGACCACGGTGGCATCGGTACGCAAGACCGGACGGGCGGTGGTGGTGCATGAGGCGTCGGGCTTTGCCGGCTTCGGTGCCGAGATCGCCGCCCGGCTCACCGAGCGGTGCTTCCACCAGTTGCACGCCCCGATCGGACGGGTCACCGGATTCGACATCCCGTACCCGCCGCCGATGCTGGAGGAACACCACCTGCCCTCGGTGGATCGCATCCTCGACGCCATAGATCGGCTCCAGTTCGACGACGAGCCCGTGATGCCGCGTGGCTGACTTTCTGCTCCCAGACCTCGGTGAGGGGCTTACCGATGCCGAGATCGTCTCGTGGCTGGTGTCGGTCGGTGATGAGGTTCAGATCGACCAGCCGGTCGTCGAGGTGGAAACCGCGAAGGCCTCGGTCGAGGTCCCGATCCCCTTTGCCGGCAAGGTATCCGCAGTCTTCGGAGCTCCGGGTGAACGGATCCCGGTCGGGTCTCCGCTGATCAGTGTCGAAGCCGTCGGTACCGCTGCCTCAGAGGCGGTGTCCTCGGAATACTCCGGAAACGTGCTCATCGGGTACGGCACCTCAGCCGGGCCGGGGCGGCGCAGACGTGGCTCGGCTCGGCGCGTGGCCGCCGCCAATCCAGCCGCACCGACGTCAACGACCGGAAGATCTGCCACCGCCGCGGTAGCGAACCTTCCGGTCGCGGCGGCTGTTTCGGTGATCTCACCGGTGGTGCGCAAGCTCGCGCATGATCACGGCATCGATCTGCGCGGGCTGCGGGCAACCGACCCGTCCGGAGTGATTCGGCGTAGCGACGTGGAGCAGGCGATAACCTCCGCGACGAGTACCGCTACGATCGCGGACAGCCCGATACAGCAAGGCGAAACTACAGGCGGCAGCGTCGAGCGGATTCCGTTCACCGGACTGCGCCGAGTGGTGGCCGACAAACTCAGTCAGTCCCGCCGGGAGATCCCCGAGGCAACCGTGTGGGTGGACGTCGATGCCACCGGGTTGCTCGAAGCACGGCGGACTCTGAACGCCGCCAATCCCGAGCAGCCGGTCAGCGTGCTGGCGTTGCTGGCCCGGTTCTGCGTGTTGGGTCTGGCCAGGTATCGCGAGCTCAACAGCCGGATCACCGCCGATGCGGTCGAGCTCCAACCAGACGTCAATCTCGGCTTCGCCGCCCAGACCGACAAGGGTTTGATGGTACCGGTGGTGCACGGAGCCCAGTCGCTTACCACCCGCCAACTCAGCGCTCAGCTGGCAAAGCACACCGAGGCGGCACGTGCCGGCGTGCTTACCCCGGCCCAGCTCACCGGCGGCACCTTCACCGTGAACAACTACGGGGTTTTCGGCGTGGACGGGTCGGCGGCCATCATCAACCACCCGGAGGTGGCGATCCTCGGCATCGGCCGGATCATCGACCGGCCCTGGGTCATCGACGGCGAGCTGGCGGTACGCAAGGTCACGGAGTTGACGCTGGCGTTCGACCATCGCGCGTGTGATGGCGGGGTGGCCGGCGGATTCCTGCGCTACGTCGCTGACTGCGTCGAGAACCCCCTTACGGCATTGGGTGATCTGTAGGCGTTCCGCCCCCTGCTTAGCTGCCGCTGAGTTACGCGGCAGTGGCTGAGTTACGCGGCGGCGACCGGTCGCTCCGGTGCCCATCTGCCGCTGAGTTACGCGGCAGTGGCTGAGTTACGCAGCAGCGGCCGGTCGCCCCGCCCGCTCATCTGCCGCTGAGTTACGCGGCAGTAGCTGAGTTACGCGTTACAACGCGTAACTCGACCAGCCATGCGTAACTCAGCGAGAAGGGCGGCGGCGGTAACGGGGCTGACAAACGACGGTGAGAGACTCGGCCGGTGACGACCGATCTCGCTGACTTCATCGCCGGGCTCCCGAAATCCGAACTGCACGTCCATCATGTCGGCTCTGCCTCGCCGCGCATCGTGGCAGATCTGGCGGCTCGTCACCCCGAGGCCGGCGTGCCCGAGGATCCCGACAAGCTCGCCGAGTACTTCGTCTTCAGTGACTTCGCCCATTTCATAACGGTGTACCTGTCGGTCGTCGACCTGATCCGGGACGCCGAGGACGTTCGGACCCTCACCTACGAAGTGGCTCGAGACATGACGGCAATGAACATCCGGTACGCGGAGCTGACGATGACGCCGTACTCATCAGTCGTCAGGGGCATCCCGGCGCAGGCATATATCGAGGCCATCGAGGACGCCCGGGTCAGCGCCGAACGCGAGCTCGGCATCGTGTTGCGCTGGTCCTTCGACATCCCGGGCGAGGCCGGCCTGGAGGCTGCGGCGATCACCGCGCAGATCGCCACCGAACTCACGCCCGACGGCCTGGTCAGCTTCGGGCTCGGCGGCCCGGAAATCGGGGTGCCTCGTCCGCAGTTCAAGCCCCATTTCGATGCCGCGCGGGCGATCGGGCTGCACAGCGTGCCACACGCAGGTGAGACCACTGGGCCCGAGACCATCTGGGATTCGATCCACGACCTCGGCGCCGAACGGATTGGGCACGGAACCTCCTCCGTGCAGGACCCGGCATTGCTGGCCTTCCTCGTCGAGCACGAGATCGCGCTGGAAGTCTGCCCAACCTCGAACGTTGCCACCAGAGCCGTCCCCGAGATTGCGCAACATCCCTTGCCGGACATGGTCAAAGCCGGCGTCACCGTGACGATCAACTCCGACGATCCGCCGATGTTCTCCACCGACCTCAACCGCGAGTACCGGATCGCAGCGGACCTGTTGGGGCTCGATCACACCGGAGTTGCCGAACTGGCGAAGAATGCCGTCACCGTGTCATTCGCGCCCGACGCGCTCAAGGCGCGGCTGCTCGCTGAGATCGACAGCCACACCGATGCTCACCGCTGAGGGGCTCGGCGTCGCCGCGGTGAATGTGGTGCTACGCAGCCAGCGGTAACGCATCACCGCGAGCAGCCACAGCACGCCACCGATCAGCCAGAACGGCTCGTACAACAGTGCGTAGAAACGATCGTGTGCGGTGATCGGCTGGCCAGTGAGCTGACGCACCGCGAGGAACAGGTAGTTCAGAGCCGTATTCCACAGCATCATCGCCGCAGCCGCCGAACCGAGAACGAACGGGGTCGCGCGGTAGCGCGCGTTGCCCAGGCCTTGCGCGACCAGAATGCCGGCCAGACAGAGCGGGATCGCGATCAGGTCGACCGCCAACGACGCGTTGGACGTCCGAGCGTCCGCAGGCAATCCGCCCGAACCGCCCGCGGCCCAATATAGATGGGCGGCACAGAACAAGGCCGCCCAGATTTCGGCCAACATCGCGGCCGGATTGCGCTGCCATCTGCTCACGCCTACTGACGCTAGGCAGAAACCACAGGGTCCGGATCGGGGTTGACCCCGGTCCGGACCCTGAGATGTTGCTGGGTAGCCGCCGCCTAGTCGGCCGGGCCGGTTCCCAACGTCACGGTCGCGCTGTGCGACTTGCCGGCGCTGTCCACCCAGCTCAGCTTGACCTGCTGGCCGGGGTTGAACGTCGCCATCTTCGTGCTCAGCGCATCTGCGCTGGCCACCGGCGTGCCGTTCACTGCCGTGATGGTGTCACCAGCGGCCAGGCCGGCGCTGGCTGCACCTGAGCCGTTGAGGATTCCGGAGATCGTCGCGCCGCCCGTGGCGCTCTGACCGGTCGGCTGCAGCTCGACGCCGAGGAACGCCGGGTAGCCCTGATGAATCGTGGCGTTGTCAGTACCGGATTCGATCTGCTTGGCCAATGACAGCGCCTTGTCGATCGGGATCGCGAAACCGACGGTCTGACCACTGCTGCGCGACGACGATGCCGCCGTGTCGATGCCGATCACGCTGCCGGACGAGGAGTAGAGCGGGCCCCCGGAGTCGCCGGCCTGGATCGCAGCGTTGGTCTCGATCATGCCGGTGAGCTGCTCGGCATTGCTGCCGTTGCCATCGCTGGCGGTAATGGACTGGTTCAGCGCCGTGACCTGACCGGTCGCCGAGCTCGGCGCGCCACCGGTGCCGCCTGCATTGCCCACCGCGGTCACAGCATTGCCAACAGCAAGAGCGGACGAGGTACCGAGCTTCGCTGTGGCGAGGCCGGACGCATCTTTGAGCTGGACGACCGCCACGTCATCGGTCGGGTCGGTGCCGACCACGGTGCCCGTGTAGGTCTTGCCGGTGCTGACCACCACCACCGAGATGCTGGTGGAGCCTTCGACCACGTGGTTGTTGGTCAGGATCTCTCCGGAGGAGGTGAGCACCATTCCGGTCCCAGCCGCCTTGCCTGTGCCGTAGTCGAGCACCGTGTTGATGTCGACGACGCCGACCTGCTGCGCACTGGTCGCGGTCCCGGTGGTCCCCGTC
>DASXHV010000139.1:0-2333 GCA_036488285.1 Jatrophihabitans sp. | reverse complement strand
GGGACGTATGCCTTTCTCGAACTCCAAGGCGGGCCGCCGATATACGCACTTGCACCCGAGCGCACCGTGCATGTCGCAAGTCTGTCGAAGAATCTTGCCACCGGACTACGGTTCGGGTTCAACGTCGTTCCAGACCAGCACATCTCACGCGCCAAAGAAGCAGTCCGCACGTCAAGCTGGGGGACCTCGAGTCTGGTGTCGGCGCTGGCCACCGGATGGCTCGCGGACGGGACAGTCAGGCGACTCGAACACTTGCGGCGTGCCGACGCCGAGAAACGACAACACATCGCCCACAGCACCTTCGAGGGGTTGAACTACCGCGCCAACGCGTCGTCCTACTACGGCTGGCTGCGTCTGTTCGAAGAGGCACGAAGCGACCAAATCGCGCACCAATTGGCCAAAGAGGGCATCCTGGTATCCACTGGCGAAGCTTTCTGCGTCACCCCGCATCCGCCCAACGCCCTGCGGCTGGCGCTTGGCACCCCTCCGCTGTCCGACCTGACCAAGGCGCTACACCGGGTACGTCACGTCGTGCTCGAGGCAGCACTGTGGTGACAGCGACGACCGCACCAGCGTCGCCGAGCTACATCGACTAGAAGTCGCCGGCATTGCGCCGCAGCGTCTCGATCGACGACGCCAGCGCCTGCGACTCGCGCTCCGAAATGCCGATGTCGGAAAACACCTGTTCGTTGAGCGTGACGGTGGCATCCTCGACGGTCGAGCGGCCCAGGTCGGTGATCTGTACCAGCGTGGTTCGCCCGTCGGTGGGGTGTGGAACCCGTTGCACCAGCTTGTTCGCTTCCAACCGGCGGATGGCGTGGGTGACGCTGGTGACGTGCACCTGCAGCCGGTCGGATGCCTTGGTGATGGGCAACGCCCCGCTGCGGCTGAACGCCAGCAGGCGCAACAGCTCGAACCTCGAGAAGCTCAAATCGTAAGGCCGTAGGGCATTTTCGACACGGGCCAGCAGAATCTGGTGGGCCCGCATCACCGACGTGACCGCGACCATGCCCTCGGCGACGCTCCCCCATCCGGCCCGTTCCCAGTTCGCGCGCGCAACGGCGATCGGATCGCGGTTGTCGTGGTGCACGCGGTCAGGGGATGGGGCCACGCCCTTTCATACCAGGAAGAGGCCGTCCGCAGCGCTAGGCCAGGGACTTTTCCACCGCGGACAGCACCGCCAGCGTCGACGCCGGGTCACCGACGGTGATCCGCGCTGCACCGTCGGGGTAGCAGCGGACATGCAGGCCGGCCTCGGTGAAGACCTCACTCCAGGGCCGCCGCCCCATCGGCAGGTAGACGAAGTTGGCGTGCGAGTCCGTGCTGTAGACACCCATCGCCATCAGTCGCAGCCGCAAACGGTTGCGCTCCGAAGTGATCCGGCGAACGCGGCGCGCAAGCTGGGGTTCGGCGTCGTACGACGCAGCGACCGCAGCCACGCTGACGCTGCTCATACCGAACGGCAACTGCATGGTCCACAGCCTGCCCGCCAACTCGGGTGCGGCGAATCCGTAGCCGATCCGTAAACCGGCAAGTCCATACGCTTTGGAAAAGGTCCGCAGCACAACAACGTTCGGGAAACGGCGGACCAGATCCGGCCCGTCGATCCGGTACTTGGAGGCGACGAATTCGATGTAGGCCTCGTCGAGCAGCACAACGGTGTCGCTGGGGATCTGGCTCAAGAACCATTCGACCGACCAGGTCGGCTCGAATGTTCCGGTGGGATTGTGCGGCCGGCACAGCACCACGACGCGCGCATCGGCCGCCGCCTCGGCCATGGCCGCCAGGTCCTGATAGCCGTGCCGGTCGAGCGGGACGGTGACCGGGGTCAGCCGCGCCATCTGCGCGAAGATCGGGTAGCCGTCGAAAGTCGGCGTGCTCATGACGATCCGGTCACCGGGCCGGGTGACCGCGTGCAACACCTGCATCGCCACCCCCGATGCTCCCGTCCCAAGTACGACCTGGTTCTCGTCCAACCCGACCCGGTCTGCGATCATCCGCCGCAACTGCCCGGGCAGGAATTCCGGATAACGATTGGCCACGTCGAGGCACTGGGCCAACGCCGAGCGGACCGCGGGCAGGGGTGGAAAGGGACTTTCGTTGAGCGACAGGGCGAGTGGGTCAACCGCCTGCGGTAGAGAGGAGAGTATTTCGGCGGTCACCGAGGTCCCGAGCGCGGGTTGGGCCATCATTTACGACCTCCCCAGCGCACCGCGGCCGCGCCGGCGAAGTCGCCGGCGTGTGCGAAAGCAGCCATCATGATCACGTCGCCGGCCTCGATTTGACCCTCGGAGATCGCGCGATCCAGGTTGACCGGGATGCCGGCACCGAAC
>DASXHV010000065.1:0-6884 GCA_036488285.1 Jatrophihabitans sp. | reverse complement strand
ACCCGTAGAGGGCTGCCCACACGGATGAAGGCAGACCCGTAGAGGGCTGCCCACACGGATGGGGGCAGCCCTCTATCAGCGTGGCAACGACACAAGGCGGCCCGCGCTCGGCTCTCGAGCGTCGCCGCTTCATGTGCAGCGGAACCGCGTCTTCTGCGGCGACGTCGCGCCGATCTCGAACAAGCGCCGATCTCGAACAAGTGCCGATCTCGAACAAGTCAGGTCGCCAGCGTTCACAACCCGGCCAGTTCAGCCATCCCGTCGGCGAACTCGACCCGCGGCTGCCAGCCGAGTTCATCGTGCAGCCGCATCGAGTCAGCCGTTATGTGCCGGACGTCGCCCAGCCGGTACTCACCGGTCACAACCGGCTCAGGCCCCAATAGAGACTCGGCCAGTGCAGTCGCCATCTCCCCCACCGTACGAGGCGTTCCGGAGCCGACGTTGAAGGCGCGAACCGAATCGCCATGCTGCTCACACGCAGCAACGGTGGCCGATGCAATGTCGCGGACGTGCACGAAATCGCGCCGCTGCCCGCCGTCCTCGAACACCCGTGGCCGTTCGCCCCGCCTCAACGCTGCGGTGAAGATCGCCGCCACGCCCGCGTACGGGGTGCCCGGTGGCATGCCAGGTCCGTAGACGTTGTGGTAACGCATCGCCGCTACCGATCCGCCGGTCACGCGGGCCCAGTTGGCGGCATACAGCTCCTGCGCATACTTGCTGGTCGCGTAGCCGTTACGAGGATCGATCGGCGCATCCTCGTCGACCAGGCTGGCCTCCAGCAGCAGTCCGCATTGCGGGCACGGCGGCTCGAATTGCCCTTGCCGCAAAGCGGATTCCGTCCGCGGCGCCGGAGTCACGGCGCCGTGCTCAGGGCAGCGGCCCAGGCCCTCTCCGTACACCACCATGGAGCTCGCGAGAGTGAGCCGACCGACGTCTGCGGCGGCCATCCCGACCAGCAATTGCGCGGTGCCGGCATCGTTGGAAGATGCATAGTCGGCCAGGTCCGCGACATCGACGCCCAGTCCAACCTTGGCCGCCAGATGAACGACGGCGGCTATGCCACCGGCCAGCGAGGCAACGATGGCGTCTGGATCCCGCACATCGCCGACCACGAGCTCGACACCGGCTGGCGGTGTCCAGTCGGCTGTCGGGTGCACGTCGGTGCGCAACGAATCCAGCACCCGCACCTCGTGATCGCGGCGGAGCAGTTCGGCAAGCACATGTTGGCCGATGAACCCAGCGCCGCCGGTCAGCAGGACGCGCATCTTATGGCAGTTCGAACGGCGGCGCGGCGTCGTCGTAGACCGTCCCGCACGGACAATCACCCTGTTCGGACGGCAGCTCTGCCAATCCGGCCACCAACAGCTCACGCAACTTCGGCAGGTTCGCAGCGAACTGCTCGAGGACCTCCGCGTGCGTTACGCCGTGCCCGGCCTCGACACCGGCATCGTGATCGGTGATCAGGCACAGTGAGGTGTAACAGACCGCGAGCTCGCGAGCCAGACCTGCCTCGGGCATCCCCGTCATCCCGATGATCGCTGCGCCACTGCGTTGATAGTCCAGCGACTCGGCACGGGTGGAGAACCGCGGCCCGTTGATCACCACCAGCGCACCCGAGTCGGTGACCGACTGACCGGACGCTTCGGCCGCCCGGCTCACGGCCGCTCGTCCGGTAGGACAGTACGGATCGGAGAAGGACACGTGTCCGACCCCGTTGTCGGTGTCGTTGTATGTGTGTGGCCTACCCGACGTCCGGTCGATGAGCTGGTCGGGCAGCACGAGCTCGCCCGGCCCGAGGTCGGCCTTCAATGAGCCGACCGCCGACGCAGCCACGATCTGGCGAACGCCCAGTGCCCGCAAAGCCCAGAGGTTCGCCCGGTACGGGACGCGATGGGGCGGGAATCGGTGCCCTGCTCCGTGCCGGGGCAGGAATGCCACCGCCCGGCCGGACACAGCGCCCACCGTGATCTGGTCGCTCGGTTCGCCCCAGGGCGTCGGAACCGTGACCGCGGCGGCGTCATCGATCAGCGAATAGAACCCCGAACCGCCGATGACGCCGAGGTCGGCGTTGACTGTGTCCACTTCGCCGAGCCTATCGGGACGATCGGAGCCGCCCGATTGGGAATCGAGATACTAGGACGTCATACTAAAATAACGAACCGACCGACCCCCGGCCCGATCTGGAGTACTCAATGAAGCGCGCTCACTACGACGGCGACCAGCTGGCATTTGCTGAGGCGTTTCGTAACTTCATCGGAAAGGAGATGCTGCCCGACTACCTACGCTGGGAATCCGACGGACTTGCCCCTCGCGAGCTGTTCACCGCCGCCGGACGCAACGGGTTCCTCGGCATGCAGATCCCCGAGCAGTACGGCGGCGGCGGGGTCAGCGACTTTCGGTTCAACCAAGTGGTCGGCGAGGAAGTGATGCTGGCCGGTGTTGGTGGAGCTGGGCTCGGTCTGACGTTGCACAACGATATCTGCATGCCGTACTTCCTGCGCTACTGCAGCTCCGAGCAGAAGGAGCGCTGGCTGCCCGGCATCGCATCCGGTGAGCTGATCACCGCCGTGGCGATGACAGAACCCGGCGCCGGATCGGACCTTGCCGGCATCCGAACCTCGGCGGTGCCTGACGGCGCCGGCGGTAACGATCTCATTGTCAACGGATCAAAGACGTTCATCACCAACGGCATCAACGCCGACCTGGTGATCACCGCGGTGCGTACCTCGCCTGAGCGGCACAGGGGTCTGAGCCTGGTGGTACTCGAACGCGGCATGGCCGGCTTCGAGCGCGGTCGCAACCTGGACAAGATCGGCCTGCATTCCCAGGACACCGCCGAGTTGTCGTTCGCCGACGTGCGCGTGCCGAAGGACAACGTGCTCGGAGAGTTGGGCCAGGGCTTCCTGTACCTGGTGTCGAATCTGCCACAGGAACGCACATCCATCGCCGTCGCCGGCGTCGCGGGCGCGCGAGCAGCACTCAACTGGACGATCGAGTATGTGCGGCAACGTAAGGCGTTCGGCAATCCGATCGGTTCGCTGCAGCACACCCGTTTCGTCCTCGCCGAGATCGCCACCGAGGTAGACATCGCGCAGACGTTCGTGGACCGATGTGTCGACGCGTTGGGTGCAGACGAACTCACCCCTGAGGACGCGGCGAAGGCCAAATGGTGGTGCACCGAACTGCAGGGTCGGGTCGTCGACAAATGCCTGCAATTGCACGGCGGCTACGGCTACATGACCGAGTACCCGATCGCTCGCGCTTATGCCGACGCGCGGGTCACTCGGATCTATGGTGGTGCGACCGAGATCATGAAGGAAATCATCGGCAAATCGTTGAAGCTGAGCTGACCTGGGCTGAGGCACAGCAGAGGTGGCTGATCGCACTGTTGCCGCCGCTGGCTAGGGTGCCACCGTGCGCTTCATCCTCGCCTCAGCCTCCCCGGCCCGACTGTCCACGCTGCGCAACGCCGGAGTGGTACCCGAAGTGATCGTCTCCGGCGTCGACGAAGGCGAGATCAGCGTTGCAAACACTATTGATCTGGTGCAGGCGCTCGCGATAGCCAAGGCCGCGGCGGTTGTGATCGAGCAGAGCGGCGACGCTTTGGTGCTGGGCTGCGATTCGATGCTCGAGTTTCGCGGCGAGTCGATGGGCAAGCCCGAAACGCCGGACGAGGCAATCCAACGCTGGAAGCTGATACGCGGCAGGTCAGGGTTCCTGCACACCGGCCACACCTTGATCTTGCTCAAGGACTCCACGGTCACTGAGTCGATCACCCGAGTAGCCAGCACCGAAGTGCGTTTCGGGTATCCGTCCGATGACGAGATCGCTCGCTACGTCGGGACCGGCGAACCCTTGAAGGTCGCAGGTGCGTTCACTATCGATGGGCTCGGCGGGTGGTTCGTGGAGCGGATTGTCGGCGATCACCACAATGTGGTCGGGCTGTCTCTCCCGCTGCTAAGGGGCATGCTGGCCGAGCTCAACCTTTCGCTGGCCGATCTGCCCGGAACCACGTGGAATTGACCCGTCACCTCGGGTACACGGCATCCGAGAGCCGATAGCGGTTAAACTGCCACATGCCTGTCCCACCGATCATTCAACGCCAACCGGCGACAGCGCAGGGCACATCGTGACGGAGCCATCGAGCGCCGATGCCGGCGCCGTGTTGGGAACGATAGCCACCCAGTTCGGTGATCTCGCGCGTTCCATGATCGAACAGCACAACGATGAGCACGTAATCACGCGCGTCGTGCAGTTCGCAGCGCAGGGCGTGCCAGGCGCCGAGCATGTCGGACTCAGCGTGGTCGCCGGTGAGCAGCCTCCGAACACCTTCGCCGCAACCAGTCAGCTACCTGTACAGATCGATGGCCTCCAACAGATCGTCGGGGAGGGCCCGTGCTTGCAGGCCCTGATTCAGAGCGACATCGCTCGAGCCGATGACCTGGCCGCGGATCAGCAATGGCCACGGTTTGCCGCCGCGGCCGTGACCGAAACCGGTATTCGAAGCATGCTCAGCATGCGCCTCTACCTGAGCGGCAATCGGCGAGCCGCATTGTCCTTCTACGCGACCAAACCACATGCTTTCGACGACGTGTCGATCGCTACCGCTGCGATCTTCGCCGCCTACGCGTCCCTGATCCAGCTGAACGTGCTTCACCAGGACAAAGCGATGCACCTCGAGCGCGCTCTGGAAAGCAACCGGGAGATCGGCACGGCCATCGGAATCCTGATGGCCCGAAAGCTGCTTACTTCAGAACAAGCCTTCGATCAACTGCGCGTCGCCAGCCAGAATCTGCATCGCAAGCTTCGCGACGTCGCCGACGAAGTCAAGAACACCGGAGAGCTACCGCACTACCAGCCGCTGCGCTCCTGAACGTCCGGTTGCGCGCCGCATACCGAGACACACCCGTTTCGACTGACCCGGTTAGCCGATGGCAGTACCGAACAGATGTCCGACGCCATAGGTGAAAGCCAGGCCGATCGCTCCTCCGATGACCACGCGGGCCACGGCTCGGCGAACGCTGCTGCCACCGATGCGGGCGCTAGCCGCGCCCGCGACGCCGAGAGCGACGAGCACTGCGACGAAAGTAACCAGGATCCGGTAGCCGGCTGGGGGAAGCAGGATCGCCAGCAGCGGAAGTAGCGCGCCGACGGTGAAAGACAGTGCCGAGGCAGCTGCGGCCTGGATCGGACTCGCCAGG
Organism: Jatrophihabitans sp.; assembly: GCA_036488285.1. Lineage (GTDB taxonomy): Bacteria > Actinomycetota > Actinomycetes > Mycobacteriales > Jatrophihabitantaceae > Jatrophihabitans_A. Next base: position 1,683 of record DASXHV010000065.1, on the reverse strand, counting down.
TCCTCGGGGTCGATCTGGAGCTCCGCGTCCAGGTGTGCGGCCAGCGCGTCATGGGCGGTGAGTTCGGTTGCGACGGTCCGTGCGGTGGCGGCCGACAGTCCTTTGGCCTGATACAGCGCGGTGAGTTCGGCCATTTCCTGCTCGGGGGTCTCGGCGAGTTCGCGCTTCTCTTGGGCCAGCTGCGCGGTTTCACTGTCGCGCTGGCTGCTCACCGACACGTACTCGCCCAACGCCATCGACACCCCGCCCGCCACCAGCCCGGCCAGGCCTGCGGTGAAGATCGTCCCTCTAGCCGCTGTCGCGCCGGCCACTCCGACCACGATGCCGGCAACGGACACGATCCCGTCGTTCGCGCCGAGCACGCCCGCGCGCAGCCAGTTCAGCCGACCGCGGGTGCCAGCGGCATGCGGCTCGTCATCGTGGGTCGCCTCCCCGGCTGCTGCTGCCTCGACGTCGGCCCGCGGCGGCCTCGATTCGTCTGTGCTCATGGCAACCATTCAACCAGTCAGATTTGGCCGGCCCCACCGACCTCAGTTGTGGCAGTGAGCAGTTCTCGCCAGCGATCCTCGCTGTAGTGAAAGGGCGCCGACAAGCGGAGAAACTCCTGCAGCTGCGGCAGCAGCCGGTCCGCGGCCGTTTCGTGAGGGTAGTGGCCGGCACCGGCGATTTCGACCATGCGCGCGTCGGGTAGCAACTGGGCAAGCGAATGGTGATGATGCGGCGGGATGGTCTTGTCCTTGTCGCCCCACGCGACCAGCACCGGCAAGTCGGTGAGTAACCCTATTTGCCTCATGGCGCTGACAGTCTGCCCTCGCCAGTCGATGACGGTACGGGCGGTCCGCACGAACGCGCGCCGTTGCTGCAGCCCGGCCAGTCCGCGCAATCCATGGGCCAGCGACTCAGCGTCCTCGCGAGCAGCGAGGCCAGGCATCGCGGACAGGACGATGCGGGTCAGGCGTTCGGGAAGCCGGCCAAGACCTGCGACGACGGTCTCTGCGCCGGGGACAGTGGCCGCCCGCAGCATCGGAGTCAGCTCGGCGCCCAGGCCGCCGCTGCTGATGAGCAGCAACCGGGCACACCGCTCGGGGAACTGGTAGGCGAACTGAAGACTGATGCCGCCTCCGAGGCTGTGGCCGACCACGGAAACATGGCGATGGCCGAGGGCCACGAGCAGATCGCGCAGCGCCGTGGCGTGCGCACCGAGGGAGTAGTCACCGGCCGGCGGATCGGACTCGCCATGGCCGGGTAGATCCGGTGCGATCACGGTGTGCGTGGTTGCCAGCGGGCCGATCAGGTGCTGCCAGGTGCGCCGAGTCCCGCCAAGGCCGTGAACGAGCAGCAGCGGCTCACCGGTACCCGCGCTGGTATAGCTGATTGCACCGTCGGCGACGTGGACTCGGCCCTCGTGGAGGTCGATGTCAGCGACGGACGTGGGTATCACGCGGATCTGCCATCAGGGCGGCAACCTTCCTGGTACGCACTGCGGCAGCTGCTGGCCATGCGCGCGTGCGCATCACGATACGGCGTTGGCGCCATGGCCACGACGCCGGACCTCGGCCATCGATACCTAGGTGACGATGGACCAGTGTTCGCTGACCTGCTGATCGGCGATGGCGTCCCAGTCCCAGTCGATACCCAGGCCTGGTTCGGGCGAAGGGTAGGCGTAGCCGTCGTCGACCCGTA
>DASXHV010000034.1:0-6061 GCA_036488285.1 Jatrophihabitans sp. | reverse complement strand
CGGCGGTCGACATCTGGACTTGGCGTCAGCAGTATCAGGGAGCGATCAACCGGATTCTCGATCCCGGTCTCAAGATCAACCCGCTATGGACTGAGCTGCAGCGTCGCCACACCGCTGGCGCGACCCTGTTCACCCACTTCTCTCCGCACTCGCTGGAAGTGGGACTGGATGCCGACCTCGCGATGCTCGCCCAAACCTTCACCGATGTCTTCATGGCTGCCGGAACCGGCTGAACCGCAAACCACCGGCCGCCCGGTGTCCCCCATGGGCGGACGGGTCAAGCCCTGTCCGACGGAAGTGGATGACGTCGTGGATGCAAGACTCCAGGTATGAAAAGCGCGCGTTTCAGGTGTCATGACCGGCGACATTGAGCCGGCTGCCGGGTCACCGGTGCCCGATCGTCCGTCCGTGGTCATTTACACCGACGGCGCGTGTAAGGGCAATCCAGGGCGTGGCGGTTGGGGTGCCTGGCTACGCAGCGGTACGCACGAGAAGGAATTGTTCGGCGGCGAGCCGCACACGACGAACCAGCGCATGGAGTTGATGGCAGCCATCCAGGCGTTGTCGGCGCTGCACAGGCCATCCGACGTCGTGCTGTACACCGACAGCAAATACGTCCTTCAGGGCATCACCTCGTGGATAACGGGTTGGAAGCGCAACGGCTGGAAGAACGCGGCCAAGCAACCGGTAAAGAACGGCGAGCTGTGGCGGGCATTGGACGAGGCCGCGGCACGGCACGACGTCGATTGGCGATGGGTCAAAGGACACGCCGGCGATCATGGAAACGAAAGGGCAGATGCGCTCGCCAACGCCGGCGCATCGGAGTTCGAGTGACGGCCATTGCTCGTCACGTGCTCCATAGCGAGTTCTCGTATGCAACGAACGTTCCTGAAACGCAACGATGGAGGTCGACATGAGCGAAGCCGGGGGCTGGAACGCCAAGGTCATCGAGGAATTTCGTGCCAACGAAGGCAGGGTGGGCGGACCCTTCGAAAATGCGCCCGTCCTGCTGCTACACACCACGGGCGCCAGGAGCGGCCGAGAACGTGTCAACCCGATGATGTATCTCGACCTGGACGGTCATCGCTACGTATTCGCCTCCAAGTCCGGGGCCGACACGAACCCGGACTGGTACCACAACCTCCACGCCCACCCGGAGGTCACCGTGGAAGTGGGCAAGGAGTCGTACCAGGCCACGGCAACGGCGGTCACCGGCGACGAACGCGACCGCATCTATTCCGAGCAGGCCAGCCGTTATCCCGGCTTCGCCGGATACGCCGACAAGACCACCCGGGTGATTCCGGTCGTGGAAATCAAGCGCGAGGACTGACCGGCCGACATGGATCGCTAGGGGGTTTGTGGGCCTCGCGCGGTAACCACCCGAACAGGGATATGGAACCTACGTTCGACCTTGTGCGGCAAATCCTGGCGGAGCCAACGAGAAACCGGACCGGGCAGCGTAGACAGGACGATCTCGTCGAACTGGTGAAGCCTGAGCACCTCGTGGATGGCCTGCAGTGGATCAGGGTCACCGACGTCCCCCTCGACGGTCGCACCAAGACGCCGCAACTCGGTCAGCCCGACATCGAGCTGTCTGCGGGCAAGGGCGTAGTCGTCGTCGCTGTCACGCGGAGCGGTCGCGGCATAGGGCGGAGCGACCGTACGAGGACCGCTGAGATCGGCTCGGGCGGTGGCCGGGACGACCAAGGTGAATGCGCACGCACCCTCGTCCATCCGGGCCTTTACGAATTGGGCGAGATCCTCACCTGTGAGGGTCTGATTGGCCACCACAAGGACGTTAGCCATCGCCGTACCTCCTTCGGTACAGACGCCCCGCACATCGCGGATCCAAACGAAACGCTAGACCCTGGCGAGCACTGTGTCACCGCCCGAAACGACCGCCGGCAGAAGTCACGACAGCAAGGACCAACGCCACGGCCGCCGAGTAATCACTCGCTCAGTGCCGAGTTGTCAGCCGTGCCGTGACCCTGAGGTCGCGTCTAGTGCTTGACACTGGATGGATAGGGAGCTGTTCAAGGCTGGGGACCTTGGTCTCTATCGGCCGCCTGGCTGCCGCCGGGCCTATCTGAACGCGCCGAGGCCGTTCACACTTTGTTCGTGGGTACTGTCCGCCGGATCTGGATGGCACTGCTTGCGTTCGGGCTGGTACTCGTCGGGGGCACCGTCGGCTACCTCATCCTGGGTTTCGGGCTGCTCGACGCTGTGTACCAGACCGTCACCACCGTTTCGACTGTCGGATTCCGTGAGGTGCGGCCGCTGGGGGCGGCTGGCCAGTTGTTCACCATCGCGCTGATCTTGATCGGTGTCGGCACCGCGCTGTACACCTTCGGGGTCCTGCTCGAATCGTTGATCGAGGGTCACCTGCGGCAGCATCTAGGAAGGCGCCGAATGGACCGAGAGATCGCGCAAATGAACGGCCACGTCATCATCTGCGGGTGGGGACGGGTCGGGCGGGCATGCGCGCAGTACGTCAAAGTCACTGGCCAGCTCACCGTTGTCGTGGATCGTGACGCGAGCAGGCTGGAGGGGTTGCCCTACCCGACCGTGCTCGGAGACGTGACCGACGATGAGGTCCTGGACGGCGCAGGCATCTCCCGAGCGCGCGCGCTGGTTGCCGCCTTGGACACCGACGCCGACAACGTCTTCGTCACACTGTCCAGCCGCGCCCTGCGCCCGGACATGGTGATCATTGCCCGAGCCCGTACCGAGGCGTCGCAATCCAAGCTCATTCGCGCCGGTGCTGATCGAGTAGTCAACCCGCAGTTGATCGGCGGACGCAGAATGGCGGCCTTCGCGCTACAACCTCACGTCGCGGAATTCCTCGACGTCGTCATGCACGACGAGGCACTGGAGTTCCGTATCGAGCAGATCCACATCACTACCGGATCAGCCCTGGTCGGCCGGTCGCTGCAGGACGCGGCACTGGCCACCACGACCGGAGCGCTGCTACTCGCCATCCGCACCGGCACAACCGGGGCGTTCAGGGCCAACCCGGCCCCGATCACCCTCCTTGACCCGGACACCATCCTGATCGTTCTCGGCACCCCAGCCCAGCTTGCCGCCTTGCGCCGCGTCACCGGCGACGAAGGGGTCTCACCGGTGGTATAGCGGGCGGGTGACTTAGATGTCTGTTGGTGCCGTCGGTCTGCTTCCGAGGCTGAACCAGGCGCCGATGAAGCAGAGCAGAGCTACGACGACGGCGCCGATGCCGTGCTTGATGTGCTTGTGGGCGCTACCTGCCTGATGGCCTGGGAAGAAGGACGGCAGGCTGCCTGCAGTCCTGGTGAAGTAGATGACGGCCACGATGAGCAGCAGGATTCCAAGGATCGACAGCGCGACCACAAGCACGGGACGCCGAGATGCTTGTGCGGGGGGTCCGGTCATCTGTGTGTTCTCCCAAGCTGCTGGTAGCGCTGAAGTGACGGTAGTAGACCTTTAGGTTCCTGGCTGTCAGGAAGGCGGAGCTGCCAGAAGCGTGGACACTGAAAGTGGGACGTGGCGAGGAGAGGAACGCCCCTCCCCCTGGGGCACGACCGCCTCGCCACGCCTCCTCCGATTGCACGATGGGTGGCAGCCCCGAGACGTAACTGACCCCGGACCGCAAGCTAGCTTCGGTCAGTATTGGCCGACGACGTCGACGACAAGGATCTCTGCGGGCGATGCAGGCTGGGCCGCCTGCGTGGCGGTCGCGGGAGTGGCCGCACGCGGCGGCAGCAGCACGACGACGCGGCTGCCGAGGTTCTGCCCGGTTAGCTTGTCGGCCAGACTCAGCACCGACTTGGCAGAGACCGTCTGTGGTGCCTGGCCCCACGTCGATTGGGTCTTCGTGCCAGTCGCGAGGTCAGTCTGAACCAACTGGAGCACCAACGTCTTGTTGGTGTCGATCTTCTCGCCGGTGCCGGTTACGAGCAGCGTGGACGTCGGTTTCGTGGGGGCCTTTACGCCTGCCGTGCTGGTGATGGTCGGCTTGATTCCGGGCACGTTGGTGATCCGAGGCAGGCCTGCGGTGGCGAGCTTGACCACCGCGGTGCCGGGAGCCGAGGCGTTGGGCTTGTAGGTCGCCACGAGATCGACCAGAAAGACGAGCGTGTCGGTGCCGGTGATGCCGGCGCTCGACTGCCCCGAACTGCCGTAACCGTCGGCCGGCGGCAGCGTCAGCAGCACTCGGGTGCCAACCTTCTTTCCAACCAGCGTCTTGTCCCAGCCCGGGATGACACTTCCGACGCCGATGACGAACGCCGCCGCGGTGCCGCGGTCGAAGGAGCTGTCGAAGATGTTGGGCTTACCGCTTTTCGGCGCCCATGTCTGACCGACATAGTTGGCGACCAGCGTGTCGCCCTTGGCTACCGTGACGCCCGTCCCCTGGGTAAGGACCTGTTGTGCCAACTGCGCCGGTGCCGCCTTGTTGGGGATCGTCACGGTCGGCTTGGTGCCGAAGCCGCCGGTGACCGTAACCCCGACATCCGTGGTAGTCACAGACTTGGAAGACGAGCCGGTGGGGGTCGATTTTGCGGCCGAGTGCGAGCCACAGGCGGCCAGCAGTACAGCGGATAAGGCAAGCAGGGCGGCGTACCGCCTCGAACCAAACTTCACAAACACCCCATCCGGGTGGGAATCGAGCTTCGAACCAATCCAAGGTAACCGGCCAAATTAAGAGCAATGGACGCAGGTGCCGCCCGGGCGGCTAAGCGAAGCCGTTCTTGGGCTGTGGCAACGCCTTTTCGCCGCCGATACCTGGCGCGGTCAGTCGGACCCCGGCTGAAGCCGCAGAGTTCGACACCCGGGTCGCGACCCTTACGCTGCTTACGTGTCTGACGAGAGCTCCAGGGCGCGGGCCGAGGACGTGCACGAACTGGCTCTGGGTATGCCGCACGTGACGATCGCCCATGGCACCGCAGACAATCCGGTCTACCAAGTCGGAGGAAAGTCGTTCATCTTCTTTCGCAATCCCCGACCTGACGCCGTCGACCCTGAAACCGGGCAGCGCTACCGCGACGTGATCGTTTTCTGGGTAGCGTCCGAGGCCGACAAGCAAGCCCTTGTGCAGGACGAAGCCTCGCCGTTCTTCACGACCTCGCACTTCGCGGGCCACCCGTCCGTGCTGCTGCGGGCCGGCCGGATCGGTGAGCTCAGCAAACAGGAACTGGCAGAGCTGGTCCAGGACGCCTGGCTCGCACGTGCCTCAGCGCGCCGAGCAGCAACCTGGCTCAGCTCCCATTCCCTGACCTGACCAGGACGAGTCGCCGGCCCGATGCCTTAGGACGCTAATGTCGACACCAGACCATGATCACCTCTGCTGGGGAGACCGATGTTGATGCCTGACTCGACTACGTGGATTCGCGCCGTGCGCCGTTCGCATGAGCGGATGACAGCACTCGTCACGCCATTGACCGACGAGCAAGCGCAGGCACCCTCCTACGCCAGCGAATGGTCGATCGCCGAGGTCGCCTCCCACCTGGGCAGCCAGGCCGAAATCTTCGGCCTGTTTCTGACCGCGGGGCTCGACAATGAGCCCCCGCCCGGCGGCGAGGTGTTCGCACCGATCTGGGACCGATGGAACATGCTGCCGCCGCTTGAGCAGATCACCAGCAGTGTCGCGGCGAACGAAGCGTTCGTGACCCGGCTGGAGCACATTCCCCCGGCCGCGCAGCAGACATTCACCCTGTCCATGTTCGGTAGCGACCTCGATCTGGCCGGGTTAGCGGCGTTGCGTCTGGGCGAACATGCGGTGCACACCTGGGACATCGCCGTGGCGCTCGACCCCGCCGCGACCATCTCGGCCGACGCGGTCGAGTTGCTCATCGACCGCCTTGGCCAGCCAGCTGCCCGATCCGGAAAACCAATCGCAGGTGGCGACCCGATCGGCATTGAAACAACAGAACCGGAGCGCCGGTTCCTGATCGTTCTCGACCCTGATGTGACTTTGACGGACAGCGCAAACCGCACCGACGGCTCACCGACCGTTCCTGCAGAGGCGTTCGTTCGCCTGGTGTACGGCCGCCTCGACCCAGACCACACCCCTGCAGCCCTCGCTGAGGAC
>DASXHV010000020.1:0-8605 GCA_036488285.1 Jatrophihabitans sp. | reverse complement strand
CCGGCGCCACTCCTGCTCGCCGCCCCACCCCGCCCCGCCCCCTCGCCCCCACCCACCCCGCCCCATCCCGATTGTGCAACATCCTCCGGCGTGCGGCCGGAGGATGTTGCGCAATCGCGGAAAACGGGGGCGGTCGGAGCTACTTGATTCCGAACAGGGTCTTCAAGGGTTCGATCGCGAAGTAGATCGCGAAGAACGCGGCCACTCCCCACATCAGCGGGTGCACCCTGCGCACCTTGCCCACGGCGACGTGCAGAACGACGTAACTGATGAAGCCTGCACCGACGCCGTTGGTGATCGAGTACGTGAACGGCATCAGGACGATGGTGAGGAACGCCGGCACTGCGATTTCCAGATCCTGGAAGTCGATGTTGCGGATCTGGCGCATCATCAGCACACCGACCACCACCAGGGCGGGCGCGGCGGCCTCGGAAGGCACGAACTGAGCCAGCGGCGAGAGAAACACCGTGACCAGGAAGAGCAGCCCGGTGGTGATCGACGCGAGCCCGGTCCGAGCACCGTCGCCGATACCCGCGGCAGATTCCACGTAAGTGGTCGCAGACGAGGCACCTGCCGCGCCACCGGCCACCGCGGCCAGGCCGTCGACCAACAACACGCCTTTGATGTTGGGCAACTGGCCATCCGCCGGCAACAAGTTTGCCTCTTCAGCGAGTCCGATGGTGGTACCCATGACGTCGAAGAAGTCGCTGAGCACCAGTGAGAACACGATCACGATCCCGGACACGATGCCGACCGCCGAGAACCCGCCACCGAGGGAGAAGTGGCCGAGCAGGCTGAAGTCCGGCGCACCGAACTTCTTGCCCTTGAAGGACGGCACGTTCAGCGCCCAGCCCTTGGGGTTGACCACCTTTCCCGTCGCGTCGGTCTGGGATCCGATCTTGCCGACCGCCTCGATGATCACGGCTAGGACGGTCGAGACCAGGATGCCGATCAGGATCGCGCCTTTGACCTTGCGGACCATCAAGACCGCGATCAGCAGCACGCCGATCACGAACACGAGGGTGGGCCAGCCGTCGAGATGGCCACCGATGCCGATGTCCACCGGAGTGCCCGCGCCTGGACGGACGAAGCCGGCATCAACCAGTCCGATCAGCGCGATGAACAGACCGATACCGACTGCAATCGCGCTCTTCAGTGGCGCGGGGATCGCGTTGAAGACCGCGACTCGAAATCCGGTCAGCACCAGGACCGTGATCACCAGACCCTCGATGACAACCATGCCCATCGCGGCAGGCCAGGACATCTTGCTGGCGACCTGGAATGCGACGAACGCGTTCAAGCCGAGGCCGGTGGCCAGCGCGAACGGGTAGCGCCCGATGATGCCCATCGCGATCGTCATCACGCACGCCACCAGTGCGGTGACGGCCGCGACCGCCGCCAGCGCCGGCGCCGAACCGCCGCCGAGGAACTTGTGATTGGCGTCCGGGACTGTGCCGATGATCAGCGGGTTGAGCACCACGATGTAGACCATCGTCACGAACGTGACCAGGCCGCCGCGGACCTCGCGGACCAGCGTCGATTCTCGTTCACTGACATGGAAGAAGCTGTCGAGGAACCCGGCGCCGGCAACCGGCCTGGTCACTTTCGGTGTGGACATAGCTCTCCTGATCTCAACCGCGGAAGACGAACGGCGTTCGCACCGCCCGAGGCGGTAGCCTGCCGAACTGTGACTGGGAGTTCAACCGATTCGTCGTCCGAACTTGGCGGTGAGCCGAAACCGACGGATCTGCAGGCCGAAGCGGCGCGCCAAATGATGAGCATCAATGCCCGCAAGGTGGTGCTCCTCGGGACGGCGGCGTTCCTCGTGGCGTTCGTGGTGCTGTTGCCGTTCTGGTCATGGCTGACCGATCACGGGCACCGGGTATGGCTCTGGACTGCGCTGGCCGGCTGGATCCTCGGCGGCCTGGCGCTGCCGCTGGTGCGCAAGCACTCCGGCGAGGGACGCCTGGGCTAGTCCTCGGTGGCGTTGCCAGCCGGCTCGACACCAGCCGGCTCGACACCAGCCGGCTCGACATCAACCGGCTCGACATCAACCGGCTCGACATCCGCAGCCTCGATGATGGCGAGCTCCTCGACGTCGATTGGCTCCGTTTGGATCATCTCGATCTCAGCGTCGTCGTAGATCGCACCCGGCTCGATCTGTTCAGGCTCGATTATCGCTTCCGAATGCGCACCGCAGCCGTGATCGACACTGACGACCCGCCCGTCGGTGTCGGCGACCTCGTTTGCGCAGACGCCGAAGCCGGCCCGCAAGGAACCTTCCAGCGGCAGCATGAACGCGCAACTGCCGCAGTGTGCCGGGGCCTGTTTGGCCATCGGGGTGTCCGGGCCACCGTCACCGGCCTGCCAGCGATCGGCGGCATCAAGTCGACCGAACCGGGACAGCACGCGCACTCGGCCGATGCCGAGTTCGAAGGCAACCTCGGGGACCTGCGGATCGTCGGAGTCCAGATAAGCCGGCGACAGCCGCGGATCGTTGGGCTCTGGGGGAAGCAGATCGCCGGGGCTCAGGTCGCCGGCTTGGACGCGCTCGTGCCACGGCACCCATTCCGGCGCGAGTAACGCGCCTTCGCCGGGCAGCAGCACGACCTCGGCGACCGTCGGTTGGAAGCCCTCGGCGCGAGTAACGGTGACGGCCCAGTACCAGCCGACGTAGCCGGGCAACTCGGCCGCGAAGGCATGAGTGACGACATTCTCGCCCTCGGCGCGAGCGCCCAGGTGCGCACCCACCGGACCTTCGGCCATCTCCACCGCGGCAGCGCGGGCCAGTTCGACTGCGGCGACGCCCTCGGCGTCGAGCGCCACGTCGGCAGCGGCGGGTGCCACCTCATCTCTGTCGAGCGGCGGGGCAGCGGCATCCGGGGGAAGACTCACCTGGCCATTGTGTCATCTACCGTTTCGCTATTGGGCATCCTCACTACCAACACCGCGCATGCTCACTACTAAGTCGGCGCAATACGGCAGGATGGTGTCGTGGTGGCACCTGAGAATCCCGGTAAGGGCGGCGACGGCTTCTCCCAGCCGACGTATCACCACATCCATGGCCCGGACCAGTCTCAGAGCCCGGAGCCGAACCCGACCCACCAGCTCCCGCCGTGGCAGGGCGCACCGGACCAGCACAGCACGCGCCAGTTGCCACCCGTGCCGGGCGCCGCCCCGGCACCAGGAACAACCCCCGGATCAGCCGCAGGCAATGGCAATGGCAATGGCAACGGCAATGGCAATGGCAACGGCAACGTCACGGTCACCCGCGCAGTCGTCGCTCGCAGCCGCTACTTCTCCAGGCTCCTGGCCAACAAGGTGATCTCAGCGAGCGAAGCCGATGGCGCCAAGGAATCCGGCCTGACAGCGTTGATCTGGAACCAGGTCATGTCTTACGGCTCGGACGCGATGGTGACCGTGGCGCTGGCCGGCACGGTGTTCTTCTCAGCGCCCAGCGAGGCCCAGCGTGGCAACGTGTTGCTCTATCTGCTGATGACGATGGCGCCGTTCGCGGTGGTAGCCCCGATCATCGGACCCGCCCTGGACCGGGTGCAGCACGGCCGGCGCTGGGTGATGGCCGGCACTGCGATCGGACGGGCGATCCTGGCCGTCGTGATGGCACAGAACTTCACCGATCTGTACGTGCTGTTCCCGGCTGCTCTCGGATCACTGGTGCTTTCCAAGGCCTACTCGGTGATCCGCTCGGCTGCCGCGCCCAGGTTGGTGCCGTCCAACCTGACCCTGGTGGAAGCCAACGCGCGGCTGTCCATCTTCGGCCTGGCCGCCGCCCTGATCGGTGGCGGCATCGTCGGTGTCGCGATCAAGCTGTCCGGCTCCTACCCCTTCGGACTCTGGATCACTGCAGCGGCGTTCGCGGTCACCGGTTTCTACTCGTTCCGGCTGCCGAAGATCGTTGACGCGCTGCCACCGGCAGCCCGTCAGGCAAACGAAACCGGCCGACCGCTTCGAAAGAGGGGACGGCGCGGCTACACCACCGGGCGCGGCTACCCCGGCGAGCGCTCGACCGGAACGGCGCAGCAGCCCAACCGGTCCCGATCAGTCGCGGCCGAGCTGGCGTCGAGGTTTGCGGGATGGGCGACTCGCGGATACAGCAAGCCGGTTGTCCTTGCCCTGCAAGGGGAATGCACACTGCGCTGGCTATCCGGATTCCTCACGCTGTTCCTGGCCTTCTACGTCGAGTCGATGTCGCACGGCTGGCGAGCCGTGGCCAGCCTCGGGGCCGTGGGGGTCGCGGCCGGTGCCGGCAACTTCGCCGGGACGGCGATCGGAACCCGTCTGAAACTGGCCCGGCCGGACCTCATCGTGTTGGTGTGCATTTCTGGCGCCGCAGTGGCCTGCCTGGTGACCGCGCTGTTCTTCTCGTTGCCGATGGCGATCATCGCAACCTTGGCGTCGGGGATCACCAACTCGCTGGCCAAGCTGTCACTCGATGCAATCATCCAACGGGATGTCGGCGAGGATCTGCGCTCTTCAGCTTTCGGTCGATCAGAGACATTCCTGCAACTGTCCTGGGTATTAGGTGCGACGATCGCGATCTTGCTCCCTGCCAAGAACGGCCAGTTGGGATTCATCGTGGCGGCCTCCTTGACGATCGTGGTGGCTATCTTCATCGCGCTTCGGGAACGCGCCGTCGCCGCGGAGTTCCGTGGCCGCAACCGCACCGAGCACGCCCGACGGAGCTTGCGGAAGCGTCCCGGTAATCTCAATCCGTGATCCTGACGTCCCGTCGCTCGCGTCGAGTCCTGTCTCTTGCGATCGCTGCCGGTGCGACCGCCACGGTGCTGACCGGGTGCACCAAGCCGCAGCCATCGATCACAGTGTTCTCCGGTTCGACGTCGAAGACAGTTTCGGCGCAACCGGAATGCGTTCTCACCAGCCGATGCAATGCCGATGCCGGCAAGGTCAGCGACCTCAACGCTGCGCCTGGCTCGACGATTCTTGTCGATGTTCCCAAGACGCTGGCCAGCGCAGGTTGGATCGTCACCGCGTTCACGCAGGACAGTTCGAGCAAGAACACCCCGATCGACGGGGCCGGTTCCTCGATCACCAACAATCACACCGTGCGCCTGCAGGTACCGCAGGCCGGCGGCGCCTATTTCCTGCAGGTTTCACCGCCCGCCTTGACCCAGAGCGCCCAGGACAATCGGCTTACGACCTGGATCGTCCGCGTCCAGCTCGCGCAGTAGCTTCGCTGCCATGTCACGAATCCTTGTAGTCACCGCCGTCGCCCCGGAGCGCGACGCGGTTCTCGACGGACGGGATGTGGCGATCGGGGCCATCGACGGCATCGAGGTGCACCGCGCGGTGACGGGTGCGGGGCTGGTCGACGTGATCGCCGGCGGCGTCGGTCCGATCGCGGCTGCACTGTCCACAGCAGCCGCGCTCAAACATGGCTATGACCTGGTAATCGCCACCGGGATTGCCGGCGGCTTTCCGCAGATCGAGATTGGTGCCGTCGCTGTCGCCAGCGCGGTCGTGCATGCCGACCTCGGTGCCGACACACCCGACGGGTTCGCCAGCATGGCCGATCTCGGCTGGGGCGCCGTTCGGTTCAACCTCGACCCGGCTCTGACGGGCGAGCTATGCCTCCGTACAAAGGGTATTTCCGGATCGGTGCTGACCGTCTCGACGGTGACCGGCGATACCCGCCGGGCCTTGGCGCTGCGGTCCCGTTACCCCGATGCCGTCGCCGAGGCCATGGAGGGCGTCGGGGTATACCGGGCTGCGACCGCGGCGCGGGTGCCGTTCGCCGAATTGCGCACCATCTCCAACCAGGTCGGCCCGCGCAATACCGACCAATGGCAGATCGGGACCGCCCTTGCCAGCCTGACGGTGGCCTTCGATGCCCTGCTGTTCCAACCAGTCACTTCAGGAGTCAGGACATGACCAGCGATCCGGACGAGCAGCGCACCGTGTCATTGGCGTTCTCGCCATGCCCCAACGACACCTTTGTGTTCCATGCTTGGACACATGGCCTGATCGACGGCGCCCCCGGCACGGACGTCACCTTCGCTGATGTCGACGTGACGAACACCGCCGCCGAACAAGGCCAATTCGATGTCGTCAAGGTCTCCTACGCCGCGCTGCCATGGCTGCTGGACAAATACCGGCTGCTGCCCTGTGGTGGCGCGCTCGGGCGGGGCTGCGGGCCGTTGGTGCTCACCAACGGCGGCGGTCCGAACGCGCTGCAGAACATCGACGGGGCGCGCGTCGCGGTGCCCGGCGAGCGCACCACCGCGTACCTGCTGATGCGGCTCTGGGCGGCCGGTCAGTCACCGGCATCCATCGACATCGTGCCCTTCGCCGACATCATGCCCGGAGTTCGCGAGGGACGTTTCGATGCCGGCCTGGTCATCCACGAGGCTCGTTTCACCTATCAGGATTACGGCCTGGTCGCGCTGGCCGATCTGGGTGACTGGTGGGAGTCGAGCACCGGGCACCCGATCCCGCTCGGAGCCATCCTGGCGCGGCGGGACAGCGACCGGCCAGAACTCGACCCAGCGCACCTGACCGATGTGCTACGTAGCTCGGTGGACTATGCGTTCGCCGATCCGGCGGCCTCGTCGGCATTCGTCGCCGAGCACGCTGACGAGATGGATCCGGACGTGCAGAAGCAGCACATCGCCCTGTACGTCAACGAATTCAGCCGCAGTCTCGGCGACGAGGGCTACGCCGCGGTCGAGGATCTGCTGGGACGCGCGCATGCCGCGGGCCTGGTCCCCGCCGTGCCCGAACTGCGCAGCTGAGTCGACTACGCGACGTCGTCCAGCGGCCGAAGCTCGCTGGCGTAGGACACCGACACCCGACGAAGCACCCCGGCCGAGTTCACCGTGTACTGACCCATTCGCCACAGCGGCGGCGAGTACGCGTGGATAGACACACTGCCTGCGTCGAGACCGGTCAATCGATGAATGTGCTCCGGCCCGAAGCAGTAGACCTGCCCGGCCGGGACTTCGGTTTCGACGCTCGGACGGCCGATGGCCAGATTGTGCTCGAGCAGCCTGCCCTGCACGACCCCGACTGCGCCGGAGGAGATGTCGTGGTCGTGCCAGCCGGTGTCGTTCTGCGGCGTCCAGCAGAGCACCCATACATCAACGTGGGCATCGCGGTGCAGCGACACATAGTGCCGTTCGCCGTCGGAGAACCGGACATGTTCCATCCACAGCGCCGGATCGGCCGCAATGCTCGACACCAGACTCATGAGTTCTCGCTTGTCGAGATCGCGGTTGGGCACCGCGTCCAAGGTCACGCCCAGGTCTGCGTCGGTCATCGGCTGGGCCGACCAGGCGGGCACGGCATCGCCCAGAGGGGTTAGCGGATCCGTGCCTGTGGAGTCGTTCATGACCGCGGTAATGGCTGGTCTCCTTTCAGGAGTCGATGCGGGTTGCTGACCCGGATAGCTCTGGTGGCCTCGGGGCCGATGCGCGGATCGGTGGGTTCGGCATACGGCCGATCGGTCCCGAAGACCAGGGTGTCGACGCCAAGGATGCGAACCAGGCTGTCCAGACCCCTCGGCCCATAACTGGACGTGTCGAGGAAGACGTCTCGATCGAGTCGGAACGGCTGCCCGCTCCTGGCCACGAAGCGCTCGGCATGCGCCGGAGCGAGGCCGGCGCCGGCAGCGAAACAGATCCGCAGGGCCGGCAACAGGGTCCGCCCCGCGACGAACCAACTCCACCAAGCTGCCTGCATCTGGGTCGGATAATCGACGACCGCCGACCACCACGCCGGACGTGCCTCGTCGCGGGCCGCGCCGTCTCGGGCGTCCTTGTCTCGGGCGGCCTCGTCCCGCGCGGCCGGATCGCTGCCGACGGCTCCTGGATGTACCAGTACAGGGACATCGGCGTTCTGACATACCTCCAGCAGGGCCGCGATGCGCTCGATGGCTGCTGGCGTCGCCAACTGATCAGCGCCGATCTGCAGCCCGACGAAGCCGCGCGCGAAAAGTTCCTTCAGCTCGTGCAGATCAGGCTCGCGGTTACACACCGATGCCCATGCGCGAAATGGAGCGCCCAGCTCCGCGACACCGTCGTGCCAGCTCTTCAGCAGGGTCGTGGCCTCGTCAGGGGCAAGTTCTGCCACCCCGAGCGGCGTCGACATCGACAGCAGTACCTGATCGACATCGCTGTCCGCCTCGACACGCAGGGCAACGTCATGATGAGCGGGTGTAACGGCGTACGGCTGCTCGTGCGACGTGTGCAGCGTCCAACCAACGAGGTTTGGCGGCTTGGAGCGCAGCCGAAGCTCTTCGATGAACGACTCGGGCCACAGGTGCTGATGGATGTCTACGGACCCATCGCCCATGATCATCTACGCCTCCCTGTTTAAGCGCTTCACTAGACGTGAAGTTAAACGCTTAAACCCGACATGTCAAGTAGGCTTCCCCAATGCCAGATCACAGTCGGCGGCCGACCCTCAGCGACATCGCTCAGGAGACCGGCTTGTCCGCTGCTGCGGTCAGTTACGCCTTGCGTGGCCTGCATTTGCCGCCCGAGACACAACAGCGAGTGCGCGAGGCTGCCGATCGGCTCGGCTATCAGGCCAATCCCGCTGCTCGCGCGCTGGTGTCTGGGCGAACGGG
>DASXHV010000170.1:0-84253 GCA_036488285.1 Jatrophihabitans sp. | reverse complement strand
CTATGACCCGTGGCCGACGGCGCTGGCCCGCGCGTTCACCGCGGCCGGCGCGCCGGTCGTCAGCGGTGCGGCCATGCTGCTGCACCAGGCGGTGCGGCAGGTGGAGCTCATGACGGGGCGTGCAGCTCCAGTCGAGGCAATGCGAGCGGCGTTACTGGCAGCCGATCCCGAATGCGGCGCGTAATCCGCTGTTGGGCGACTGCCAGGTCGTTGGGTGTGTCGCAATCGGCGCTGAGCGCATCGAAGTCCGGGATCTTCGCGGTCCGGATCCCGTCGTAGAGGGCTCGAACCGGCGCTCCGGTCGGGTCGCCGATTCGGGCCAATGCCGCGCGCAGGACCGGCACTCGCCAGACCGCTGCCAGGTAGTTGACCCGCCCGGTGGTGTCGACATAGGCCGCCGCATCGTTGGCGTCGACGACCATCGCAGTACGCAGCTCGTCCAGGCCGGGGCCGATGAACGGCACGTCGGCGGCCAGCACTGCGACCAGCGGCTGGGTGAGCCGATCCATCGCCGCTGCGATGGCTGCGACCGGCCCACTGCCGGGCGGGTCCTCGCGGCAGAACACCGGATCGGTGAGCGCGATGCGGTCCGGACCCACGACGATGCGGGTCCTGGCGGTGCTGGCGGCCAGCAGGACGTGATCGAGCAGCGGCCAGTCGGCCAGGCGCAGGCTGGGCTTGTCACGCCGCCCGAACCGTTCGCCGCTACCTCCGGCCAGCACGATTGCGTCGTAGTGGACAAGTTCCCGCAGCCGAGTGCACGCCTGTTCGGACTCGGCGACCGCCTCGGGATCGGCGAAACCGCGCCGCATGGTCAGTGCCAGCTCGAAGTACGGCGCTGCGGCGTCGAGGTCGCCGAAGTTCGCCAATCGGTAGCCGATGTGCTGCAGCGTGCTGGCCTGCCGGTCGCGGCCTCGGGCGTGATGCCAGGCTTGCAGCTGCAGATCTTCCGCGGCCGCGAATTCGCCGAGCAGCCAGCACGTGTCCGCGTGTGTGAGCAACGCCAGCCACGGGTCCGACTTCGTTGCCGGGTCGGCCAGCAAAGCGTCGCCCTCGGCGAATGCCTCGTCCAGCCGACCGAGCAGCCGCAACAGAAACACCCGGTCCTCGCCTCGGGCGCTGCCGAGTTCGGCCTGCAGCGCCGCAGAGTCGGTGGCAACCGGACGCAGGGTGCTCAGATCGATTTCCCACCCGCGTCGCGCTGCCATGGTGTTCATCGTGCCGCGCAGCACCGACAACAACCGGCCGGGGGTACCGAATTTCGGAGTTGCCCGGCCTGACAGGATTACCGCGTGCTGCGATGGATGACGGCTGGCGAATCGCACGGGCCTGCCCTGGTGGCGATCATCGACGGGTTGCCGTCCGGTGTGAGTATCACGACCGCCGAGATCGGCACCGATCTGGCTCGGCGACGCCTGGGTTACGGGCGCGGTGCCCGGATGAAGTTCGAGCAGGACGAAGTCGAGCTGACTGGCGGCGTCCGGCACGGCGTGACAATGGGCGGTCCGGTCGCGGTGCGGGTCGGCAACACCGAATGGCCCAAGTGGGAAACGGTGATGTCAGCCGATCCGGTCGATGCCGAGCTGCTGGCCGCGCAGGCCCGCAACGCCCCGCTGACCAGGCCACGACCCGGCCATGCCGACCTGGTCGGCATGCAGAAGTACGAGGTGGACGACGCAAGGCCGATCCTGGAACGTGCCAGCGCGCGGGAAACCGCGGCCCGGGTTGCACTCGGCGCGGTGGCGAAGAATTTTCTGCGCCAGTGCGTCGGCATCGAGATCCTCAGCCACGTCGTGTCGATCGGGGCAGTTTCGGCTCCCGTCGGTTCGATCCCGCAACCCGGTGACCTGGACACGATCGACGCATCGCCGGTGCGCTGCCTGGATCCGGAGTCCAGCGCCGCGATGGTTGCCCATATCGATGACATCAAGCGAGCCGGCGACACCCTGGGCGGCGTGGTTGAAGTCGTCGCGCACCACGTGCCGCCCGGGTTGGGCAGCCACGTGCAGTGGGATCGCCGGTTGGATTCCAAGCTCGCGGCCGCGCTGATGGGTATCCAGGCGATCAAGGGGGTCGAGGTCGGCGACGGTTTCGAGCTCGCCCGGATGCCCGGTTCGCAAGCCCATGACGAGATCGGCCGTGCCGAGGACGGCAACATCCGGCGCCGCTCACACCGGGCCGGCGGCACCGAAGGCGGCATGTCGACCGGTGAGTTGCTCCGGGTGCGCGCGGCCATGAAGCCGATCTCGACGGTGCCACGTGCCTTGGAAACCATTGACGTCGCCACCGGCGAGAAGGCGGTCGCGATCAATCAGCGCTCCGACGTCACGGCAGCGCCGGCCGCGGGAGTGGTCGCCGAGGCGATGGTCGCTCTGGTGCTCGCCGAGGTCGTGTTGGAGAAGTTCGGCGGCGATTCGGTCATCGAGACCAAGCGGAACGTCGATGCTTACCTTGCCCGGCTCGCCGATCGCGATCTTCGGTCCGGCGACGCGTTCCGGTGACAGTTCGTTTGGTCCTGGTCGGCCTGCCCGCCTCAGGCAAGTCCACGGTTGGGGCGGCGGTGGCCACGCGCCTCGAGATCCCGTTCGTCGACAGCGATGACCTGGTGATCGCCGCGGACGGCCGGCAGATCTCTGAGATCTTCCTCGACGACGGCGAACGGATGTTCCGCGAACGGGAAGCGACGGCCATTGCGCAGGCGCTGGCGCAGTTCGAAGGGGTGCTGGCCCTCGGTGGCGGGGCCGTCACTACAGCCGCGGTACGGGCCGCCCTGAGTTCGGCCGGCGCGCCCGTCGTCCTGCTCACCGCCGGAACCGACGAACTGTTGGCGCGGGTCGGCGACACCGGCCACCGGCCGCTGCTGTCCGGTGACCCACGCGCCAGATTGGCTGAGCTTGCCGCCGCACGCGAGCCCCTGTACCGCGAGGTGGCGACCGGTACCGTCGACACCGCAGGCCGGCCGGTCGATCAGGTCGCCGATGAGATCGTGGTGTTGCTGTCGGGCCACGTTGCTCGGGATCAGCCGACGGCGCACCAGTGAGGAAGCCAGGGCAGTGACGGACTCGACGCGGATAGCCGTGACCGGTGCGCGCCCGTACGACGTGGTGATCGGGACCGGCCTGCTCGGTGAGCTGCCGCCGTTGTTGGCCGGTGCGCAGCGGGTTGCGGTCATCCACCCGCCGACGCTGCGAGTCACCGCCGAGGCAGTGCGCGACGACCTGGTCAGCGCCGGTTTCGAAGCGCACGCGGTAGAGGTCCCGGACGGCGAGGATGCCAAGACGCTGGCTGTGGCTGGCTTCTGCTTCGACGTGCTCGGCCAGATCGGGTTCACTCGCAACGATGCCTTGATCGGCCTCGGCGGTGGCGCAACCACCGACCTGGCCGGCTGGGTTGCGGCGTCCTGGCTTCGCGGTGTGCCGATCGTGCAGGTCCCCACCACACTGGCCGGCATGGTCGATGCGGCGGTCGGCGGCAAGACCGGGGTGAATATCGACCGTGGCAAGAACCTGGTCGGTGCGTTCCACCCGCCGGTGGGGGTGCTGTGCGACCTGGCGACGCTGTCCAGCCTTCCCGTCAACGACTACATCGCCGGCCTGGCCGAGGTCGTCAAATGCGGTTTCATCGCCGATCCGGCCATTCTCGCGTTGATCGAGACGGACCCGGCCCTGGTCAGCACGCCGGGGAACCGGCATGAACGTGAACTCATCGAGCGCTCGGTGGCGATCAAGGCCCGCGTCGTGTCCGAGGATCTGACCGAGCAGGGGCTGCGGGAGATTCTGAACTACGGCCACACCCTCGCGCACGCCATCGAGAAAGCGGAGCGTTACACCTGGCGGCACGGCGCGGCAGTATCCATCGGACTCGTTTTTGCAGCCGAGTTGAGTCGTGCGCTGGGGCGCCTGGATGACGAAACAGCCGACCGGCACAAGGCAATCCTGTCCTCGCTGAAGCTGCCGGTGAGCTACCGAAACGGTACGTTCGCCCAGCTGCTGGACACCATGAAGGTTGACAAGAAGGCCCGCGGCAACCGGCTCCGGTTCGTCGTCCTGGACGGGCTGGCTGAGCCGGTAACGATCGACGACCCCGATCCAGCGGTGCTGGCGGCGGCATATTCGGAGGTAGCGCAACCATGACCGACCCGGCTGGTACGAATCCGCGTGCGGTGCTCGTACTGAACGGCCCCAATCTGGGACGGCTCGGTACCCGCGAGCCGCTCATCTATGGCGACACCAGCCATGCCGAACTGGCGGCCCTCTGCATCAAGGCGGGCACCGAGCTGGGCCTGGTCGTCGAGGTCCGCCAGTCGGATTCGGAAGCGGAGCTGATCGGCTGGATCCACCAGGCCGCCGACGACGCCACCCCTGTGGTGCTCAACGCCGGTGCATTCACCCACACCTCGATCGCCTTGCGGGACGCTGTCGCGGCCCGGACCGCGCCGCTCGTCGAGGTGCACATCTCGAACGTGCACGCTCGCGAGGAATTCCGCCACCATTCCTACCTGTCCGCGGTCGCCTCCGGGGTGATCGTCGGTCTCGGTGTGGAGGGATACGTGCTGGCGCTGAGCTGGATCTCCTCCGCGGACGCGGGGCGGTAGCGGATGCAGCGATGGCGCGGTCTGGAGGCGATCCCGGCCGGCTGGGGCCGGTGTGTGGCCACCATCGGGGTGTTCGACGGTGTGCACCGCGGACATCAGCACATCATCACCCGATTGCGGGAGGTCGCTGCTGCCCGTTCACTGCCGACGGTGCTGATCACCTTCACGCCACATCCGTCCGAGGTGGTGCGGCCAGGCAGCCATCCGCCGATTCTGACCACCAATACGCGTAAGGCGGAGTTGGCGGCAGAGCTGGGCATCGACGTGGTGATGTTCGTACCGTTCACCCACGAGCTGTCCAAGCTGTCCCCGGCCGAGTTCGTGCACGAGGCGCTGGTGTTGGACCTGCACGCCTCGGCCGTGGTGGTGGGCCAGAACTTCCGGTTCGGGCACAAGGCGTCGGGTTCGGTGGATACTCTGGCCGAGCTGGGGGAGCGCTGGGGGTTCGATGCCGAAGGGGTCCCGGTGTTCGGGACCGACCATCCGATCTCCTCCACCTACATTCGCTCGTGCGTCGAGGCCGGCGATGTGGCCGCCGCCGAGGCTGCGCTCGGTCGGCCGCACCGGTTGGACGGCGTCGTGATCCGGGGCGATCAACGCGGACGGGACCTGGGTTTTCCGACCGCCAATCTGCGCGCCGAGCAATACGCGGCAGTTCCGGCCGATGGCATCTATGCCGGCCGGGTGGTTCGGATCGACGAGTGGGGCAATACCGTCCCGACGTCCCCCGGCGACAAGCCCAGAATCGCCGCCATTTCGGTCGGGAGCAATCCGACATTTGACGGGCGGCACCGCTCCGTGGAGGCCTACATCCTCGATTTCGACGGCGACCTGTACGGGCAGAACCTCGGGGTGGAGTTCGAGCACCGGCTGCGCGGGATGGAGCGGTACGACTCGATCGGCGACCTGGTGAGCCAGATGGCAGTCGACGTCGAGCAGACCCGGGAGCTGCTCGGTTAGGGTGCCCGCTATCAGGCTGATATCCTGCTTGTAGCTGCGCAGAAGTGTGTTTTCGCTCCGGCAGTGTGCTGTTGTGAAAGATGCAGCGTGCGTTAATCACCCATCGTGACGAAAACCGGTGGGGCGTGCCTGCAGGGACCAGAAGGAGACGCCCGTGCCGTTGGCTCAGGACGTAAAGAAGCAGATCATCACCGAGTACGGCGCCAATGAGGGCGACACCGGTTCGGCCGAGGTGCAGATTGCACTGCTGTCGAAGCGGATCTCCGATCTCACCGGTCACCTTCAGACGCACAAGCATGACCACCACAGTCGCCGGGGTCTGCTCCTGCTGGTCGGCCAGCGTCGCCGGCTGCTGAACTACCTGACCAAGACCGACATCAACCGGTACCGCTCGATCATCGAGCGCCTCGGTTTGCGTCGATAGCGCGGTTGCGGCCCCACCCGGCACGGGCAGGGGCCGCTGCCATTCTTCGAGCTTGACTCGAGGAGATCACCGGAGCGTCGCATTGCGACTCACACGCCGCCGGAGAACCTAGATAACTTAATCCACAACGCCGGAGCTGAACCTGCGGGCACGAAGTCTGTGCCGAAGCAGTGCGGCTCATACGAGGTCGGTCCTCGGTAGTGGCGCCCGAAACCGAAGCTGGCATTCCGCCGGCAGTTGGCACCGGACGCTTCGATCGAAGACCGGCACCGCACCAGCCGACGACAATCGGCATTCGACGTGCGACAGCAGCGTTCCGCCCGGCTCAGTAACAGTGCGCAACGAGTGCGTGCTGCCTACAGAGAGGCGGACACCTGTGTCCGAAGCAAACGTCTACGAATCCGTAGCCGTCATCGACAACGGGACCTACGGTTCCCGTACCATCCGGTTCGAGACCGGACGGCTGGCCAAGCAGGCCGCCGGCTCCGTCGTCGCATATCTCGACGACGACACCATGCTGTTGTCGGCCACCACGGCCGGCAAGACTCCGAAAGACCAGTTCGACTTCTTCCCGCTGACCGTCGACGTCGAAGAGCGGATGTATGCCGCCGGACGGATCCCCGGCTCGTTCTTCCGACGTGAGGGGCGCCCGTCCGAGGACGCCATCCTGACCTGTCGGCTGATCGACCGGCCGCTGCGCCCGACCTTCATCAAGGGTCTGCGCAACGAGGTCCAGGTCGTCATCACCGTCATGGCGCTCAACCCCGACCATGCCTACGACGTGCTCGCGATCAACGCCGCGTCGGCATCCACCCAGCTGTCCGGCCTGCCGTTCTCCGGTCCGGTCGGCGGCACCCGGGTCGCCTTGATCGACGGCCAGTGGATCGGCTTCCCGACCCACTCCGAGCTGGCGAAGGCCACCTTCGACATGGTCGTCGCAGGCCGGCTGCTCGAATCCGGCGATGTTGCGATCATGATGGTCGAGGCCGAGGCCACCGAGGGCACCCTGGAGTTGCTCGCCGGCGGCGCGACCAAGCCCACCGAAGAGGTGGTGGCTCAGGGCCTCGAAGCTGCGAAGCCGTTCATCGCCGCGCTGTGCCGTGCGCAGTCGGAGCTGGCTGCCAACGCGGCCAAGGAGACTGTCGACTTCCCGGTGTTCCTGGACTACCAGGACGACGTGCTGGCCGCGGTCACGGAGGCTTACGGCGACGTAACCGCCGAGGCGTTGACGATCGCTGACAAGCAGGACCGCGAGGCCAAGCTCGACGAGATCAAGGAGCAGGCCAAGAGCGTGATCGGCGAGAAGTTCGAAGGACGCGAGAAGGAGATCAGCGCGGCGTTCCGCTCGCTGAACAAGAAGCTGGTCCGCCAGCGCATCCTGCGCGACAAGGTCCGTATCGACGGGCGTGGCCTGACCGACATCCGGACGCTGTCCGCCGAGGTCGAGGTCGTGCCACGGGTTCACGGTTCGGCGCTGTTCGAGCGTGGCGAGACCCAGATCCTGGGTGTCACCACCCTGAACATGCTGGG
This sequence comes from Jatrophihabitans sp., assembly GCA_036488285.1. Classification (GTDB taxonomy): domain Bacteria; phylum Actinomycetota; class Actinomycetes; order Mycobacteriales; family Jatrophihabitantaceae; genus Jatrophihabitans_A. The sequence continues at coordinate 76,745 of DASXHV010000170.1, read as the reverse complement.
CCTGGAGCAGAAGCTGGACACCCTCAGCCCGAACCGCACCAAGCGCTACATGCACAACTACAACTTCCCGCCGTACTCGACCGGTGAAACCGGCCGGGTCGGTTCGCCCAAGCGCCGCGAGATCGGTCACGGCGCATTGGCCGAGCGGGCCCTGGTGCCCGTCCTGCCGGGCCGTGACGAGTTCCCGTACGCGATCCGTCAGGTCTCTGAGGCGCTGAGCTCCAATGGCTCCACCTCGATGGGTTCGGTCTGCGCGTCGACGTTGGCATTGCTCAACGCAGGCGTGCCGCTGAAGGCGCCAGTCGCCGGTATTGCGATGGGTCTGGTGTCCGACGAGGTCGACGGCAAGACGGAATACGTCGCGCTGACCGACATCCTCGGTGCCGAGGACGCCTTCGGCGACATGGACTTCAAGGTCGCCGGTACCAGGGAATTCGTGACTGCGTTGCAGCTGGACACCAAGTTGGACGGTATCCCGTCCGAGGTGCTGGCCGCCGCGCTGTCGCAGGCCCGCGACGCCCGGCTGCACATCCTGGACGTGATGGCCGAGGCCATCGACGCCCCGGACGAGATGAGCCCGTACGCCCCGCGCGTCACCGTGGTGAAGATCCCGGTGGACAAGATCGGTGCGGTCATCGGCCCCAAGGGTCAAATGATCAACTCGATCCAGGACGAGACCGGCGCGGACATCACGATCGAGGACGACGGCACCATCTACGTCGGTGCCTCCGACGGCCTGTCCGCCGAGGCCGCGGTCGAGCGCATCAATGCGATCGCCAACCCGCAGATGCCCAAGGTCGGCGAGCGCTTCCTGGGCACCGTGGTGAAGACCGCCGCGTTCGGTGCGTTCGTCTCGCTGCTGCCTGGCAAGGACGGGCTGGTGCACATCTCCAAGCTCGGCAACGGCAAGCGAATCGGCAAGGTCGAGGATGTCGTCAACGTCGGCGACAAGCTGCAGGTCGAGATCGTCGAGATCGACCAGCGCGGCAAGATCAGCCTTGTTCCGGTTGCAGAGGAATCGGCCGCTGCTGCCCCCGCAGAAGCGGCTCCGGCTGCTGCTGAGTAGCGCTGCTCGGCTGCTGACGCCGGGCTTGCCCGGCGGTTCATAACGAGGTTCACGACGAGGGCCGGTGCGGGGAATGATCCCGCACCGGCCCTCGCTCGATTCTGCGGGAATGCGACCGCCCCCACGTTGGTTCAAGTTCCTCGATGACGTAATCTCTTGTATTCCGATCGGGATTACAGAACCAGTTGGGAGAATCTGGGATGACAGCAAACCGACTACGCCCCGGCCGTGTCGCGGTAGCCCTGAGCGTGGTGGGCATCGCCGCGATCGGGCTGGCCGGCTGTTCGTCCTCCAGCGCCGCAGGTGGCGGTTCGTCGAAGGTCGCGATCGTGGCCTACTCCGTTCCCAAGCCGGCCTATGATGCCCTCGAAGCCGCGTTCAAGACGACCGATCAGGGCAAGAACGTCAGCTTCACCGCCTCTTACGGGGCCAGTGGTGATCAGAGCCGTGCGGTGGCCAACGGACAGTCTGCGGACTACGTTGCGTTCTCGATCGAGCCCGACCTCACCAAGCTGACCCCGGACCTGGTGAGCAAGGATTGGCAGAGCGGGCCGACCAAGGGCCTGGTGTCGGACTCGGTGGTCGTGATCGCCGTCCGCAAGGGAAACCCGTTGGGTATCAAGGGTTGGGACGACATCGTCAAGCCCGGCGTGAAGATCGTGACGCCCGACCCGGGCTCGTCCGGCTCGGCGAAATGGAATCTGCTCGCTGCCTTCGCGCACGGCTACATCAACGGCGGCGGGGACGCCGGCGGCTCGGCGTATCTGAAGAAGTTCGCGGCCAACATCGTGAGCAAGCCCGAAAGTGGTTCCAAGGCAACCCAGACGTTCCTCAACGGCACCGGCGACGTGCTGATCTCCTACGAGAACGAGGCGATCACTGCCCGCCAGGCGGGTCAGTCGCTTGACTACGTCGTGCCCGACGACTCGGTACTCATCGAGAACCCGGCGGCGGTGACCACAGCCGGCGGGCAGGCCGCCAAGGACTTCCTGGCTTTCGTCGAGAGCGAGGCGGGTCAAAAGGTCTTTGCCAGCAAGGGCTATCGCCCAGTCCTGAAAGCAGTAGTGCCTGGCACGGTGCGCGGCGCCAACGATCCGGCCAATCCCTTCCCGACGGTGAAGACGCTCACCACGGTGGAGTCGCTCGGCGGTTGGAGCACGGTCAACACCAAGTTCTTCGACAAGTCCAAGGGCATCGTGACCAACATCCTCAGCGGCTCGGGATGAGCCGGGTGCGATGACCGAAGCCGTACTCGACAAACCAACCGTTCGGACGCCTCGCCCCACCGGCTCGCCGGATCGCGCCCGGCTGGGCATGGTGTCCGGCGTCGGGCTCGGGATATCGGTGCTGTGGCTGAGCCTGTTGGTACTCATCCCGCTGGCAGCCGTCGTAGCAAAGGGAACCGGCAGCGGCTGGTCGGGCTTTGCCAACGCGTTCACCGACCAGCGCGCGTTCGACGCGATCGCGTTCACCGTGCTGTCCTCGCTCGGCGTCGCCGCAGTGAATGCGGTGATGGGAACCGTGATTGCCTGGGTGCTGGTCCGTGACGACTTCCCTGGCAAGCGCATCCTCGAGATCGTCATCGACATCCCGTTCGCGTTGCCAACCATCGTCGCCGGGTTGGTGCTGCTGACCTTGTACGGTCCGAACAGTCCGATCGGACCGGACTGGTACGGAACCAAGGCAGGCGTCGAGGTGGCGTTGCTGTTCGTCACATTGCCGTTCGTGGTGCGTGCGGTGGAACCGGTACTGATGGCTCTGGAAACCGACGTCGAGGAAGCTGCCGCATCCCTGGGCGCCAGTCCGTTGCCCATCTTCCGTCGGATCGTGTTGCCCGCCATCACACCCGCAGTGCTGTCGGGCTCCGCGCTGGCGTTCGGACGCGCGATGGGGGAGTACGGATCGGTTGTCCTCATCTCCGGACAGATCGAACGCAAGACCGAGATCGCCTCGTTGTACGTCTACCAGCAGATCCAGAACGACGCGCTGTCCGAGGCTGCAGCCACGGCGACGGTGCTGCTGGTGATCAGCCTGCTGGTGATCGCATTCCTCAATGTCGTGCAGGTGTGGGCGGCGCGCCGTGGCTAGCCGCGGCCTGGTGACCGGCCGTCGAGCGGTGTGGTCATTGCGGACTCTGGCATTGGTCTACGTGGCGGTTCTGGTTGCGGTGCCGGTCGTGATGGTGTTCGCCCGCACGATCAAGCAGGGTGGTCGCGCGTTCGTGTCTGCGGTGACCTCCTCGGATGCGATCCATGCCTATCAGCTGACTTTCGTGGTAGCGGGATCGGCCGTGGTCATCAACACCGTGTTCGGTGTCGGTGTCGCGATGCTGCTGGCGCGCTACGAGTTCCCCGGTAAGCGGCTGCTCAACACGATCATCGACCTGCCGGTCTCGGTATCGCCGATCGTGGTCGGTCTGGCCCTGACACTGGTATTCGGATTCCGCACCGGCTGGTTCGGGCCGACGCTGCGCAACCTCGGATTCCAAGTCATCTTCGCGACCCCAGGGATGATCCTGGCCACCTGCTTCGTCGCGTTGCCGCTGGTGGTCCGGGAAGTCCTGCCGGTTCTGGCCGAAACCGGCGCCGATCAGGAACAGGCCGCCCGCTCCCTTGGGGCAAACGCCGTGCAGCGGTTCCGCCGGATCACGATCCCCACCATCAAGTGGGCACTGGCCTACGGCGTGGTGCTCAGCATCGCCCGCACGATCGGGGAGTTCGGCGCGGTGCGGGTGGTGTCGGGCAACGTCACCGGCAAGACGCAGACCCTGACGCTGCTGGTAGATCAGCATGCCGAGCAGTTCGAGAACGGGGCATATCAGTTGGCAGTGGTGCTGATCATCGTCGCGACCGTGTGCATCGTCGCGATTTCGTTCCTCCGTCCTGAAGAGGGTGCCTGATGGGTATAGCCGCGCATCACATCTACAAGCGGTTCGGGGACTTCGTCGCTCTCGACGATGTGGACCTGAAGGTCGAGACGGGCGAGTTGACCGCCCTGCTCGGTCCGAGCGGTGGTGGCAAGTCGACACTGCTGCGGATCATCGGCGGCCTGGAAGACGCCGACAGCGGTTCGGTGTTCATCGACGATACCGAGGCAACCGGGGTGCCGGCCCAGCGTCGAAACGTCGGCTTCGTGTTCCAGCATTACGCCGCGTTCAAACATCTGTCGGTGTACCGCAACGTCGCGTTCGGCCTGGAAATCCGTAAGCGCCCCAAGGCGGAGATCCGCAGCCGGGTGCACGAGTTGCTGGAACTCGTCCATCTCGAGCAGTTCGCCGACCGGCTGCCTTCCCAGCTGTCCGGCGGTCAGCGTCAGCGAATGGCGCTGGCCCGTGCTCTGGCGGTCGAGCCGAAGGTGCTGCTGCTGGACGAGCCGTTCGGTGCCCTGGATGCCCAGGTGCGAAAGGAACTTCGCGACTGGTTGCGACGGCTGCACGACGAGGTGCATGTGACCACGGTGTTCGTCACGCACGACCAGGAGGAGGCCCTGGAGGTCTCGGACTCGCTGGTGGTCATCAATCACGGCCGGATCGAGCAGGTAGGCAGCCCCAACGACCTGTACGACCACCCCGCCAATGATTTCGTGATGAGCTTCCTCGGCCCGGTGACCCGACTCGGCGGTGCCCTGCTGCGTCCGCACGACATCGAGGTGTTGACCTCGGATCACACCGGCAGCGTCCAGGCGACGGTGCGGCGGTTGACTCGAATCGGGTTCGAGGTACGCGCCGAGTTGGAAGCCGGCGACCAGAGCCCGTACGTGCAGCTGACGCGCGGTCAGGCAGACGCGCTCGACCTCGCCGAGGGGTCTGTCGTGTGGCTGCGCCCGGCCAGGCACGCGGCAACCCTGGCGGCGGTCTGAACCACCTGTTCCACCGAATCCCTGCAGGATTTGGGAGAATGCCGGGGTGGAGATCTCAGCGAAGAGTGACTACGCCGTCCGAGCCCTGCTGGAACTTGCTGCCAAGGCCCCCGAGCTGGTGAAGATCGACGTCATCGTCGGGGACCAGAAGCTGCCGCGAAAGTTCGTGGAGGCAATCCTCGGCGACCTGCGGCGGGCTGGCATCGTCCGATCGATGCGTGGCGCGGACGGCGGCTACGCGCTGGCCCGGCCGGCGTCCTCGATCTCGGTCGGTTCGGTGATTCGTGCGGTGGACGGACCGCTGGCCGAGGTTCGCGGATTGCGTCCGGACGAGATGAACTACACCGGTCTGGCGACCCACCTGCCCGGCCTCTGGGTGGCGGTGCGGGCCAGCCTGCGTCGGGTGCTGGACGAGACGTCGCTGCAGCAACTGCTCACCGGCAAGTTGCCGCCGCACGTCCGCAAGATGGTCGACGATCCGGACGCCTGGGCGCGCCGGACGCCGTAGGGAGCGAAGTGAAGACCGAAGTCGTTCTCGGTGACATCACCGAGCAACGTGTAGACGCGATCGTGAATGCGGCGAATTCGAGCCTGCTAGGCGGCGGGGGCGTGGACGGTGCGATCCACCGACGGGGTGGCCCGGACGTCCTGGAGGCCTGCCGAGCCCTGCGAGCCGGTCAGTTCGGCGGCGGTCTGCCGACCGGCCAGGCGGTGGCCACCACCGCCGGCCGGCTGCCGGCGCGCTGGGTCATTCACACCGTCGGACCGGTCTACTCGCAATCCGATGACCGCACCCAGCTGCTTCGATCCTGCTATTCGGAATCGCTTCGGGTCGCGGCCGAGTTGGGTGCGGCGTCGGTGGCGTTTCCTCTGATTTCAGCGGGCATTTACCGATGGCCACTCGAGGATGCGATACGTCAGGCGCTCGACGTCGTGCAGGCCAGCGAGATGACCGGCACCGCGCGCCTGGTGCTGTGGCAACAGCCCGGTTACGAGCTTGCCCGACGGGTGCTGGCCGAGACCGCTTAGGGTGACGGGATGACCTCACGCGCCTCGACCCGGACTCTGCCTGCATCCGGGGGCGGGGTGATCCGCCGCACCGTACTGCCCGGTGGACTGCGGATCGTCACGGAGGCGATGCCGGGCGTCCGCTCGGCCAGCGTCGGGATCTGGGTCGGGGTCGGTTCCCGCGATGAGTCGCCAACCGTGTCCGGGACCAGTCATTTCCTGGAACATCTGTTGTTCAAGGGCACCAGGACGCGGTCGGCGTTGGACATCGCCTCGACGATGGACGCGGTCGGGGGAGAGTTCAACGCCTTTACCGAGAAGGAGCACACCTGTTACTACGCGACCGTTCTCGATCGCGAATTGCCGGTAGCCGTGGACATCATCTCCGACGTGGTCCTCAACGCAACGGTGACCGCGGCCGACGTCGACGTCGAGCGAGCTGTGGTTTTGGAAGAGATCGCGATGCGTGATGACGACCCGGCAGATCTCGTGCATGACGAATTCGCCACCGCGTTGTTCGGCAACTCTCCCCTCGGTAGGCCGATTCTGGGGTCGGAAGAGGTCATCCAGACACTGACCCGAACCCAGATCCACGGGTACTACTCGAGGCGCTACCGACCTGAGGAGATGGTGGTCTCGGTGGCCGGCAATATCGACCACAGTGAGGTCGTCCGGCTCGTCCGGCGGGCCTTCGACGGCCGGCTCGACGCCGCTCTGGAGCCGCGAGCGGTGCGTCCGGACCGCAACCATTGCGCCGAACCGATGCGGCCGACGAGCGTGGTCACCGACGACACCGAACAGGCCAACATCATTCTGGGCACGATCGGGCTGTCCAAGTTCGACGATCGGCGCTTCGCCCTCGGGGTGCTGTCCACGGCAATCGGTGGCGGGATGTCCTCCCGGCTGTTCCAGCAGATTCGCGAGCAACGCGGCCTGGCCTACTCGACCTACTCCTTCAGCTCCGGTTATGCCGGGGACGGGTTGTTCGCCTTGTATGCCGGTTGCCAACCGGGCAAAGCTGACGAGGTGATCTCGATCATGCGGTCGGTGCTCGATTCCGTCGCACGGGACGGCCTGACAATAGAGGAGATCGAGCGGGGCAAGGGCCAGGTACGCGGTGGGATGGTGCTCGGCCTGGAAGACTCCGGCTCTCGAATGACCAGGATCGGCAAGGCCGAACTGAGCTACGGGGACGTGCTCGGCCTGGACGAACTGCTGGCCGAGATCGACGCGGTGACCACCGATGAGGTGAACGAGCTCGCGGCGGAACTGGCCGGTCGGCCGCGCTGCCTGACCGTGGTCGGGCCGTTCGGCGAGCACGACTTCGATGCGGCGGTGTAATAGCGTGATCAGGGCCTGATCCGGGCAAGCGAGGGAGATGCTGACGTGACCGAGCCAATTCGGGTCGGCGTGCTGGGCGCGCGCGGCCGCATGGGCCAGCAGGTGTGCAAGGCGGTCGACTCGGCACCGGATCTCGACCTGGTGGCGATGGTCGACGTCGGTGATTGGATGTTTTCCGTTGCCGATGCCGATACCCGGGTGGTGGTCGACTTCACGCATCCCGACGTGGTGATGGACAACCTGCGCTTCGCGATCGACAACGACATCCACGCCGTGGTCGGGACGACCGGGTTCACCGACGAGAAGCTCGATACGGTGCGTAGTTGGCTGGTCGACAAGCCGGACCTCGGAGTGATCGTGGCGCCGAACTTCGGAATCGGCGCGGTGCTGTCGATGAAGTTCGCGCAGCTGGCAGCGCCGTATTTCGAGTCGGCCGAAGTGATCGAACTGCACCACCCAGGTAAGGCGGATGCGCCGTCGGGCACCGCGACACATACCGCCCGCTTGATCGCAGAAGCACGCAAGCAGGCGGGCATGCCGTCGATGCCCGACGCCACGACCTCGGAAGTCAGCGGCGCTCGCGGTGCCGACATCGACGGAGTGCGGGTGCATGCCATCCGGGCAACCGGGCTGGTCGCGCACCAGGAGGTGCTGTACGGTACCGAGGGCGAGACGCTGACCATCCGGCACGATTCGCTGCATCGGGCCTCGTTCATGCCCGGCGTGTTGCTCGCGGTCCGTGAGGTCGGTAAGCGTCCGGGGCTGACCGTTGGCCTGGACCCGCTGCTCGGTCTGTGACCGCGAACCCTCGGCCGGCATCGACGCGTCGCAGCAACCCGCTGATCGTCGTCGCGATCCTGGTCGCGGCGCTGGCGGTGTACTTCGCGCTGATCGGCTATCGGGGCGCATACCTGCTGGGCCAGGATCGCTGGCTCCTCAAGGTGCTCGGGGTGGCTGTGCTGGTGCTGCCGTTGGTCGGCGTCTGGGTAGTGGTGGCCGAGCTGCGATTCGGAGCTGCCAGCCAGCGGCTGGCGGTGAGCATGCAGGAGGCCGGCCAGTCGACCGAGTTGCCGCAGCTGCCGAGAATGCGCTCCGGCCGGGTTGATCGTCGGGCGGCCGACGAATGGTTCGCGGAGCAGCGCGGCGTCGTCGAACAGGCGCCGGAGGATTGGCACGGCTGGTTCCGGCTGGCGCAGGCCTACGACCTGGCCGGGGACCGCAGGCGGGCTCGTGGCGCATTGCGAACCGCCATCGAGATATCGGTGCGCGAACCGTCGGGCTGATCAGCGACCGTGGGCTTGATTGGACGGACCGACGTTCGTCTCCAGCCAATCGATCACCGGGTGCATCGCCCGCCACGCCTTGACCAGCTCGGCCTTGGCACGCTTGGTGGTCAACCATTGCGGCGAACCGAACTCCCGATGCGACGTCAACGACTTTCGGCGCAGCAGCTCCTCGCGTGCGTGGTGCTTGTCGAACCCGCTCGGCACCCGGGTCAGCAGCTGGCCGCCGAGCTCGAGTTTTGCCTGCTCCGCAGTGCCGATCGCCTTCAGCAATCGGTGTCCGGTGACATCGGAATCAACCGCGCGCCGGTACCGCTCGATCTGGTCGGAGGCCATGTCGTAGTAGCCACCACCGACGAAGAGCCCCGCCGCCGAAACGTGAAAGTACCGGCGTGACTCACCGAAGTAGACGCCCTGATGGTCCTTGTACGGCCGCTTGTCCTTGGAGAATCGCACGTCACGGTAAGGCCGGAAGTACTTTCCCGGCCCGAACTCATCGGTCAGCTCGGCAACAAGTTCGGTGATCGGAATCCGAACGGACTCGTCGTACACCTGCTTGTGCGCCGTCCAGTAAGACTTGGAGTTGTCAGCTTCGAGGTCTTCGTAGAAGTCCAATGCAGCAAAGGGGATTCCGGAAAACGCCACGGTAGGTTCAGCCTTCCCTATGAGGCCAGCGAGGCGTGCAGGCGCAGCTCGTTCACGGTGCCCGCCCCGGTATCCAGCCCACGTTGCACGCCATCTGCCGCCCATCCCGCCGAGCGGTAGAACTCCAGCGACGCGGTATCGGCCGCCGGTACCCAAGCGATGAGCCTGGTGGCACCGTCGGCCCGCGCGAGGTCCGCGACAGCGGCCAGCAGGCGCGACCCGTGCCCGCGCCGGCCCCATCGTGGTTCGACCAGCAGCAAGCTGATCGCGACCGTGCTGTCGGGCTCCGGATCGCCGGGCTGGGCATCGGCATCCGGCCCGAACGCGGTGAAGCCCACCTGGGTGGGGCCTTCGCAGGCGACCAGAACGTGATGTGCCTGGGATGGCGGCGTCCGCACCGCGGCCAGCCATTGCGCGGCCACCGCGGCACGATCGAGCCCGTCGAGCACCGCCGCCGGAAGGATCTTGGTGTAGCCAGTTCGCCAGGTGTCCACCTGGATCCGACCGACCTCGTCGATATCGTCCGGCGCTGCCGGTCGCACGCTTACATCAGCCACGACAAGACAGCTTACGGAAACCGTCTCACCGGTCCGAGATCGACCGGCGTAGCCGGATTTCCGGCGCGCTCACGCCGCCGGGAAGGTCGGCGAACTGTCAGCACGCACTCGCTCGATCTGCAGCGCCTCTGCGGGTCGGACCGGACGGGCAATGCGATCAGTCGCGCGATCAGTTGCCGACACGTTCGCGCCTGCTCCGTCGGATGTGCAACCCGATCGCCGCGACGATTATCACGCCGAGTACCGCGATGGGCGCCCAGGTGAGGTACTGCTCGACGCGATGCAACGCCGAGGCGAACGCCCAGCCCAGAACGATGCAAGCGGTGGCCCACAGGGTCCCCCCGATCGCGTTCCAGATCAGGAACGTCCGGTACCGCATTGCGCTCATGCCGGCCATGGACGGCACCAGGGCGCGCAGCACCGCGGTCAACCGCCCGAACAGCACAGCCTTGCCGCCGTGCCGGTGCAGGAACCCGTCCACGGTCTGCCATCGCGGCTCGCCGACCCAGCCGCCGAGCCGGGATCGTCGGAAGCCGGGCCCGAATTTCCTGCCGAACTCGAAGCCCACCGAATCGCCGGCGATGGCGGCAACGATTGCCAGCGGGATCATGATTCGTAGGTCGAGAACTTTCTCGTGACAGAAGTAGCCAGCCACCAGCAGCGCGGTTTCGCCGGGCAACACCATGCCGATCAGGATCGCTGCCTCCGCGAACGCCAGCAGGGCCGCGACCAGGTAAAGCCAGGCCCCGACGTGCGTGCCGAGATGTTTGAGGAATTCGGTCACGTCCGGGCTCCGGCTCGAACGGCTGGTCTTGCGCTCACCGCCCAATCCTGTCACGAGCGAGCTGAGAGTCCGGCCGAATTGGGAGTTGCGGGGTTCAGGCTCAGGTTGTCGTTGCGGCGTGATCGAATGCCGGGGTGACCAGGATCCAAGCTCGCCCCACGGCGACCCTCACGGCCGCGGGCGCCCGCCGCATCGCGCTGGCCGCCCACGGCTTCGGCGTGCCCGCGCCTACCGGGCGAATCACGGCGCGCCAGATCCGCAAGGTCGTCGACACGATGGGGCTGCTGCAGCTGGATTCGGTCAACGTCTTGACCCGTTCGCACTATCTACCGGTCTTCTCTCGGCTCGGCCCGTACCCCCGCGAGATCCTGGACCGGCTGACCGCTCATACCGGCGGTAAGACCGAGCTGGAATACGTCGAGTACTGGGCTCATGAAGCCTCCCTGATCCCGATCGCAACCCATCCGCTGTTGCGCTGGCGGATGGAGCGGGCCAGCACCGAGGCTTGGGGCGGCGTGCAACGTCTGGCTCGTGACAAGCCACACCTGATCGAGGACGTGCGACGGATGGTCACCCTCGACGGACCGATACGCAGCGGTGAACTCGGCATCGAGCGGGTTCAGAAGAAAGCCGGCGAGATGTGGAATTGGCACGACGGCAAGATCGCCTTGGAATACCTGTTCTGGAGCGGCGAAATCGGCGCCGCGCGTCGGGTGAACTTCGAGCGGCATTACGACCTCATCGAACGTGTCCTGCCGGCGAGCATCGTCAACCAACCCACCCCGAGCCGCGCGGATGCCCAGCGTGAACTGGTGCGGATCGCCGCGCGGGCGTACGGCGTGGCGACCGAACCCGACCTGGGCGACTACTTCCGGTTGCCGCGGGCCGAGTCGAAGCTTCGAGTAGCCGAACTGGTCGAGGCGGGGGAGTTGCTCCCGGTGACGGTGCGCGGCTGGGATCGGCCGGCCTACCTGTGGCCTGACTCGCGGCGCCCGCGCCGGGTACAGGCGCGGGCGCTACTGAGCCCGTTCGATCCGCTGATCTGGTACCGGGACCGAGCGCTGCGGCTGTTCGGCTTTCACTACCGGATCGAGATCTACACCCCGACCGTGCAGCGACGCTACGGCTACTACGTCTTGCCGTTCCTGCTTGGCGAGCAACTGGTGGGACGGGTCGACCTTAAGGCTGACCGGCAGGCCGGCGCCCTCCGAGTCCAGTCGGCCTGGGCCGAGCCCGACGCCGACACCGATTATGTCGCAGAGAATCTGGCCGCCGAGCTGGTCTCGATGGCCGGCTGGCTCGGCCTGGACCGCGTCGAAACCGCTGGCCGCGGCGATCTGGCCGAGCCGCTCGAGAAGTATCTTCAATAATCACGACCAGGATGCTCGGCAGCCGGATGAGCCGCTCAGCTCGCGGCGGTGTCGGGCTGGCTGGCGTGGCGGATCAGGACGTCGCCACTGCCGGTGCGCGCCCTGATCGTGAGCGATCCCAGCGCCTTGCCCGGTTCCTGCTCGACCGGCATCTCGGTGTGCAGTCTGCCGGCTCCGGTCACTACGTCCAGCCGCGCCTGGTATCCGGTCAGCAGCCCGACGGTCAGATCGCCCGAACCGGTCACCACGTCGATGTCGGCCTGCGCTCGGGCGACCGTGGTAGATCCGGTACCGGCGCGCAGTTTGATCGCGCCGCGCGCGGTGCCGAGGTCGAGGCTGCCGGAACCGAACGCTGCGTCCAGGTCGCCGTCGATCTCTGCGATGGTGAGGTCGCCGCTACCGGCCTTCAACTGCGCCGAGCCGCTCACCCGATGGACCTGGGACGGGCCGGCGCCGTATCGCAGCTTGAGGTCACCGTCGATCTGGTCCAGCTTGATGGTCGTCGCTCCGGTGCCGATCTCGACGCTTCCGGATCTCCCGTAGGTGCTGATCTGGCCCGCGAACGTTCCGAGCTTCAACGACGACCCGGTCGGGACCACGATCTCGACGTCGACGGTCTCCCGGGAGCTGTATTTGCCGGTGAATATCGAGAGATCGAACAGGCCCCGGCTGGGTTTCGGGCCCTCGACGAGTAGCTTGTCGCCGCGCAGTTCGACGCTGAACCTGGCGTCGACGTCCGAATCGGCTTCGCGCGGAGTGACCTCGACCCGCGCCTCGGACAGCTCGTCGGACAGCCGGACCGTCAGGGCGCCGTGGCCGAACCGGCAGGAGACCTCAAGCGGGCCGGTGACGGGAAAGGTGTTGCTGGACATGGGGAATCTCCTCTTGGACGAAGGTCGGTGAAGGCTGTAATGAGAGGTCAGCCGGTGACCCAGCCAGTGACGTGCTTCGCGCCGCCAGGGCCGCTGCCGCCAGCGTGTCCACCCGGTCCACCCGGTCCACCCCACGGGCCGGACCAGCCAGGGCCGGACCAGCCGCCGGACCACGGTGGGCGGTGCTGGTGCGAGCCGCCCCATCCGCCCTGGTCACCGTTGACGGCCTGCAACGCCGCCCGTACGAGCCAGGTGTTGACCGAGACGTCCGAACTGGCAGCGGCCCGCTCGATGTCGGCCTTCAGACTCTCGGGCAACCGAAGTGAGATGCGTGCGCTGGTGTCGGACTCGTCCGGGCGAGGGGCCTGCTGATCACTCGGACCTGATGGTGCGTGGCTCACGCTTACCCGAACCTCGTCACCGACCAGGTGAACGGTGATGGCGGGCGTCGCAGCGCCACCGCCAGCCTCGAACAGGGCTGCCGTGATGTCGGAGGCTGTCGCTGTCACCGCGTCCAGGATGGCCAGCCGAGCCGCTGATTCAACCGTCTCACCCAAGGCGCGTGCGATCTGCTGCGTGCGTTCGTCCCCGAGCGCCGACGCGGCGGCGAGCTGTTCGTGGATCTTGCGGGTGTGTTCGCTGAGTTGCATGACGCCAGTATGACATCAGAGTGCTGTCAATACAAGCACCAATGATGTCACGCCAGATGTCAGACTGACATCTGGCAGTCTGAGTGGCACTCGTCCGGCCAATCGCGCTGGAAGCGCTGAAACGCTGCTGTGAGGTGCGATGCATTCCCTGAGTGACCTGGTTGAGCGGATCACGGAATTACGTGAACGGCAGGCCGCATCGCAAGCTGCGCAGCCGGCGACCGGGCAGACCGGCCGCGTCCTGCTGGGCATCACCGGCCCTCCCGGAGCCGGTAAATCGACTCTCGCGCAGCGACTGGGTGCCTTGCTTCCGGGCGCTGCAGTCCTCGGCATGGATGGCTTCCACATCGCCGACCGCGAACTGCGGCGGCTCGGACTACGTGACCGCAAGGGCGCACCGGAGACCTTCGACCGCGCCGGATTCGCAAGCCTGATCGAGCGCCTGCGCGGCGGTCGCGACGAGGTGTTCGCGCCGGTTTTCCACCGCTCGATCGAGGACGCCATCGCAGCCGAACAGCGCATCGGTCCTGAGGTGGACACCGTCATCACCGAGGGAAATTACCTTTTGAACTGGCCAGAGGTGGCTGTGCTTCTCGACGAGGTCTGGTATCTCGATCCACCCACCGACGAGCGAGTTCGGGCTCTGATTGCAAGGCATGTGGAATTCGGGAAGACACCGGACGAGGCGTCGAGCTGGGTGATGCGATCGGATGAGCGCAACGCCGAGTTCATCGCCGGTCGCCGTGCCGACGCCGACGTTGTGCTCGTATGGGCCGATCTGTGAAGTTGCTGCCAGGCACGAGCAGTCGACAGGCATCGTGCGTCTTCAATGCAGGTCGGCAGCGGGTAGCTGGTACACCAACTGCTCGGTGCCGGCGTAGTCGAGTTCGGTCCCGCAATAGGTCATGCCCAGCCGCTCGACCACCGCCCGCGACGCGGGGTTCGCCGGACGCATCACCGCCTGGAGTACGGCGCCGGCTTCGATCGATTCTGCGCACGGGCCCGCAGCCTGGATTGTCTCGGTGGCATAGCCGTTTCCCCAGGCCGTCTTGGCAAATCTGTAATAGACGTTCCAGTTGACCTCGTTGCGACGGACCCCTGCGCAGCCGATGTACTGGTCAGAGTTGAGCAACCGCACCGACCAGTAGCCGAGATTCCAGCGAGCCCAGTCCTCCAGGTACCCGCCGAGCTGCGATTCGGAGTGTGCGATATCGGGATGGCGTGCTTCTGGAGCGTGTCGGTAGAGATCAGCATCGCTGTGCAGCGCGTGGAATTCCTCGAGGTCTGCCATCGACACCGCGCTGAGCCTGAGCCTGGCGGTGCTCAGCTCGGCGAAGGCGATCATGGCGTCATCCTGGCACGATCTAGTCGACACTCGGCGGCTCTCGACCGCTTCGGCAGATCGACCGGGCGGTAGCGTTATTGCCATGTCGACGCCTGATCGCACCCGCCCGTTCGGCCGGCTGATCACCGCCATGGTGACGCCGTTCACCATTGACGGTGCACTGGATGCCGATGGTGCTCAGAAGCTCGCGAGCTATCTCGTCGACGAGCAGCACAACGACGCGCTCGTCATCAACGGGACCACCGGGGAATCGCCCACAACCTCCGATGCGGAGAAGGCCGACCTGGTCGCGGCCGTGGTATCCGCGGTCGGGGACCGAGCGCTGGTGATTGCGGGCGTCGGGACGTTCGACACCGCGCACACGATCGCACTGGCCGAGCAGGCTGCGCAGGCTGGTGCAGATGGCCTGCTGGTGGTGACGCCCTACTATTCGCGGCCACCCCAGCCTGCGTTGGTACGGCACTTTCGCGCGGTCGCCGATTCCACCGACCTGCCGATCGTCGTCTACGACATCCCGCATCGAACGGGTACGCCGGTCCAGACCGAAACGATGATCGCGATCGCCGAACATGATCGGATCGTGGCCGTCAAGGACGCCAAGGGCGACGTTCCCGCTTCGGCGAGAGTGATTGCCGAGACCGGGCTCGCCTACTACGCCGGCGATGACGCGATGACGCTTCCGATGGTCGCGGTGGGTGCCGTCGGCGTTGTTGGTACGTCTACGCATTTCAGTGGTGTGGGGACCAAGCAGTTGATCGAGTGCTACGAGCGAGGTGACGTGGCCGAGGCGCTGCGGCTCTACCGTCAGTTGCTGCCGATCTACACCGGCATCTTCCGAACTCAGGGCGTGATCCTGGTCAAGGCCGGCCTTGCGCTGCAGGGCCGCTCGGTTGGTGGTGTCCGGCTGCCGATGATCGACGCGACGGAGGCCGAGATCGCGCAGCTGGGCAAGGACCTCTCCGCCGCTGGACTGAACCCTGCCGGATGACCGCGCCGACCTGCTGATGGACTGGGCTCCCAGCCCGGTGCGTTGTTGGTCGGCTGCATTGTTTGTCGGCTGCGGCCAGCGCGTCCGCTTGGCCGCGGTTCAGCCGGCGAGTTCACCGCTGCCAACCACTGCCGGCGGATCCTCCGGAATGGGCCGGGCACCGGAATCCTGAACAGGTCGGGGGCGAGGCCGGCGCGGCTCGCGCACCGGCGTTCCGCCCTCGTCCGGGGGATCGTCGAACGGCGGCTCAGCGATCCGGCCCAACCGGCCGCGGCGGCGCGGCCGCCCCGGTAGGACACCGGCGGGAATCCTACGAAATCGGCGCATCAGTCTGCGTGGTTTCCACATGTTCCCCACCATGCGCGCGGTTGGCGACCCTGGCACGGCGCGTTCACTCACGGCGAACGCAGCTCTCTGCCGGGCCAAGCAGCCCTCGCACGCCGAACGTAGATCTCCTCCGGGCCAAGCAGCCCTCGCCTCCGCTTCTTCCGGCCCTACCTTCCATGATCATGAGTGCATTTGCATCACCTCAGTGGGGCTGAGGGCATCATGATCATGGAAATGGGGGAGCCCGCACGTCGTTGGCTGGGTTGCAGGTGTAAGGAGGCCGGCGGATAGGGCTGCTGCGCGGATACCGGCCTATCGGGTCGCTGCCTTGCGGTGTCGCTGCGACCTCAACTTGCACTTGAGCGTTACCGTTGCCCGGTGGCAGGAGCATCAGGAACCAAGTCTCGTCAGCCCGCCAAGCGCACGGCGGGTTCGTCAGGCCGTACCCGCGCTACCGGCTCGTCGGGTCGGGGTCGGGCTGCGGCAAAACGGCGTCAGCAGGCCCCGCTGGCCGGGATCGTCCGGCTGATCGTCCAGCTGTGGCGCACCCTCGGCCGGCTCGTCGGCACTCTCGCTCGCGCGATCGGACGCAACGCGGCGAGTGCGCGCGACCTCGACCCCGCGCATCGTCGTGATGGTGCCGGCCTGGCAGCCTTAGCCTTCGGCGTGATAGCTGCGATTGCGTTGTGGTTCAACGCTGCCGGTCCGTTCGGCAAGGGCATCGCCCAACTGTCCCGGCTTCTGATCGGGAACGCCGCGGTGTTGCTCCCGCCGCTGTTCCTGCTGCTCGCAGTGCACATGCTGCGTCAGCAGCCCCAGCCGGAGCGGCGCGGACGGCTGCTGGTCGGCGGAACCGCAATTCTGCTAACTGTCACGGGCCTGCTGCAGCTCTGGGCGGACTCGCCGACCGACACCAAAGGCTGGTCGCATGCCGGTGGCGTAGTCGGCGCCTTCAGCGGCCTGATGGAGAAGGTCCTGCCTGCCGGTCTGGTGGTACTCGTGCTGTTCCTGCTCGGCGCGTTCGGTGCGTTGGTGGTGACTGCGACTCCGCTCAACCAGTTGCCGGTACTCGTCCGGGAGCTTTTCCACGGACCGCCTACCGACGAGACCGATGTCGACGAGCCCCATCCGACCTTGGTCGACCGGCTGCA
This sequence comes from Jatrophihabitans sp., assembly GCA_036488285.1. Lineage (GTDB taxonomy): Bacteria > Actinomycetota > Actinomycetes > Mycobacteriales > Jatrophihabitantaceae > Jatrophihabitans_A. The sequence continues at coordinate 59,500 of DASXHV010000170.1, read as the reverse complement.
TCTCCGACGCCACCCGGCGTCGGCGGACGCCGCCCTTGACCCGTACCTGGACGACCCGTTCCTCGACAGCAGCGACACTGAGGTGCTACCGGATCCTGAGGCCGCACCGGTGCGCAAGCCACGCAAGCCACGGATCGCCAAACCGACGGCCCAGGGGCAGCAACCCGAAGAGGACCTGCCGCCGATAACCCATCCGACTCAGCTCGAACTCAACGGCGGCGCAGGCATGTACACCCTGCCACCGATCGACAAGTTGGCAGCAGGCTCCCGGCACCTTGAGCACACCAAGGCCAACGACGAGGTCATCGCCGCACTGTCGCAGGTGTTCGAGGAGTTCAACGTCGACTGCGCGGTGACGGGCTTCAGCCGCGGCCCGACGGTGACGCGGTACGAGGTCGAACTCGGGCCTGGCGTGAAGGTCGAGCGGATCATTCAGCTGGCGCGCAACATCGCGTACGCGGTGAAGAGCCCGGACGTCCGCATCATCAGCCCGATCCCCGGCAAGTCCGCTGTCGGTGTCGAGATTCCGAATACCGATCCCGAGATCGTGATGCTCGGCGATGTGCTGCGGTCCGCCGTCGCCGGTCGTGACCACCATCCGATGCTGGTCGCGCTCGGCAAGGACGTCGAGGGCGGTTTCGTCGTTGCGAACCTGGCGAAAATGCCGCACCTGCTGGTAGCGGGCGCCACCGGTGCCGGCAAGTCCTCCTGCATCAACTCGCTCATCCTGTCGATCCTGACCCGTGCCACCCCCGACCAGGTTCGGATGGTGCTGATCGATCCCAAGCGGGTGGAGTTTGCCGGCTACCAAGGCATTCCGCACCTGGTGACCCCGGTCATCACCAACCCCAAGAAGGCAGCCGACGCCCTCCAGTGGGTGGTGCGCGAGATGGACATGCGCTACGAGGACATGGAGGCCTCGGCGGTCCGGCACATCGACGACTTCAACCGCAAGGTGCGCAACGGTGAACTGACCGCACCGCCGGGCAGCGAGCGGGTCTATCAGCCTTACCCGTACCTGCTCGTGATCGTCGACGAACTCGCCGATCTGATGATGGTTGCGCCGCGTGACGTCGAGGACGCAATCGTGCGCATCACGCAGCTGGCACGGGCCGCAGGTATCCACCTGGTGATCGCCACCCAGCGGCCCTCCGTCGACGTAGTGACCGGCCTGATCAAGGCCAACGTGCCTTCTCGGCTGGGGTTCAAGACATCGTCGGTCACTGACTCCCGGGTCATCCTCGATCAGCCCGGCGCGGAGAAGCTCCTCGGCAAGGGCGACGGACTGTTCCTGCCGATGGGTGCCTCGAAGCCTGCACGTATTCAAGGCGCGTACGTCACTGATCCGGAGATCCGCCAGATCGTCGAACATTGCAAGCAACAGCTCGAGCCGAGCTATCGCGCCGACGTCACCGTGACGGTGGCCAAGAAGGAGATCGATGCCGATATCGGCGACGATCTCGATGTGTTCCTGCAGGCCGTCGAGTTGGTGGTGTCGACCCAATTCGGTTCGACATCGATGCTGCAACGCAAGCTGCGGGTCGGTTTTGCCAAAGCCGGTCGGCTGATGGACCTGATGGAGTCCCGCTCCATTGTGGGTCCGTCGGAGGGTTCGAAGGCCCGCGACGTGCTGGTCAAGCCGGACGAGATGGCAGGCCTGATGTACACGCTGCGCAACGGTGGCACAGCCGATGATCTGGTCGAGGACGACTCGGACGGTGCCGACGACCCGGACGACATCGCGACCGATCCTGAGCAGGCCCCGTTCTGAGGCGCTGCCTTGGTCGCCCAGCCGCTACAACGCACGAGAGAGCCGCTACAACGCACGAAAGAGGCCCGACCGCTTTCGCGGTCGGGCCTCTTTCGCTAAGGCAGCGGACTCAGCGCGCGACGTGCCTCGCCAGGTAGAACATCCGCCGGAACGTGAGCTTGGCTCGAAGCTCAGTGGCGTGTCGGCCGGGCCGGTTCACCACGTGGGTCGGCTGCGCCCAAGCTTTGCCCGTGGTAGCGGCAGAGCCTCGGTTGAGCTGGAACACGGTCATTGGCAACACCTCCTGACGACACGGTATGAGGTCATTCTCGCGTTACGTGTGAGGCGCGCGGTGCAGTTGGGGCGGAGTTTCTCGCATTAAGCGCCCCACATCGGACGGATCAGGCAGCGTGGCGATCATCGGAGTTGGAGCAACATCCGCGAGTTGCCCAGGGTGTTCGGCTTGACGTACTCCAAACCGAGGAATTCTGCTACGCCTGGGTCATAGGAGCGTCGCAGTGCGTCGTAGGCATCGTGATCCACCGGCGCTCCTTCGATCTCGGCGAAACCGTGCCGAGCGAAAAACCGCGTCTGGAACGTCAGCGCGAACAACCTCGACAGGCCGAGATCGCGTGCGGTGCCGATCAGTCCTGCCATCAGTGCGTCACCTATTCGGCGACCTCGGTAGTTCGGGTGCACAGCCACCGTGCGGATCTCGCCGAGGTCGGCCCACAACACGTGGACCGCGCCGCAGCCGACGATCGCGTCGGTCACCTCGGCGACCAGGAAATCCGGCACATCCTCGTACAACGAGACCAGTTCCTTCGCCAGCAGTTTGCGTCCGGAGCCCGCGTAGATATCGACAATCCCTTTGATCGCAGGCACATCCGGCGTGCGGGCACGTCGCACCGTGACGCCGTCCGGGCTCGGTGTGGTCGGCGCGGAGGACATGCCGGCACGATACCGAGCGGCGGTGCGGGCGCTATCGGCAGCCGACCCGATTCGACGCACGGCAGCACCCGTTCGGGGCAGGGTAAGGACTAGGAGGCGAGGAGGGATCGCGCGGCGAGTATGTGCTGCTGCGACAGGTAGCCTGACTGAGTGTCTCGTCCGGTGGCTGGAATGCGTCTTGACAGCTCCGCTGTGGACCTCGAAATCGGTCCGGACGGCCAGAACCTAGGCGCACTCGGTGAGAATCCGAGCCGCAGCGTTGCGCTGATCACCCTGGGCTGTGCCCGCAACGAGGTCGATTCCGAGGAACTCGCCGGCACCCTGTCACAGCGCGGCTGGCAGCTGACGTCATCCGAGGACGCCGACGTCGTCGTGGTGAACACCTGCGGTTTCATCGATTCGGCCAAGAAGGATTCCATCGACACACTGCTCGGCGCCGCCGACAGCGGCAAGAAGGTTGTGGCGGTCGGCTGCCTCGCGGAGCGCTATGGCGGTCAGTTGGCCGAAGCCCTTCCCGAGGCCGATGCGATCCTGAGCTTTGACGATTACGCGGGTATCGACGAGCGCCTCGACGACGTGCTGGCCGGCAGGTCGATCGCGCCGCGGCAACCGTCTGATCGCCGCATGTTGCTGCCGATCAGCCCGTCCCAGCGACCGGCCGCCACTGCCGACGTTGCGATCCCCGGTCATCGTTGGGGGCCGACGGTGGCACGCAAGCGCCTGGACGATTCGCCGGTCGGCTATCTCAAGCTCGCTTCGGGCTGCGATCGACGTTGTACGTTCTGCGCGATCCCGTCCTTCCGTGGTGCTTTCGTCTCACGCCAGCCGGCTGACGTCATGGCCGAGGCGCGTTGGCTGGCCGAGAACGGCGTCGGCGAGCTCGTGCTGGTCAGCGAGAATTCCACCTCCTACGGCAAGGATCTCGGCGATCTGCGGGCGTTGGAAGCCTTGTTGCCTCAGCTGGCCGCCGTGGACGGCATCGACCGGATCCGGGTTTCCTACCTGCAGCCGGCCGAGTTGCGTCCATCGTTGCTGAAGGCGATCGCCGGCACTCCTGGCATCGCGCCATATTTTGATCTGTCGTTCCAGCATGCGAGCACGCCGGTGCTGCGTCGTATGAAGCGATTCGGTTCCACCGAGTCGTTCATCGACCTGCTCGGCCAGGTGCGTGACTTGGCTCCCGAGGCCGGCGCGCGCAGCAACGTGATCGTCGGGTTCCCCGGCGAGACCGAGGCGGATGTAGCCGAATTGGAACGGTTCCTGACCTTGGCCCGCCTGGACGTGGTCGGCGTGTTCGGCTACTCGGACGAGGACGGCACCGAAGCAGAGGCCCTGGACGGCAAACACAGCCCGGACGAGATCGCGGCCCGGGTCGAACGAGTGAGCGCGCTGGCCAACGAGCTCATCAATCAGCGTGCCGAGGACCGGCTCGGCGAGCTGATCGAGGTGCTCGTCGAGGACGTCGATGACGAGATCTCGGGACGGGCGGCCCACCAAGCGCCGGAGACCGACGGGTCGGTGCGCCTGACCGGCGGACTGGCGCAGCTGCGTCGCGGCCAGTTCGTGACGGCGCGGGTGACGGGCAACGACGGTGCCGACCTGGTGGCCGAAGTTGTCGTCGACGTACCGGCAGGGTCGACTCGATGACTGACCTTGATCCGCCGCGCACCGATCCGATCGCCGATCCGGTCGCCCCGGTGTCGGCGTGGAACATCGCCAACGGCTTGACCGTCCTTCGGCTGGTGCTCGTGCCCTTCTTCGCGATGGCGTTGTTCGCCGGCGGCGGCCACTCGCACGGCTGGCGGATCGTTGCCTGTGTCATTTTCGCGGTCGCTAGTTTCACCGATTTCGTGGACGGCGACATCGCACGTAAGCGTGGCTTGATAACGGAGTTCGGCAAGCTGGCCGACCCCATCGCGGACAAGGCGCTGATCGGCACCGCGCTGGTCGGCCTGTCCATCCTGCGCGACCTTGCCTGGTGGGTGACCGTGCTCGTCCTGGTCCGGGAGGTGGGCGTCACGCTGCTGCGGTTCTGGGTGATCCGGCACGGCGTGATGGCGGCCAGTCGTGGCGGCAAGGTCAAGACGATGCTGCAGGCCGTGGCAATCGGCCTGCTGGTGCTACCGCTGTCCGGAGCCTGGCGGGACGCGGCACTCGCGGTGATGGCCGCCGCGGTCGTCCTTGCCGTGGTGACCGGCCTCGACTACGTCGCCCGCGCGGTCCGGCTGCGTCGGGTGTCCCCCCTGGCATGACGACCGGATCTGGCAGCCCGCTGTCAGCTGCCCGTTCGGTGTCCCCGGCGACCGATCTTCGGCGAGAACAGCTGGCAAGCCTGGCTGCCATCCATGCCGCCCTGGCCAAGCGCGGTCAGCGTCTCGCGGTGTCAGAATCGCTGACCGGCGGATTGCTGTCTGCCGCCCTGACGACGACGCCGGGCGCGAGCGCCACCTTCCGGGGCGGTCTGGTGGTGTACGCGACCGACCTCAAGGCGAGTCTGGCCGGCGTGGATCCGGCGCTGCTTGCCGCACGCGGCGCGGTTGATCCGGCAGTGGCGATGGGCCTGGCACGCGGTGCCAGGGACCGGCTCGGCGCCGACTGGGGGATCGGCGTCACGGGGGTAGCCGGGCCAGAACCTCAGGACGGCCAACCGGTGGGGACCGTGTTCATCGCGATCGTCGGGCCTGCAACGGCCGCTGGAACGGCGGCGTCCGACCGCTTCGAGCAGGGCTCAGGCCCCGAGCAGCTCACCGAACTCAACCTGCAAGGCAGCAGGAACAGGATCCGGTCTGAAACCGTTGAGCGTGTTGTCGAACTGTTTCTTGCGGTGCTCACCGATGCCGATGGGACCCGCTAGCCGCCGGAGCTGTTCGCTCACAGCGAAGGTGCAACATCCGGCGGGGATGTCAGACCGCGGGCTAGGCTGGTCGATAAGAAGAGCAAGTGCTGGCGTAAGCCGGCCTCGGAAAGGGGTATCGCAGATGGCAGTTCTACGCCATGTGGTCGGCGAGACCCTGCGCGCAGTGCGGCTCCGTCAGCGCCGCACCCTGCGGGAAGTGTCGGCCGCTGCCAAGGTCAGCCTCGGATATCTGTCCGAGATCGAACGGGGCCACAAGGAGCCGTCTTCGGAGCTGTTGGCTGCGATCTGCGACGCTCTCGACGTCCCACTCTCAGAAGTCTTCCTGTCCGTGTCGGACACTCTGCGCCGGCAGGAACGCACCGCCGAGCGGGCAATGTCTCTGACGGCCCGCACCGGTGGCCCACTGCTCAGCCCGGCACCTCGCAGCGGTTCGGACGGACCGCAGATGCGTACGTTGCCCAACGTCGCCGCCTGACCCGACGCCGTTCCCACCCTCGACTGGCCAAGTCTCGACAACTGCTTGAGACTCGCGGCGCGTCGCGCCGCAGCTTGGCCGGACTTCGGGTATACGCGCCTAGCGTGCCGGTATGAGCGCTGCGTCGCCGACACCGAGGATCCCCAAGTCTGACCCGCTGACTGAGATCGTGTTGTGCCCGACAACGCGTCCAGTCGATCCGAGAGCACGATCCAACCGGACAGGTTCTCGACCCGACACCGATCGGGGCTACCCCGAGCCCGGCAGCACCGAGCCCGGCAGTACCGAACGCCACTCCACCGAACGCGGCTCCACCGAACGCGGCTCCACGGAACGCGGCTCCACCGAACGCGGCTCCACCGAAAAGCGTGCTCAGACCGCTCGAAGCCGAGCTGCCACCGTCATGGCCCGGACTCGTGCGGCGATCCTGGACGGGGCGCGCGAGTCAGTCCGGCAGCACGGCACCGCCATCACGATGGCGCAGTGCGCGGAAGCCGCAGGCGTGGCCAAGGCAACGCTGTACAACCACTTCCGGACTCGCGAGGACGTGCTGGCCGCCCTGCTGCTCGACGAGATCGATCGGGTCATCGAGTCCGTCGCCCATCTGGAGCTGGGCGAAGCATTGCGCCGAGCCGGCGCGGTGTTGTCCGAGCACCCGTTGCTCGATCCACTGGGTGGCCCCGACACTGCCACGCTTGCCATTCTCGCTCGCGTCGACGTCTCGTGCGCCGGTTGGGCCCGGGTAGCAGAGGCCACTCAGAACATGCTGAGCCGCGCCGGCCGCCGGGGTACGCCAACCGTGCTGCGCTGGCTGTCCTCCTGCGTAGTTGCCCCGGCTGACGACCAGGACATTGCCGCCGACGTAGAAGTTCTGCTGGCCGGACTGCCGTCCAACGACCGGCGCCTGGATGAGCCTTCGCCTGCATCGAGGCGATAAGGCAGACTGGGCGTTAGTCAGCCAGCTCGATATCCGCCGGTCAACGACGGTATCGAGCAGAACACGGTCACGGTCAGCGGAAGGTCGTCGAGCAACATGGCAAACGGCTTCGTCAAGGCTTGGAACTACGTATCTGCCTGGTTCTCTGCCAAGGTCGACGAGAAGGCCGACCCGAAGATCCAGATCCAGCAGGCCATCGAAGAGGCGCAGCGCCAGCATGAGGCGCTCACCCGGCAGGCCGCCAGCGTCATCGGCAATCAGCATCAGTTGGAACTGAAGTTGGATCGCAAGCTCGGTGAGATCGAGCAGTTGCAGGCTCAGGCCCGGCAGGCCCTGGTTCTGGCTGACCAGTCCCGCGCGGCTGGCGACGAGGCCAAGGCTGCCGAGTTCGAGGAGACCGCCGGAGTACTGGCCAATCAGCTCGTCAGCTCAGAGCAGGGTGCGGCAGACCTCAAGCAGCTCCACGATCAGTCGATGGGGGCGGCCCAGCAGGCACGGCAGGCTGTTCAGGACAACGCCGTGCTATTGCAGGAAAAGCTCTCCGAACGCACCAAGCTACTCAGCCAGCTCGAGCAAGCGAAGATGCAGGAGCAGGTCTCGGCATCGCTCAACCAGATGAGCGAGCTCGCCGCGCCCAGGAACACCCCCTCCCTGGAAGAGGTCCGCGACAAGATCGAACGGCGCTACTCCAATGCGTTGGGGCAGGCCGAGCTGGCCTCGAACTCGGTCCAGGGCAGGATGCTCGAGGTAAAGAAGGCCACCCTCAACATGGCTGGCCAGTCTCGGCTGGAGGAGATCAGAGCTTCGCTGGGCAGCTCGGCGGGCGGGACCGACAAGCCAGCCGTCTCCGGTGGCCACCGTCCGGTCCTGGACAAGTCCGCGCCAGCTGCTACCCACGACGACGCAGCCGAGCAGAGTGCCACGCCACAGCCCGATACCCAGAACTGAGCTGAGCTTCCGTTAGCTGGGTTGTTGGCAGGATGGGCAGAAGTAGACCACCCGCTCGCCGGCGTCCGGCCCCTGCTCACGTTGCTGCACTTCAGTGCCGCAGCGAGGGCACGGTCGACCGCGACGGCCGTAGACGTAGTACTGCTGACCTGGCCGAGTCCATCCGGTGGTCGAGCGACTCGGCCGTAAGGCATTGGCTTTCAGGAGTCGAACTGCGTCATCGAGTAGCGCCTGCGGATCGGGCACGCTGCGCACCGGCAGCCAAGGGTCGAGGCGATGCAGGAAGAGCAGTTCGCTCTTGTAGACATTCCCGATTCCCGCGATTACCCGTTGATCCAGCAGAGCCTCCCCGATTGTCCGGTCGGGATGCTGGTGCAGCCGGCGCAGGCCCTCGTCCCGGTCGAAATCCGGATCGAGCAGGTCTGGCCCGAGGTGTCCGACCACGCTCGCCTCATCGCGGGTCGCGATGAGCGCGAGGTCATGGACCCGCATCCCGATCGCGAGTCGATCGGCGGTGCCGACGAGCGCCCGCACGCCGTGATGGTGTGCTGCTCGATCGTTCGGGCCGGTTAGCCGCCAACCGCCGTCCATTCGAAGGTGCGAATGCAGGCTCTGGCCGTTTCCAAACCTCATCAGCAGGTGCTTTCCGACGCATTGCACCTCATCGACCCGCTGGCCGGTCAGATCGGCCAGCGCCAAGGAAGCCACTCGCAGCTCGAACCTGGCTACCTCGCGGCCGCGCAAGGCCTCGTCGAGATTTCGGGCGATGCGAAACACCGTGTCGCCTTCAGGCATCCGATCAGCTCCGCAGCAGCAGGCCGCGGGGCGATTGCCGGAACCCTGCCTCGGCCAGCGCCTGGGCCAGCGGTGATCCGTCGACCCGCTCGCCGTCGGCGGACTGGACGTGCAAGGTGCCCAATGCGCCACGGCGGACTGCGTCGGCAAGCGCGTCCGCGGCCTGGCGCAGGGCGGCATCGTCTTCGCTGAACGACAGCACCGTTCGCCCACCCCGCTCGACGTACAGGATCAGGGCACCGGCCACCAGCACCACAAGCGCGCCGGCCTTTCGTCCAGGTTGGTGGCCACGCCGCCCGTCGTTGCTCTCACTGCCGGGTCGGTCGGGCCAATTCAGCGCCGCACCGTACGGATTCGCGGGATCGGTCGCGGCCAGCACCAGCACCGCTTCGGCCGAGCCCCCTTCAGCCGAGCCCGCTTCGGCCGAGGCGCCGGCAACGGCCCGCAACCGGTCGACGGCGCCCGCGCCGCCGAACTGAGCAGCTCCGAGCCCTTCGACGAAGTACCCCCGCCGGGTGCGGCCGGCATCCTCCGATTGCCTCAGCACCTGATACACCGCGGCGAATCCACCGGGCACCGACTCAGCCATCACCGACCCTCGGGTCAGCAAGCCGTAGCGATCCAGCAGTACCTCGGTCCGCACCAGGGCGCGCCTGGTTTCATCGGCGCTGGCGTTCGGCAGCCGCGACCACCGGCCGGGCAATCCGCCGGTCGTGCCGACGCCGTTCACCCGTGGCTGGCTCCTGTAGCGGGCGCGCGGTGATGACAGCCGACGGCGGTGGGTGATCCGGCCCTGTCCGAGTCGCTGACGCAGCGGGGCGAGGGTGTCATTGGTGAGCAGGCCTGCCCACACCAGATCCCAGATCGCATCGGGGATCGCGGCCTCGCTGTGATCGGCCGAATTCGCCGCACCATCCGAGGTGGCACCGAACTCCGAACGCAGGCGTTGCACGATCGCCCGTGCGAACAACGCCTGATCGGAATCAAGGCAACCCAACACCTGCGACTGCAGTGGGCTCAGGTCGGCCTCGGTAGCTGGAGGCAGCAGTTCCGGTGCCAGGTCAGCCGGCATCAGACTCACCCAGCCGTCGTTTCGGGCGATCGAGCCGTGCCCGGCCCACAGCACCTCACCGGCGCTGGTCAGCTCGTCCAGCAAAGCGGGCGCGTAGTCGGCCACTCTGGACGGAAGGATCAACGTTTCCAGTGCGCTGGCCGGCACCGGTACCCCCGCCAGCTGCTCGACCACCCGCAGCAGGCCGTCCACACCGCGCAGTCTCCGCGAACCACCGACGCCTTGCCATTCCGGTAGGAACACTGCCAGGCCGGATTGCGGAACGGGCTCGACCTCGCGGCGCAGCGCTGCCAAGGAGCGGCGTCTGATGGTGCGCAGCATCGTCGCGCCGCAGTACTGCCGCCCCGCCTCGTTCGGGGTGAATTCGCCGGCGACCACCTGCCCGCTGGCCACCAACCGCTCCAGCCCGGTGGCCACGACCGCTATGCCCAAGCCGAATCGGCCGGCCGGTTCGGCTACCAGGAACGGACCGTGCGTGCGGGCATACCGCGACAGCAAGTCACCGAACGGATCGGCGACCGGTTCGGTGAACGTCTCGGGCACCCCAACCGGCAGCGCGACCCCGAGCGCGTCACGGACCCGGCCGGCATCCTCGATGGCCAGCCACCGTTGCTGCGCAGCGATCCGTACCGTGATCGCCCGCCGGCTGTCGCGCAACGTATGCAGATCGGCTTCGGTCGCGCCACGTGCCACAGCTTCCTCGGTGGTCAGATCGCCCACCTCACGCAACAGGTCGTGAGTGGCATCGAGGCCGCTGATCCGCCGCGCGTCGCTCAGGCGCTGCGCATCGGCGATGGCTGAGGCAATCGCGTTCTCGTCGAGCAGATCGCGAAGGTCGGGCGAACCCATCAACTCGGCCAGCAGCGAGGTGTCCAGAGTCAGCGCTTGGGCACGGCGCTCGGCCACCGGAATGTCGGCGTCGTAGAGGAACATCCCGACGTAGCTGAACAGCAGCGATTGCGCGAACGGCGACGGCTTGGCGGTCTCGACCTCTACGAGCCGGATCTCGTGAGATGCCAGCCGGCGCATCAGATCCACCAGCCCGGGCAGGTCGAAGACGTCTTGCAAGCATTCGCGCATCGCCTCCAGTACAACGGGAAACTGGCCGTAGTCGCGAGCGACCTGCATCAGTGCGTGGGCGCGCTGTCGCTGCTGCCACAGCGGTGCGCGGCGGCGCGGATCACGTTTGGGCAGCAGCAGCGACCGCGCCGCGCATTCGCGGAACCGCGAGGCGAACACCGCAGAATTGGTCACCTCGCCGGTAACCAATGCCTCTATCTCGGCGCCGTCGAACAGCGCGATGTCCGAACCCGGTGGCTCCCCGGTGGTATCGGGCAACCGCAGCACGATGCCGTCGTCGGAGTGCATCGACTGCACATCGAGGCCGTGGCGTTCCCGCAAAGCTGCGGTGATCGCCAACGCCCAGGGTGCGTTGACCTGTGCGCCGAACGGCGAATGCACCACCAGCCGCCAGTCACCCAGCTCGTCGCGGAAGCGTTCCACCACGATCGTCCGGTCGGTGGGAAGGTGGCGGGTGGCCTGGCGCTGTTCGGCCAGATAGCCGACCAGGTTCTCTGCGGCCCAGTTATCCAATCCGGCGTGCCTGGCTCGCTGCAACGCATCGGGCCGGTCGGCGTTGCTGACCTCGCGCATGAACGCGCCGAGAGCACGGCCGAGCTCGGCCGGCCGGCCGACGGAATCCCCTTTCCAGAAAGGCATTTTGCCGACCTGACCAGGCGCGGGGGAGACCAGCACGCGATCGTGGCTGATGTCTTCGATCCGCCAGGACGAAGATCCGAGCAGGAATACCTCGCCGACCCGGGATTCGTACACCATCTCCTCGTCCAGTTCGCCTACTCTGCGACCGGGCTTGTTAGGCCCTTCGGAGCCGACGAGGTACACCGCGAACATGCCGCGGTCCGGGATGGTGCCGCCCGAGGTGACCGCCAGTCGCTGAGCACCGCCGCGGGCGGTGAGCACCCCGGTGATCCGGTCCCAGACCAACCGCGGCCGCAGTTCGGCGAAGGAATCCGAGGGATAGCGCCCGGCAAGCATGTCCAGCACCGCTTCGAGTGCGGTCCGGGGCAACGTCGCGAACGACGCGCTGCGCCGAACCAGTTGCTCAACTTCGTCGACGGTCGTCGAATCCATCGCCACCATCGCCACGATCTGCTGGGCGAGAACGTCCAATGGATTACGGGGATATCGCATCGCCTCGATCGCGCCGGAGCGGATACGTTCGGCGACCACGGCACATTCGACGAGATCGCCGCGGTACTTCGGAAAGATCACGCCCTCCGAGCGGGCACCCACCTGATGTCCGGCGCGGCCGAGGCGTTGCGTGCCGGCGGCAACCGACGGTGGTGATTCCACCTGTACCACCAGGTCCACCGCGCCCATATCGATGCCGAGTTCGAGCGAGGACGTGGCCACTACCGCCGGTAGCTGACCGGCCTTGAGTTGCTCCTCCACGATCTGACGCTGCTCGCGTGACACCGAGCCGTGGTGCGCTCGTGCGACCACCCCCGATTCGGAATCTCGTTCCAGCGCAAGGTCATTCAGTCGCGCGGTGAGTCGTTCGGCGAGTCGACGGGAGTTCGCGAACACGATCGTCGAACGGTGCTCGCGGATCAGATCGAGTACCCGTGATTCCACATGCGGCCAGATCGAGGAACGGCGCTCGGGGTCCTCCGATGACGTCTCACGGTCGCCCATCGCGGCGAGATCCTCGACCGGCACCACCACCGACAGATCGAGCTCTTTGGTGTTCTTGGGCGCGACTATGTTGACGGGCCGACCACCGGCCAGAAAGGTGGCCACTTCCTCGACCGGCCGTACGGTGGCCGACAGCCCGATTCGCTGAGCAGGTTGGGGAAGTAGCGCGTCGAGGCGTTCCAGGCTGATCGCGAGGTGCGAGCCGCGCTTGGTGGCGGCCACTGAATGGATCTCGTCGATGATCACGGTTTCTACGCCGGACAATGCCTGCCGGGCTGCGGAGGTGAGCAGCAGGAACAGCGATTCGGGAGTGGTGATCAGGATGTCGGCGCCACGGCGCGCGAATGCCCGACGATCCTCGGTCGAAGTGTCGCCCGAACGCATCGCCACCTCGATGGACAGTTCGGGCAGTCCCAGTCGCTGGGCGGCCTGCCGGATTCCCACCAGCGGAGATCGCAGGTTGCGTTCGATGTCGGCGGCCAACGCCTTGAGCGGGCTGACATAGAGAACCCGGCAGCGTTGGTTCGACTCGTCCGGAATGGGCAGCGCCGTGATGCGGTCGATGGCGGACAGGAATGCGGCGAGCGTCTTGCCCGAGCCGGTCGGTGCTACGACCAGGGTGTGGTCGCCCTTGGCGATCGCTCGCCACGCACCGGACTGGGCGTCAGTCGGCGCATCGAATGCGCTGCGGAACCAGTCTCGCGTCGCCGGCGAGAAATCGTCCACCGCGGAGTTGGATGCCACTGACCCAGTGTGCCGTGTGCCTCTGACGCCCGACGAGCCTGCGTCCCGGCCGGCGCATGCCCGGACCGCAGCAGGATCTCAGCCGCTGGCGAGCCGAGCGGAGAGCCGGGCCCTGGCCGCGGGCCAGTCCTCGTCGGTCATCGCGTATTGCACGGTGTCGCGCCAGGTGGCGTCGGCGCGGATCCGGTGTTTGCGCAGGATGCCCTCTTTGGTAGCGCCCAGCCGGGCGATGGCCGCCTGCGAGCGTTGGTTGCGGATGTCGGTGTGCCAGACCACCCGTGCGGCCCCCAACGTCTCGAAGGCGTGGGTCAGCAGCAGCAACTTGGATTCGGTGTTGTGCCCGGTGCGCCACCAGCTCTTGCCCAGCCAGGTGTAGCCGATCGCGAGGGTGCGTGCCGCCGGCACCACGTCGTACAGGCTCGTGGTGCCGATGACTTCGCCGGTGCCGGCGTCCAGCTGTGCGTAGCCGAACCGTTCGCCCCGGGCGCGGGCGGCCAAGGCGTCCAAGATGTCCTGCCTTGCTTCTTCGAGCGTCCTGGGCGGTCCCGGCTTGCCGAGGAATTCGTAGACCTCAGCGGCACCGGACTCCGAATTGAGCGCGGCGAGGTAGCCGGCGGCGTGCTCGAACTGCAAGGCGACGAGCCGGACCTTCGAACCGGACAGCACTTCCTGGGAGTACCACCGATTCGGGTCAGTTGCTGCGGTGGCTGGGACCGACATGCGCATCATCCTGCCCGAGGCGAGGGCGCGGTTGCATGCGCATTACTGTGACCCGGTGCGGCTGAGTGATTTCTGGTGGCGGATGGAGCGCAACTTCGGGGTGAGCTATGCCCGATCGATGGCCGTCGACTACCGCGTCCCGGCCCTTGGCGCCACAGTTCAGGAAGCACTCGAACGCGGTGATGCACCCATGTCGGTATGGCGTGCTGTCTGTCAGGAATTCGACGTCGCGGCGTCCCTACGCTGACGCGGTTGCCCGTTCGGTCGGCCCGATACGACCACTGGGACTGCTCGCCTGGCTGCGCCGCAGCCCCACGGTGGTCGGCTTGCCGACCCGGTCACGGCCGGCCCGCTTGGCCTCGTACAGCGCCTCGTCGGCTGCTGCATACAGCGACTGCAGGTCCGCAGCGTGCGTCGGGACGTGCGCGACGCCGACGCTGACCGATAGTGCAAGCCGGGTTCCGTCGGCGAGGATGAAGGGGTGTTGCTGCACCTCGGCCACGATCGCCTCGGCACGCCCCTGTGCGGCCTCGGGCGAACAGCCCGGCAGCAGCAGGGCGATCTCGTCACCGCCCATCCGGCTCACGACATCGTCGTGTCGCGACTGATTCGTCAGGATGTCGGCGATTGATATCAGCACATCGTCGCCGGCGGGGTGGCCATGACGATCGTTGACCACCTTGAAGTGGTCGATGTCGACCAGGATCAGGGCAGCTCCTTCGTTGGCTGTCCGGGACAACGCGACCTCCGCGGTTTCGTCGAGGATCCGTCTGGTCACCAGGCCGGTGAGCGGATCGATGGCAGCCAGGCGCTGCAGCTCTGCCACCAGCACGGCCTGACGCTGTCCGGCGCGCACCAGCAACAGCGTGGTCGTCAGCAATGCCGCCGCCAAGTAGGTGGCATCCACCGCGGCGGGTCGGGACGGTTCGAGCAGGAACACCACGACGAGATCGGCGCTCACGGCGACGCCTGCGACCCCGTAGGCGCCGGCAGCGGGTAGTTGCGAGGCGGCGAACAGCACCGGGAACAGCAGGAACACCTGCGCGCTGAGGGATACATCGGCGGTGAGCACGTCCATCGCTGCGATGATCGCGATTGCCAGGTACGGAAAGACCAGCCAGGCCCAGACCGCACGACCGGATAGATAGCGCAGGCACCAACTGGCGACCAGCACGAGGACCGGGATTCCCACCGTGGGCAGCACAGCCAGGCGGCCATGTGTCGAGGGAACCACCACCGCGAAGAAGGTGCTCGGGATCGCCGCGACGAGGCAGAGGATCGAGACAGTCCGGGCCGCGACGTGTGCGTCACGTGGCTGCATAGCCGCTACGAATCCGGCGAGTCTCACCTGTTACACATCGGCAACTCAGACACGCTCTGTAGTTGTTCGGCCGCGCAACCTGCTCGCTCAGCTACGCCGTGCTCGCTCAGCTACGCCGTGCTCGCTCAGTTACGCCGTGCTCGCTCAGTTACGCGCCATATCGAGTAACTCGGTCAACTGGGCGTAACTCAGCCCGGCTGAGGCGCACGTGTTCGACACGCCGAACGCTCTCGGCGCGTCCTTAGCACAATCGAACAGGTGTTCACCTAGACTTGTGGACGTGCACGCGGTCGTCCACAGATCCGGGTCGGCAACCGAGATTGTCAGCAGTCGGATCTAGCGTCGCAGCCAACTGAGGAACACCGAGAACTGGAAGAGGTACCACAAGATGGCAGCATTCGATCGCGAAAAGGCACTCGAGGTCGCTCTCGGGCAGATCGACAAGCAGTTCGGCAAGGGTTCGGTGATGCGGCTCGGCGAGCGGCCCTATGTCCCGATCGAGGTCATTCCGACCGGCTCGATCGCGCTCGATCTGGCGCTCGGAATCGGTGGCCTGCCGCGTGGCCGGGTCGTCGAGATCTATGGTCCCGAGAGCTCCGGTAAGACCACGGTCGCGTTGCACGCGGTGGCCAATGCGCAGGCTGCGGGCGGCGTGGCCGCCTTCATCGACGCCGAGCACGCACTCGATCCGGAGTACGCCCGTGCTCTCGGGGTCGACACCGATGCGCTGCTGGTCAGCCAGCCCGACACCGGTGAGCAGGCGCTTGAGATCATGGACATGCTGATCCGATCCGGCGCGCTCGACATCGTCGTAGTCGACTCGGTCGCAGCGCTGGTACCTCGTGCCGAGATCGAAGGCGAGATGGGCGACAGTCACGTCGGCTTGCAGGCCCGCCTGATGAGTCAGGCGCTGCGCAAGATCACCGGCGCGCTGAGCAACTCTGGTACGACCGCCATATTCATCAACCAGTTGCGCGAGAAGATCGGCGTCATGTTCGGCTCACCAGAGACGACAACCGGTGGCAAGGCGCTGAAGTTCTACTCTTCGGTCCGCCTCGACGTCCGCCGCATCGAGACCCTCAAGGACGGCGCGGACGCGGTCGGTAACCGCACTCGGGTCAAGGTCGTTAAGAACAAGGTTGCGCCGCCTTTCAAGCAGGCCGAGTTCGACATCGTCTACGGCCATGGCATCAGTCGCGAGGGCTCGTTGATCGATGTCGGCGTCGACCAGGCGATCATTCGCAAGTCGGGTGCTTGGTACACCTATGAGGGCGACCAACTTGGCCAGGGCAAGGAGAACGTCCGCAGCTTCCTGCGTGACAACCCCGACCTGGCCGACGAGATCGAGAAGAAAATCAAGGAGAAGTTGGGCATCGGTGCGCAAGTGACCGAGGAAGCTCCGCTGCCGGCCCCGGTGGACTTCTAGTCCGCTGTGATCGGTGGGGCTCCTTCGATGAATCGCAGGCGGTCGGCAGGCGGCGCCCGAGCGGTGGCCGCCGCTGACCTGCTGCCCGAAGACATTGCAGCCGATCCGGACGTCGACCCTGACTCCGCGGCGCGAACCATCTGCCTGCGACTGCTCACCGCTCGATCCCGAACGCGCGCCGAATTGCTCGAGGCATTGCGGACCCGCGACGTTGCCGATGAGGTCGCCGTTCGAGTACTGAATCGCTTCGCTGAGGTCGGACTCATAGACGACGCGTCCTTTGCCGAGACCTTCGTCAGCACCCGACACGCCGAACGCGGACTGGCGAAACGCGAGATCGCCAGGCAGCTGCGAAGCAAGGGCGTTGCTGACCACGTAGTAAACCGAGCGACCGCCGAGATCTGTGCTGATCAGGAGCTGGAAATGGCTCGTCAGTTGGTCGCACGCAAGATGCGATCCATGAGCGGCCTCGACCCACAGGCCCAGGTCCGGCGGCTGGTCGGGATGCTTGCCCGCAAGGGCTACACCCCAGCACAGGCATATCAGGTCGTACGGGATGCAACAGACGTAAGTGCGGCTGAACAGGACGGTGATACGGCTTGGCTAGCTTGATTGTGGGCCGGATCGTTATAGCCTCGTGAGAACAGGAGATTGGATGCTTGGCACCTCACAGTGCCTGGCACTGACATAGCTTTGATGTTCGCCCGTAGGACCATTGCCGCTCGAGGATGAAGGAGATCTCAGACCCCCCGCCGAGTTGGCGAGGATCGGACATTTCTCTACCTTCTTGAGTCGGCCCGGTTTACTCGGGTCCGGCCTCCTGGCTGCGCCATGCGCTGCGTGCCCACCGGCACGTCGCCTCGCGAGGGGAGGACGTTCATGAGTCATTGGGTACAGCTGACCGCTATCGCTGCGGTCTTCGTCTTGGTCCTCATACTCGGCCTGCGGTTTCTGTCGCTGTACGGCCGGCGCTCCGATGCGAGCCGCCGCGCCGCTGAGGCTGCTGACACGTCAAATGCCCGGCACTCGGGCGACCAACCGAATCCGATCGATCTAGCCACCGCCGAAGCTGCTCTGATTGCCGAACGGGCCGAGCGTGAAGCGGCTTCCTTACGTCGATCCGTTGACAGCGAGGTCGAGGCGCTTCGCCGTGCCACCCAGACCGAGGCCGACACCATGCGGGCCAGCGCGGAAGCATTTTCACAGCGTGCCGCGGATCAGGCCGCGGACCTGATCGCCGACGCCGAGCGCCAGGCAGAGCGCGGGCTGCAAGCCAGATCCGTCGCCATTGATGCGATGGAGGCTGCCCTTGCGGGTCGAATCGCCGTTATCGACGCCCGAGACGCCGATCTCGATCGGGCGGTCCGGGAGCTCACCCGCCGACAGGAGGATCTCGACTCCGAGGAATCGGCTCTAGCTCAAATCCGTGCGGAACTCACCGCGGCTCGCGAAAATATCGCCTTCGAGCAGGTCATGGCGTTGGAACGGATCGCGGGCCTGACCAGCGACGAGGCCAAGTCAGAGCTGCTTACTGCCGTGGAAGCAAGTGCCCGACGCGACGCGGCATCGCTCGTTCGATCCATCGAGACTGAGGCGCGCGCCGAAGCCACCGATCGCGCCAGAGCGATTGTCGTTGACGCTGTGCAGCGGGTCGCCAGCGAGCAGACGACGGAGACGGTTGTCAGCGTGCTGCACCTGCCCAGCGATGAGATGAAGGGCCGCATCATCGGCAGGGAGGGACGCAACATCCGAGCGTTCGAGTCGGTCACCGGTGTCAATGTGATCATCGACGACACACCCGAGGCCGTCCTGTTGTCCTGCTTCGATCCGGTTCGTCGCGAGGTCGGGCGGATCACGTTGGAGAAGCTCGTTCTCGACGGCCGCATTCATCCGCACCGGATCGAAGAGCTGTACGACACCGCCCGCGACGAGGTCGACGAACTGTGCTTGCGCGCGGCACGCGACGCACTGGCCGAGGTCGGCATCACCGACCTGGACGAACGTCTGATCCCCACCCTCGGCAGGTTGCGCTACCGAACAAGTTACGGGCAGAACGTGCTCGGCCACCTCATCGAGACGGCGCACATCGCTGGACTGATGGCCAGTGAGCTCGGGCTGGAGCCGACCCTGATCAAACGCGCCGCCTTCCTGCACGACATCGGCAAGGCCCTCACCCATGAGGTGGAGGGCAGCCACGCCATCGTCGGTGCGGAACTGCTACGCAAATACGGCGAGATCGAGGCCGTAGCGCACGCGGTGGAGGCCCACCACAACGAGGTCCAGCCGCACACCGTGGAGGCGGTGCTGACCCAGGCCGCCGACGCCTGTTCGGCGGCGCGTCCCGGCGCTCGCCGCGAATCTCTCGAGACCTACATCAAACGGCTGGAACGCATCGAGGAAATCGCCGGTGCCAAGCCGGGAGTGGAGAAGGTCTTCGCGATGCAGTCCGGCCGAGAGGTACGGGTCATGGTGCAGCCGAACGAGGTCGACGACTTGGCCGCCGGCGTCATAGCCCGCGAGGTCGCCAAGCAGATCGAGGACGAGTTGACCTACCCCGGCCAGATCCGGGTCACGGTAGTGCGCGAGTCCCGGGCGACCGAGGTCGCGCACTGACCTCAGAGGACCGCGGTGCCAGTTGGCCGCACCGCTACGATGTGGCCACCGGAGCGCCAAGCCGTAGTCTGGGCTGGCTATGAACGAACACCCAGCCGCGAAACAACGCACCTACGCCATCCGGACCTATGGCTGCCAGATGAACGTTCACGACTCCGAGCGGCTGTCCGGCCTGCTTGAGCAAGCCGGCTACGTCCGGGTCGTCGGCGACGCCGACCAGGCCGACCTCGTCGTGTTCAACACCTGCGCGGTCCGCGAGAACGCCGACAACCGGCTCTATGGCAACCTCAGCCAGCTGGTGCCGATCAAGAAGATCCGGCCGGACATGCAGATCGCCGTCGGTGGCTGCCTGGCGCAGAAGGACCGGGACACCGTGCTGCGCAAGGCTCCCGCCGTCGACGTCGTGTTCGGCACCCACAACCTCGCCAGCCTGCCGGTGCTGCTGGAACGGGCACGGCACAACGCCGAGGCACAGGTCGAGATCCTGGACAGTCTGCAGAACTTCCCCTCCGATCTGCCCAGCCGGCGGGACTCGGCTTTCTCGGCCTGGGTTTCCATTTCGGTCGGCTGTGACAACACCTGCACGTTCTGCATCGTGCCAAGCCTGCGAGGCAAGGAAACTGACCGGCGGCCCGATGCCGTGCTGGCCGAGATCCAATCGCTGGTCGCCGACGGCGTCGGCGAGATAACCTTGCTCGGCCAGAACGTCAACTCCTATGGCCGCTCATTCGGCGATCATTTTGCATTCGGCAAACTGTTGCGCGCCTGCGGTCAGATCGAAGGCCTGGACCGGATCCGGTTCACCAGCCCGCATCCGCGTGACTTCACTGACGACGTGATCGCGGCGATGGCTGAGACCCCCAACGTCTGCCCGCAATTGCATATGCCGATGCAGTCCGGTTCTGACGCGGTTCTGAAGGCGATGCGGCGCTCGTACCGCCAGGCGCGCTACCTCGACATCATCGACCGCGTTCGGGCGGCGATGCCGCAGGCCGCGATCACCACCGACATCATCGTCGGATTCCCCGGCGAGACGGAGCAGGACTTCGCTCAGACCCTGTACGCCGTGGAGCAGGCCCGCTTTGCCAGCGCATTCACCTTCCAGTATTCGCCCCGACCCGGAACACCCGCCGCCACAATGGAAAACCAGGTCCCCAAGGCTGTCGTGCAGGAACGCTACGACCGACTCATCGACCTGCAGGAACAGATCAGCTGGGACGAGAACAAGCGGCTGGTCGGCACCGACGTCCAGGTGCTGGTCAGCACCGCTGAAGGCAAGAAGGACAGCGCGACCGGGCGGGTGTCGGGCCGCGCTCGGGACGGCCGGCTGGTGCACGTGTCGGCCGGGGATCTGGCGGTAGAGCCCGGCGATCTCGTGACGGCAACCGTCAGCTATGCCGCGCCGCACCATCTGGTCGCCGACGGTTCGATCACCGGCCATCTGCCGTGGCGCGGCCGTGCGGAGTCCGTCCCCGAAGCAACACCGGCGGCGAAGCCGTTGCTCACCATCGGCCGCGCCGCACGCTGAGGAAGCGAACAGCCTTGCCGCGACCGGACGTGACTGCGTACTAGTCGGGGATGAGTGCCCGGCGCTGAGCGACATCGGCCTCGGCCTTGGCTATTCGGCCAGCGTCCCCAGATGCCCGTGCCCGCTCCAGCTTCGCCTCGGCCTCGGTGAGGCGTTCCTTCAACTGGGCCAGGAACGGATTGGATTCTGTCGAACTGCGCTTCCAGTCCGCGTCGACGGCGTCGCGCACCCGCTGCTCGGCGGCGCGCATCCGATCCTCGACGCGGCGCATCGCATCCCGTGGCACGTGCCCGATGCCCTCGAGTTTTTCCTGTAGATCGCGCATCCGAACCTGGGCCTGTCGCGGATTGGCGATGTCCAGCGCGCCGGCCTCGGCGATGATCGCCTCTTTCTGCTTCAGGTTCTCGTGCTGCTCGGAGTCACGTTCGGCGAACACCCCGGAACGCCGTTCGAAGAAACGGTCCTGTGCCGCGCGGAATCTCTTCCATAGCGCGTCCTCGATATTGCGGTTGGCCCTCGGGGCCGTTTTCCATTGGCCCATCAGCTCTTTCATCGCCGTCGCGGTTTCCCGCCAGTCATCCGAACCGCTCAATTCTTCAGCCTGCAGGACGAGCTTTTCCTTGACCGCTTTGGCCGCCTCGCGCTCGCTGTCCAACGTTGCGAAATGGCTGCCTCGTCGCTTGCCGAACGCATCCCTAGCAGCGGCGAACCGCTTCCACAACGCGTCATCGGTCTTGCGGTCGATGCCCTTGATCAGCTTCCATTCCTCGACGATCGCCCGTAATCGGTCCCCGGCGACCTTCCACTGCGTGGCGGACTCGGCTATCTGTTCGGCCTCGGCGGCCAGCGTCTCCTTCTTGCTGATCGCGTCAGCTCGCGCGGTCTCTCGCGCCTTGGCCTGCTCGCCGATCTTGAGGTCGGCGACGGTGATGACGGTGATGAGCTTTACGTCCAGTGCGGCGAAGTCGCCGATACCGGCCGCGGTCGGCAGTGTGGCGTGCAGCGTCATCGCCTGGGACTTGGTCGCTTTCGGATCGCCGGTACCGGACTCGAGCCGTTTGACCAGCAGGTCCACCTCGGCTTGCAGATCCTCGAACTTCCGTACGTAGTAGGCCAGTCCTGCTTCTGCATCGCCGGCCTGCCACGACCCCACCTCGCGCTCGCCGTCTGCGGTTTTAACGAACACGGTTCCGGCGTCGTCGATGCGTCCCCACTCCGAACTCATACAAGGCATTAGACACGACTGGGGCCTGCTGCGTGCAGGCGGTTAGCCTCTTGCAACGTGACTGCCATCCCGAATCAACCCGGTGCGATGCCGGTGATTGCCGTCGTCGGGCCGACCGCGACGGGTAAATCGGACCTGGCGGTGGCGATTGCACAGCGGGTGGGCGGCGAAATCATCAACGCCGATTCGATGCAGCTCTACATCGGCATGGACATCGGTACCGCGAAGCTGCCTGTGCACGAGCGCGGGGGCGTCCGACACCACCTGCTGGACGTCTGGGACATCGACAAGTCCGCGGCGGTTGCCGAATACCAGCAGCTGGCCAGGGCCACGATCGCCGCGATCCACAGCCGTGGACATCTGCCGGTCCTCGTCGGCGGATCAGGGCTCTACCTGCGCGGGACGCTGGATCGCCTCGATTTTCCCGGCGAGTCGGCCGAGCTGCGGGCCCGGCTACGGACCGAGCTCGATGAGCGCGGAGTGCAGGCCATGCACGATCGGCTGGCCATCGTCGACCCGGTCGCCGCAGCGGCCATCCTGCCCAGCAACAGTCGGCGCATCGTGCGCGCGCTGGAGGTCATTGAACTGACCGGCCAACCGTTTCTGGCGCGAATGCCGGCATTCGAGTCGATGTATCGCAGTGTCCAGATCGGGCTGGAGCGCGACGACCTCGACGAACGGGTGGAGCGCCGCGTTCAACACATGATGGAGCTGGGCTTGCTCGATGAGGTGCGGGCTCTGCTGCCTCTTCAACTGCGCACCAGCCCGACGGCAGGCAAGGCACTCGGCTACCAGCAGTTGCTGGCCATCCTCGACGACGACGGCAACGTCGTCGGTGATCTCGCCGATGCCGTGGCGCAGACGGTGCGCGGAACGCGCCGCTTCGTTCGACGGCAACGCTCCTGGTTCCGGCGTGACGACCGCGTGCATTGGCTCGATGCCGCCGACAACGGCTTGCTCGACAATGCATTCGCCGCGCTACGGCCTACTCTGGAGACATGAGCAGGGTCGAGACGTGACTGGTGAGGTGCGGGTCGTGAAGGGCCATGGCACCGAGAATGACTTCATCCTCGTCGAGGATCTCGACGCCGCCCTGTCACTGTCCCCGGAGCTCGTTCGGGCGTTGTGTGACCGGCATGCCGGTATCGGCGCGGACGGGGTGTTGCGGGTGATCCGGACCAAGGCCGCAACCGAGCCGGACGTGCTCGATCAGGCCGACGTCGCCGAGTACTTCATGGATTACCGCAACGCCGATGGCTCCATCGCCGAGATGTGTGGCAACGGCGTACGGGTATTTGCGCGCTATCTCAGCCGCGCCGGCCTGATCGACGGCCCGGTCAGCATCGCGACGCGTGGCGGCCCGAAGCCGGTCGAATTCCGTGGTGACCAGATCACCGTGGACATGGGACGTGCCGCTCTCCGCTCCGACCGGCCCAGGGTCACGGTGGCCGGCTTTCCGGGCGAGTTTCGCGGCACGGCGCTGGACCTACCCAACCCACATGTCGTCGTCCAACTGCCGGACGAGGCGAGCCTGCAGGCGCTCGATCTGACCCGTCCTCCTGTGGTCGAGCCACCCCTGCCGGACGGCCAGAACGTCGAGTTCGTGGTACGCACAGGTGCGGACAGGATTGCCGTGCGGGTACATGAGCGCGGGGTGGGCGAGACCCGGTCGTGCGGCACCGGTATCTGCGCGGCAGTGGTGGCAACCGCGGGCGAGGAAGGTGCGCACGGCCAATGGCTGGTCGACGTTCCTGGTGGCCGGTGCGAGGTGTCGTGGACCGAGTCGGGCTCAGTGTTGCTCACAGGTCCCGCGGTGCTCGTCGCGGACCTGCAGATCGCCGAATCGTGGCTGGTCGAGCACCGCTGAGGCGACGGGCGCGGGTAATTGCGTCGCGCCAGCTTGCACCGGGCTGTCACCATGGGTGTATATGACTGCTGAACAACGAACCGACGAGCACGCCGAGACCGACTCCTCGGGCGCTGCCACCCCGGTAGACGCGGCCGCGGACTACACCGCTGGCGAGGCCGAATTCACCCTCGGCGAATACGAGCGCTCCGACCGTGCCGCATTGCGACGAGTCGCCGGCCTGTCCACAGAACTCACCGATGTCACCGAGGTCGAATATCGCCAGCTCCGCCTGGAGCGGGTGGTTCTGGTCGGGGTCTGGACGACCGGCACCCTCATCGACGCTGAGAACTCGTTGCGGGAACTTGCCGCACTGGCTGAGACGGCCGGTTCGGAGGTGCTCGATGGCATCGTGCAGCGCCGCGACCGTCCGGATCCAGCGACCTACATCGGTTCGGGCAAGGCGAAGGAACTTCGCGACATCGTTGCCGCGACCGGGGCTGACACGGTGATCTGCGACGGCGAACTCGCCCCCGGTCAGCTCCGTCAGCTCGAGGAGGTGGTGAAGGTCAAGGTGGTGGACCGGACTGCGCTGATCCTCGACATCTTCGCCCAGCACGCCCGGTCTCGTGAGGGCAAAGCACAGGTGGAACTGGCCCAGCTCCAGTACCTGGTGCCGCGACTTCGCGGTTGGGGTGAATCGTTGTCCAGACAGGTCGGTGGTCGGGCCGCCGGCGGTGTCGGTATCGGTGGTCGCGGACCGGGTGAGACCAAGCTGGAGATCGACCGTCGACGCATCACGTCCCGGATGGCCAAGCTGCGCCGGGATCTGTCCGGAATGAAGACGGCGCGCGACGTCAAGCGTTCACGGCGTGGTCAGAACCAGATTCCGTCCGTCGTTCTCGCCGGTTACACCAACGCAGGTAAGTCCTCGTTGCTCAATCGGCTGACCGACGCCGGGGTGCTGGTGGACAACGCCTTGTTCGCCACCCTGGATCCGACGGTTCGCCGCGCCGAGACTGGTGACGGCCGGATCTACACCCTGGCCGACACCGTCGGGTTCGTCCGCCACCTGCCGCACCAACTCGTCGAAGCGTTCCGCTCCACACTCGAGGAAGTTGCCGAGGCCGATCTGATCCTGCACATCGTCGATGCCTCCGATCCCGATCCTGAGGCCCAGATCCGGGCCGTGCGTGAGGTCCTCGCCGATCTCGATGCCCTCGCAGTTGCCGAGCAGATCGTCTTCAATAAGGTCGACGCGGCGGATGCCGAGACGGAGCTGCGACTGCGCAGCCTGGTGCCGGACGCGATCTTCGTGTCCGCGCGGACCGGCACCGGGCTCGACGAGCTGGCCGAGTTGGTCGAGCATCGGCTGCCCCGACCGGAGAGTTCGGTGAAGGCCCTGATCCCGTACACCCGTGGAGATCTGGTGGCCCGGATCCACAGCGACGGCGAGGTGCTGTCGGAGGACCACACCGGCCAGGGAACTCTGATCAGTGCCCGGGTGCGATCCGATCTTGCTGCCGCGCTGTCGGAGTTTGCGTCACCGCTGGGTTGATCAGGGTTTGTCCTGATCACGGTTTGTCCTGATCAGGCCCAGATGCTCTTGGTCACGACGTCAGTTGCCCGGTAGTTCTCGTGCGCGTCGCCGACGGCGCGGGCGACGTTTTGCAGGACCTGGGCCAGGGCTTCGGTGCCTTGGTGCCATTGCTGCCTGTTGACCAGGTAGGCCTCCTGCGCGGCGCCGGTCCAGCCTTCGATCATTGGTTCGAGTTCGCGCTCGAGTCGAATCAGGGTGGTTTGCAGGCTCACCAAGGCTTCCTGAATGCCGCCCTGGCCGGACTGCAGGGGTTGAAAGCCGAGGGCCTCGTTCATCCTGGGGCCACTCACTTTCGGTCCGAGGTCGCGATCAGGGCTTGCAGCATGGTCTCGAGGGCGGTGCTGATCTTGGTGGCTTGGCCTTCGAATGCTTCGTGGACCTGCATGAATGCCCCAGCCGCGTCACCGCGCCAGCCGCCCATCATCTGGTCGACCTCGCCACGGAGCGTGGTGATGTGCAGGCCGATCTGCGCGTTGGCCTGCTCGACAGCCGTCGCGGCCAGCGCCATCGACTGCTGCTGTGCACCAAACGGCGTCACGCTGAGACTCCTTCTTCGTTGGTTCGGCACCGGGGATTATCGCGACTACCGGAGACCGCGGTTCCGGCCCACAACAGGTGATACCCCGCCACTGTCGTCTCATACCGCAACCGAGGTGCGAATTCTGACGTCAAGGGTGCTCCGCCCTCACGCTGGGTGGGCGAGGTGCGCCGCCCTCAAGCTGGGTGGGTGAGGTGCGCCGCCCTCAAGCTGGGTGGGCGAGGACAAGCCGCCCTCAAGCTGAGTTACGCATCGATGGCTCAGTTACGCGGTATGGCGCGTAGCTCAGCGACTGGTGCATAACTCAAGCGATCGCCGCGTACTCAGCGACCTGCGCGTAGCTGGGTGGGCGAGGACACGCCGCCCTCAAGCTGAGTTACGCGTCGATGGCTCAGTTACGCGGTTTGGCGCGTAGCTCAGCGACTGGCGCGTAACTCAAGCGAGCGGCGCGTAACTCAAGCGATCGCCGCGTACTTAGCGACTGGTGCGTAACTCAAGCGGTCACCGCGTACTCAGCGACCGGCGCGTAACTCAAGCGGTCACCGCGTACTTAGCGACCCCCGCGTAACTCAGCAGGCAATGTTGGGGGATGAAGGTGCGCCGAACGGGAGTCATCTGGCTGCGAGGTGCCGCTGGTCCCGCGCTGGGTTGGGGTGAGGCTCGTGGCGTAGGCTGAAATTTGGGATTCGACGGCGTCCTCAGCGCTTATAGCGCCGACAAGGAGATTGTGACCATGTTTGCCAGCGGCTTGGAGCGGCCCTCGGTGTGGGCCATCATCGCGATCGCAGCTCTCGTGCTGTTCGGGTACAAGAAGCTTCCTGAGATGAGCCGTTCAGTCGGTAAATCGCTTCGGATCTTCAAGACCGAGATGAAGGGTCTGAACTCTGACGACGCAGCGCGCAATGCAGCCGAAGCCAAGGCAACCGAGGCCCAGCCTCCGGTGACGCCGCCGGCTCCGGCTGCTGACATTCAGGCTCCCGTGCCCCCCGCGCCAGCCACCCCGACGCCAGCCCCGCCGGCAACCGGTCAGGTGCCGCAAGCGTCCGCGGAGCCGCCGACCACGCCGACCCAGAACAGCTGATAAGCAGCTTCACACGTTGCATCGGAGGGCTACCCGCTGCGGATAGCCCTCCGGTTGCATTCGCGGATCTGTCGGCTGCGGATCTGTCGGCCGCAGATCTGGCTGCTGCAGATCGCAGTGGTGCTTAGGGCGTCAGTGGTGTCTTAGGGCGTCAGTGGTGTCTTAGGGCGTCGGACTCAGCCGAACTCACACCTTGCGCAGTACGGCGACGATCTTGCCCAGGATCGTCGCGCTGTCAGCCGGGATCGGCGAATAGGCCGGATTCTGAGGTAGCAACCAAGCGTGCCCATCGCGCCGGCGGAACGTCTTGACCGTTGCCTCGCCATCGATCATCGCGGCCACGATCTCGCCGTTGTCGGCATCGGGCTGCTCGCGCACCACGACCCAATCGCCGTCGGCGATCGCCGCGTCGACCATCGAGTCGCCCTGCACCTTGAGCATGTACAGAGTCCCTTCGCCGACCAGGGTCTTCGGCAGCGGAAAGACATCTTCGATCACTTGCTCGGCGAGGATTGGACCGCCGGCTGCGATCCTTCCGATCATCGGCACGAGCACTGGGGCGTCGGCGCGTCCGGCGATGTCGTCGTCAAGGTTCTCCGTCGAAGCGGGTGTTCGATTCGGCGCGGCTATGTCGTCGGGGGAGCGGACGTCCAACGCTCGGGGCCGGTTGGGGTCGCGCCGGATGAAGCCCTTCTGCTCCAGGACGGCGAGTTGGTGACTGACACTGGAGGTCGACGCCAGGCCTGCTGAGTCGCAGATCTCGCGCATACTCGGCGGATACCCGCGGTTCTCCACCGAATCTCGGATGACGGTGAGGATCACCCGCTGACGAGCCGTCAGACCGTCCCCGTTGTCGTGATCGGGCAGCTCGGCGATGACGCTGTTCTTAGGTCGTCCCAGCGTGCGGCCGGTCGGCTTGCCGGTGCGTGCAGCGGCGCCTTTGCCGGCCTGCGCAACTTTTCGGCCGGCGTTCGAGGCACCGGAACGGTCGGTGCGACCGCTCGTGGATGAACCGCTCTTCTTCGGCCCTGTGGGGGGAGTGGGCACCGGGTCGTCCTCTCTCGTGGCTGCAGCAGGCCGTTCGTCGATTGCCTGTCGGTGACATGAACGGTAGCGCCGATCGAGTAACGATTCAAACACCTGTTCGATTCAGCGTGTCGCCGATCTGGCTTCTGTCGGTGTCCTGTAGTAGAAATTGGTACAGGTGTTCTATCGAACAGTTGTTCGAGGAGCACAGCACCGGAAAAGCGTAGCGGCGAGCCTGTCGTTGCGGTCGACAGTAAGGAGAGCTCGATGTCCCTCGCACCCGACGTACCTCCGATCGTCAATATCCCGCTCCGCGCGCGGCGCACCGGGGGAGTGCCCGGTGACCCAGCCGCGTACCGGCATCTGTCGCTCGTCGCCGTGCCGGTGCTGGACCTCGACAGCGATTTCGACAGCCATGTCGACAGCAATTTCGGCTTCGGTGCTGCCGTGGCTGTGAGTGAACGAGCCGAGCCCAGCCGGGCAGTTGCAACCATCAGGCTGACCCGCCGGGGCCAGTGGGCGGCAGGCCTCTCGGTGGCTGTTGCCGGCGGTCTGATGCTGCTCGTCGCGCACCTGTCGGCCGGGTCTGCGGCGGCGACTGCGGCGACCCCGGCGATACAGCAGGTCACGGTGCGCTCCGGTGACACGTTGTGGTCCATCGCGCATGAAGTCGCGCCGGGCCGCGACCCACGCGCGGTCGTCGACAAGCTGACGAGCCAGAATCACCTGACCTCGGTGTCGTTGACTCCCGGCCAAGTGCTGCGCGTCGGCTGACGGTTCCCCGGCCTCAGCCCAAAACCCTCAACCTCTGCCTGATGCTCACTGCTGCCGCTGTTGTAGCTCCGCGGCGCATCGCGGAAATTACGCCCCGGATGAAATTTCCGGGGTGTCGCAGCTTGCGGAAGCTTTGTCCACCCTCTAGCGTTCACCCCTACATGTAGTAGTTACACGCCTGTAAGTTGTCCACAGATTGGGTTTCGGTAGTCCACACACTGTCTACAGCGAACGGCCCTTCGTCCACCGACGGTCCCCAGGTTGTCGACAGGTTATCGACGAGAGGGTGTTGATAACCCGAACTCTGCAGGCAAACGAGGAAACGCAGGCTTCACGGCACACACCGTGAACCGAACTGACGTTAAGAGGAGGTTGGCCGATGCGGTGCCCGTATTGTCGCTATCCGGACTCCCGAGTAGTTGATTCTCGGGAGCAGGATGAGGGCCAGGTCATCCGTCGTCGTCGGAGTTGCCCGGAGTGTGGCAAGCGGTTCACCACCGTCGAGGAAGCCACCCTCGCAGTCATCAAGCGCAGCGGAGTCACCGAGCCGTTCAGCCGGACGAAGGTGGTATCCGGTGTCCGCCGCGCCTGCCAGGGACGGCCGGTCGACGAAGATGCGTTGGCTCAGCTGGCTCAGACGGTTGAGGAGACCATCCGGGCGACCGGCTGTGCCGAGGTACCGGCTCCCGAGGTGGGATTGGCGATCCTCGGCCCGTTGCGGGCCCTGGACGAGGTCGCATATCTGCGATTTGCCAGCGTCTACCAGGCATTCAGTTCGATCGACGACTTCGAGAAGGCAATCAGCGAGTTGCGGAAAGAGCATGGCTTCGCTGATGGCGAGCACCCGAGCGCGCAGCTAGCGCTCTCCACAGACACCGCGCACAAGCGCATCGCAGACGCGGAAACACCAACGGCCGATCAGACCGGCAGCGGAAAGGGGAACAACGGACTATGACCGAGGTTGTCGAGGGCGGATCAGGCGGCACGGGGCCGGCCAGCGCCAAGAATGCAGGCAAATCTGCCTCTGCTAACAGTGCCAAGCATGCCGGCGAAGGGCGTACCGCCCAAGCTGGCGGCAAGTCCGCCGGCGGCGACGCGGTGTATCCCGCCAACGGCCTGACCGTGGAGCGGATCTACACCACGGCCGGGATCCACCCGTATGACGAAGTGGACTGGGAACGTCGCGACGTCGTGATGACGAACTGGCGCGACGGCTCGGTGAACTTCGAGCAGCGTGGCGTCGAGTTCCCGACCTTCTGGTCGGTCAACGCAGCCAACATCGTCACCACCAAGTACTTCCGTGGTGCGGTCGGAACCTCGCAGCGCGAGTGGTCGCTCAAGCAACTCATCGACCGCGTCGTGACCAAGTACCGCATCGCCGGTGAACAGCATGGTTACTTCGGGTCGGCGGCTGATGCCGAGGTGTTCGCCCATGAGCTGACCTGGATGTTGATGCACCAGGTGTTCAGCTTCAACTCCCCGGTCTGGTTCAACGTGGGCACCACGTCATCGCAGCAGGTTTCGGCCTGCTTCATTCTCGCAGTCGACGACACGATGGACTCGATCCCGAACTGGTACCGCGAGGAAGGCCTTATTTTCAAGGGTGGTTCCGGTGCCGGGCTGAACCTGTCGCGGATCCGTTCCTCGAAGGAACTGCTGCACTCCGGCGGCACCGCCTCCGGTCCGGTCAGCTTCATGCGTGGCGCCGACGCTTCGGCCGGAACCATCAAGTCCGGTGGCGCAACCCGCCGTGCAGCAAAGATGGTTGTGCTGGATATCGATCACCCCGACATCGTCGAGTTCGTCGAGACCAAGGCCCGTGAAGAGGACAAGATCCGAGTCCTGCGCGATGCCGGCTTCGACATGGACCTCGGCGGAACCGACATCACCTCGGTGCAGTACCAGAACGCCAACAACTCCGTCCGGGTGACCGATGAGTTCATGCGCGCCGTCGAGGAAGGTTCCGAGTTCGGGCTGCGGGCCCGTTCGACCGGTGAGGTCATCGACACCGTCGAGGCCAAGGAGCTGTTCGGCAAGATCGCCAAGGCCGCCTGGGAGTGTGCAGACCCGGGCATGCAGTACGACGACACCATCAACGACTGGCACACCAACCCGGAATCGGGTCGGATCACTGCATCCAACCCGTGCTCGGAGTACATGAGCCTGGACAACACTTCGTGCAACCTGGCCTCGCTCAACCTGCTCAAGTTCCTCACCGATACCGATACCTTCGACTCGGAGAAGTTCGTCAAGGCCATCGAGATCATCATCACCGCGATGGACATCTCGATCTGCTTCGCCGACTTCCCGACTGAGGCGATCGGCGTGAACACCCGTGCCTACCGGCAGCTCGGCATCGGTTACGCCAACCTCGGAGCGTTGTTGATGGCCACCGGACGGGGCTATGACTCCGAAGGTGGTCGGACGCTCGCGGCTGCCATCACCTCATTGATGACCGGCACCGCATACCGTCGGTCGGCCGAACTGGCTGGCGTGGTCGGGCCGTACGACGGCTACGCCCGCAACGCCGAGGCGCACACCCGGGTGATGCGTAAGCACGCTGCTGCCAACGACGAGGTCCGCTCGGTGCATGCCGCGGACAAGACCGTGCTCGCGGCTGCGACTGCGGAGTGGGCCAAGGGTCTGAAGGTCGGCGCCAAGAACGGTTGGCGCAACGCACAGGCATCGGTGCTCGCTCCGACCGGAACCATCGGTCTGATGATGGACTGTGACACCACGGGTATCGAACCTGACCTGGCGCTGGTGAAGTTCAAGAAGCTGGTCGGCGGCGGTTCGATGCAGATCGTCAACCAGACCGTTCCGCGCGCGCTGAAGGTGCTCGGCTACCAGCAGGAGCAGATCGAGGCGATCGTCGAGTTCATTGCCGAGCACGGCCACGTCGAGGATGCACCGGGTCTCAAGCCCGAGCACTACGAGGTGTTCGACTGCGCGATGGGCAAGCGAGCCATCAAGGCGATGGGACACGTACGGATGATGGCGGCCACCCAGCCGTTCCTGTCCGGAGCGATCTCCAAGACCGTGAACCTGCCGGAGACCGCGACGGTCGACGAGATCGCCGATGTGTACTACCAAGGCTGGAAGCTCGGCCTGAAGGCGCTCGCGGTGTATCGCGACAACTGCAAGGTCGGCCAGCCGCTGTCGGCAGGCAAGGGAGCCAACAACGGCACCGAGGCTGCTACCGCCGAAGTCGAGAAGGTCATCGAGTACCGGCCGACCCGCAAGCGGCTGCCCAAGTCGCGTCCGTCGCGGACCGTGTCGTTCTCGGTCGGCGGTGCTGAAGGCTATTTGACCGCCGGCTCGTACCCGGACGACGGTCTCGGCGAGGTGTTCCTCAAGCTGGGCAAGCAGGGTTCCACCCTGGCCGGCGTGATGGATGCCTTCTCGATCGCGGTGTCGATCGGTCTGCAGTACGGCGTGCCGCTGGAGACCTACGTCTCCAAGTTCACCAACCTGCGGTTCGACCCGGCCGGCATGACCGACGACCCGGACGTGCGGATGGCTCAGTCGATCATGGACTACATCTTCCGTCGGCTGGCGTTGGATTACCTGCCTTTCGAGACCCGCGCGGCGATGGGCATCCATACCGCCGATGAGCGGTCCCGTCAGCTGGAGACCGGCAGCTACACATCGGCCGACGAAGTGACCGAGAACGATCTGGAGTCCTACGCGCAGTCGGCGCCGGTCACCAAGGCCGAGACCGAGACAGCTCCGGCTGCCAGGCCGGCCGCACCCACCGCGCACAGCTCAACCGAGCTGTTCGAGGTGCTCACCGGATCGGCCGCGGATGCGCCGCTGTGCATGAATTGCGGTACCAAGATGCAGCGCGCCGGATCCTGCTTCGTCTGCGAAGGATGCGGTTCCACCAGCGGCTGCAGCTGACAGACAGCGCTGTTTCACGATTCATCAGCGGAGAGCGCCATCGCGACAGGCGGTGGCGCTCTTCACTGCGTGCGGTCAGGCGGCGGCGTGCTCGATGCGCAGGACGATGGCCTTCGACGTGGGCGTGCCGCTGCGGTCGGCCTGGCTGTCCAGCGGCACCAGCGGATTGGTCTCGGGGAAGTAGGCAGCTGCGCAGCCGCGCGCGATCGGGAAGGACACGATCCGGAAACCGTCGGTGTGCCGGTCCACGTTGTCAGCCCACTCCGAATGCAGGTCAACCATGTCGCCGTCGGCGAATCCCAATGCGGCCAGGTCGTCGGGGTTGACGAACACCACGCGCCGTCCCCGATGGATACCCCGGTAACGATCGTCCAGTCCGTAGATCGTGGTGTTGTACTGATCGTGGGACCGAACGGTCTGCAGCAGCAGGCGTCCGGGCGGCACCTTCGGCCATTCGAGCTCGTTCACCGTCAGCTCGCACAGCCCACTCTTCGTGGGAAACGTGCGTGAGTCGCGTGGGCCGTGCGGCAACACGAACCCATCCTTCTGACGGACCCGCACGTTGTAGTCATCGCAGCCGGGGACCGTGCGCGAGATGTGCTCGCGGATCACGTCGTAGTCGGCGATCATGCCCAGCCAGTCCACCGGCTTGGACTCGCCCAACGTGCGATGAGCAACGGTACAGATGATTGCCACCTCGCTCAGCAGCGAATCCGAGGCGGGCGGCAGCGGACCGTGCGAGGCATGCACCGCACACACCGTGTCCTCGACGCTGACGAATTGCGCACCGCTTGCCTGCACGTCCAATTCGGTACGTCCGAGCGTCGGCAGAATCAGCGCCTGCTCGCCGCACACCGAATGGGAATGGTTCAGCTTCGTCGAGACCTGCACAGTCAGTTTCGTCTTGCGTAGCGCGGCATCAGCGACCTCGCTGTCCGACACCGCCGCGGCGAAGTTACCTCCGACAGCAAAGAACACCTTCGCCTTGCCGTCGCGCATAGCCCGGATCGAGTCGACCACGTCATGCCCGTTCGCGCGTGGCATGTCGAAGCCGAACTCACGTTCCAGCGCGTCGAGGAAGTCCGGCCGTGGCCGTTCCCAGATTCCCATCGTCCGGTCGCCCTGAACGTTGGAGTGTCCGCGGATCGGTGCGACACCGGCACCCGGACGACCGAAATTCCCTTTGAGCGCCTGAAGATTCACGATCTCGCGGATGGTGGCGACCGCTGCCTTGTGCTGCGTAAGACCCATCGCCCAGCAGATGATGGTGCGCGTCGATGCGATATAGCGGGCGGCGAGCTCGTCGATCTCGGCACCGGTCAGGCCGGTGGCCTCGCCGACCTCGTCCTCGTCAAGGGAGCCGACGTGCTCGACGAACGCGGCGAAGCCGTTCGTCTTGGTGTCGAGAAAGTGCTGGTCCAGTACCGTCCCGGGGTTGGCCGCCTCGGCGGCGAGCACCCGCTTGGACAGGGCCTGCAGCAATGCCATGTCACCGCCGAGCCGGACGTGCAGGAACTGATCCGACAACTGTGTGCCGCGACCGGCCAGGCCACGGACCTGCTGCGGATTCTTGAACCGCATCAAGCCGGCTTCAGGCAACGGATTCACCGCGACGATGACGGCGCCGTTCTTCTTGGCCTCCTCGAGCGCGGTGAGCATCCGCGGATGGTTCGTCCCTGGATTCTGGCCCATGATGATGATCAGGTCGGACTTCTCGAAATCGGTGTAGCTGACGCTGGCCTTGCCGATCCCGATCGTTTCCGCCAGCGCCACGCTGGTCGACTCGTGACACATGTTCGAGCAGTCGGGCATGTTGTTGGTTCCGAAGGACCGGGCAAACAGTTGATACGCGAATGCGGCTTCGTTGCTGGTCCGGCCTGAGGTGTAAAACAACGCCTCGTTCGGATTGTCGAGAGCATTCAATTCGGCGGCGACGATGTCGAAAGCCCGACCCCATTCGATCGGCTCGTAGTGGTCGCTGCCCGCCGCCTTGTACACCGGCTCTATCAAACGTCCCTGCTGACCAAGCCAGTACTCCGACTTCTCAGCCAGCTCGGTAACCGAGTGCTCGGCCCAGAACGAGGACTCGACTCGTTTGCGGTCAGCCTCCCAGGCCACCGCCTTTGCGCCGTTCTCGCAGAACTCCGCGACCTTGCGCTTCGGCGGATCCGGCCACGCGCAGGACATGCAGTCGAAGCCGTCCTTCTGGTTGAGCTTGGCCAAGGTCCGTGCCGTCCGGAGCGGACCGGCTTCGACCAGGCCGTGCTGCAACGAGTGGTAGACGCCGGGCAGCCCCGCGGCCCACTTCTTCGGAGGACCGACCTCGATTGCACTGTCGTCGACATCCTGCTTCGGTGCAGATCGATCCGGCAAGGTGCGCTCCTACGGTTGCGGCCAACGACGGCCTTACGTGAACTCCTGCAGCTCCTGTTACCAATATGCACCAGCCCCGAACGCCGCTGGAATCAGGTCGGCCTGTGTGCCTTATCGAGATCAGCGCGTCGTGGGTACCGTTCCAGCGTGCAATCCCACTACGTCCAAGCGGTATCGGCGGTCCAAGCGGTATCGGCGCAAGTGGTATCGGCGCAAGTGGTATCGGCGCAGGGCGGTCCCCGGTGGGTACTCGATACCGCGGGCCTGCCTGCCGACAGGCGCCGATTGCGGTGTGCGAGCGTGATCAAGCCACTGCTGTTCTGGATGGCGGCACGGTCAATGCCGTTCAGATCCGACCCGCTGCGGTGGACTCGGCTGGCCGAGCGCGGGGTAACGGTCAGCGACAACGCCGCCACGGTCGAGATGTGGCAGAGCTGCGGTAGCGATTGGTTGCTGGATGCCATTGCCGAGGTGATCGGTGCGCGTTGGCCGCTGGAGGCCGGCGGTGCCCGGTCCTTCGGACGCGTCCTGATCCGTGCCGATGAACTGGCCCGTGCCTATGCGTCGATGGTGGGTGCGGCGGCCGACGGGGACCCGCACGCGGCGCAGTTGCTGGAATGGATGCGCCAGGTCCCGGACGAGCATAGCTTCGGCGTACGTCGGACGGTCGTCGATGCTTTGGGCATCGCACCGGCCGCGGTGGGGATCAAGGCGGGTTGGTTCTGCGACTCCGACGAGCTGACGCTGCGCACCCATGTCGTCGCGGTTGTCCTCGATGGCGAGACAGCCGCCATTACGGTCGTGCTGACCGCGATCGGTACCGATCCGCTCGACCGGGCGCGATACAGCTCGCTGTACCGCGAGGGCGCCGCGGTGCTACCGATGCATCAGCGGTACGCAGGCTCGACGATCTGTTCCGAAACCAGGACACTGCTGCGGCGGATCACCCGGTAGCCCGCCTGTACTACGAGGATGGACAGCACCAGCAGCAACGCTGCGACGATCCCGTCGGCCCAGAAGTGGTTTGCCGTTGCGACCACGACGAAAACCGTCACGATCGGATGCGCAAGCACCCACCAGCGATAGCGACTAGTACTCACCGAAATGACCGCCCAGGCAACCAGCAACGCCCAGCCCACGTGCACCGAGGGCATTGCTGACAGCGAGTCGACGGTGATGCCAGAGATCTGGTACACCGATTGGCCGTATCGGGCAGCAGTGTCGACGAATCCGAGGTCGGGCAACAGCCGGGGCGGCGCGACCGGGATCAACTGGACCAGCAGGCAGATCGCGGTCAGCAGGATCAGCACGGCGCGCACCATCGGGTATCGGTCGCGGTGCCGGATGAACAACCACGCCAAAAAGATCCCGAGGGCGCCGAAGTGCATCGAGGCGTAGTACAGGTTGCAGGCCTGCTCGATCAGTGGGTGGTGGATGATCAAGCCCTGCATGGTCTGTTCGTCAGGCAGACCGAGCCGGCGCTGCACCCGTACGAGCCAGTGCGCGCGGTCGAAGGCGCCATGGGTACCGAACACCGACACCGCCGCTGCCAGCTGCCACAGGCTGTAGAGCGCGGCGATGATTGCTGCTTCGCGAAGGTATGGCGCCAGCCGCGCCGATCGTCGCGTCCCGGTCCGGCATGCGAGGACAGCCGACGCAGCGAGCACGGCCGCCAGTGCGGCGCCTTGCTGCCAGTCCAGCTGCAGATTCGGCATGGACGTCACTATCTCCTATCGTCGAAATCCGGTCCACGAGGCAACGTACCCGGCCGATCTGACGGTGGCCGCTACCGCGAACCCGGCGTTGCCTTGCCGAGCCCGTCCGGGATCGGCAGTTAGTGGTTGTTTGTTGGCCGTAATCCGCTAGCGGCGACCACACCGCGAACCTAGCGTGGCAGGTGGCGAAGCACGAGCGGGCAAAGGCTTGCTCGGCAAGACAGAACGGATGGGTGGACGTGTCACGTCGTGGCTGGTCGTTGTTCGCGGCGATGTGCCTGATCTGGGGCCTGCCGTACCTGTTCATCCGGGTCGCCGTCGAACACATAACGCCCGGCACTCTGGTGTTCCTGCGCACCGGCGTCGCCTCGGTGATCCTGCTGCCGATCGCGTTGCTGCGTTCGGAAATCGCGCCGGTGCTGGCGCGCTGGAAGTGGCTGATCCTCTTTGCGGTCGTGGAGATCATGATCCCGTGGCTGATGCTTTCCGACGCTGAGCGGCACCTTAACTCCTCACTAGCCGGTCTGTTGGTCGCCGGAGTGCCCTTGGTCGGCGCCTTCGCAGCGCGGTTCACCGCGCACGCAGAGCGGGTTGACCGCACGCAGCTGATCGGATTGCTGGTCGGCATCCTCGGCGTGGGGTCGCTGGTCGGTCTGGACTTCTCGCACCTGAATCTGCTTGCACTGCTTGAGATGGCCGGCGTAGCCGTCTGTTACGCCACTGGACCGATCATCTTGGCGCGCTCGCTGTCGGACCTGCCAGGCCTCGGTGTTATTGCCAGTGCACTGGTCGTGAGCGCGGTTTGCTACCTGCCATTTGTGTTCTTCCAGCCACCACGCGACGTCACCCGATCGGTGGTGGGCAGCGTCGCGGTGCTTTCGGTTGTCTGCACCGCGCTGGCATTCATCTTGTTCTTCCAGTTGATTGCGACGATCGGGCCTACCAGATCCACCGTGATCACCTATGTCAACCCCGCCGTGGCCGTCGCATTGGGTGTGATCGTGCTCAACGAGCATCTGACTGCTGGGATGATCGTCGGTTTCCCGCTGATCCTTGCCGGATCGATTCTCGGTGCTCGCAAGGCAGCCCCGGTCGCAGAAACCTCAGCGACACCAGGCAAATCCGGCGGTCACTTCGAGGACGGCGTTCCGGTGGCCACCACGAGTTGAGAATTGCCGATCAGTCGATGACGACGACGCCACGCTGGGTCGTGAAGTGCGCTGCGACGACGCCTGATTCCCCGTCGTTGTCCTCGACCGGTAGCCACTTCACCTTGAGACCCTCCAAGGCGGCGGTGGCTTCATCACCGAGGAACTTCACCACATGGGCGCGTTCGCCGGCGATATCGAGGCGCTCGAGGTTCACGGTTCCGCCTGGTGCCGCTGGGTGCTCGGATTCGTCGGACTCCCAATGGATGAAGTATGGCAACTGCGGGTCTGCGGCCGTCACGTTGACACCGATCTGCTTCCAGCGCAGGTCAAAACCGTCCGGACGAATGCGATGTCCGGCCGCGGCCGGCCGGCCGAAGCGAGCCTCGATCGGTGCCAGGTCCGACGTGCCGACAACCCACCCCAGCCAGCCGCCGCCTGCCTCGGCGCGGGCGCGGACCGCCCGACCGAACGGGGCGGTTTCGGTCGCCGGATGGTCCAAGGCTTCGACAACCTCGACGTAAACGCCGCCGTTGAGAGGCAACACGAAGTTCCGGGTGCCGAACCTCGGATGCAGCCCGCCGTCGGAGAAGCTGGCGCTGAGCTGGGATCCGATTCGTTGCACGCACGAAGCGAGTCCCTCGGGTCCTGCGGCGTAGGAAAGATGATCCAGTCGCATGCGTCGATACTGACCCAGGGGTGATCCGCGCTCGCCACCGGGGTGTGCCAGCCCGGCTGATACGCGCGCAACTGAAGATGATATGTGCGGCGGACCGTCCGAGCGGCCGATGATCGCGTTCGGTGGCAGCGTTACACGGGCGGCTCGGTCAGGCGGTGACGACCTTGGCAGAGTGTGTGATCAGGTCAAGGGCCATACCGCTTTGCACTGTGCGGACCACGGCATCCTTGCCGCCGGCCGTGACCCAGGTGGCGGCCAGCTCGTCGGCACAGCTGATCACACCGCCGACTCTGCATTCGAGCAATGCGGCAGCGAATCTGCCCTTGAAATACTTCGAGGGATAGGAGATGACTCCAAGCGAACCGTCCGGACGCGGTGAGAGAACCCGGATCGCGACGAGCCGCCCGGCGACCAGGCTGGTACGAGCCGGCTGCCACATTGCTGCGTAGTCGCTGGATCGCAGGTCGATGATCAATTCCGAATCCAGCAGCCGGGGCATCGACAAATCGAGGTGCCTTCGCCAGAACGTCGCGGCGATGCCGATGCCTGGAAGGCTCGCCTTGGCCGGTACGCGGTAGTTCGGAACCGGGTCGTTGCCGCGCAGCACACCGAAAAGGCCTGAAAAGATAAGCACATTCCTCGCTGCTAGCCGACGCGCAGGCGGGGACAGCGAGGTGAGGTCAAGGCCGTCGTAGACGACGCCGGCGTAGCGCTGCAACGCGGGCAGCGTTCCCGAAAGCTGTACCGCCGCGTTGTCTGCGATCGCTTCCCGGGCGACCGAGTCGGGCAGCAACAGAGCCGCCGCGGCTGCATCGGTGTCGAGTAATCGCTGCAATGCGAGCTGCATCTGCCGCCGTGGCTCTGCGAGGTCGTCGGTGCTCCGTGCCGCGTCAAGGCCGCGTCGCGCCAAGGACTTGCCGCGGCCGCCGGGGTTCTTGGCCTCGCTGGGTGGGAGCAGGATGCGCACCACGCAACGCTATCGGCAGTGATCAGCTCAGCAGCTGCAGGTCGCGCGCATCGGTGACGAGCACGACCTGACCGCAATCGGCATGGCGCAGGACCGCCTCGGCGACAGCATCGGGTCGGGCCTTGATCACGCGGGGGAACAACCGGCTCAGCTTGCCTGCGGACATGCCCGTCGGCAGCTGGGTGGCGCGGACGCCCTCGGTGCCCAGCACTTCGAGCAACGGATCCTCGGCTGCCTCCCCGGTGGCGACGATGTACAGCGGCCGGACGGGTATGCGCAACTGCTGCCATGCTGCGGCAAAGCCTCGGTGCAGGGGCAGCTGCGTGACTTCGTCCTGGTGGTGCCAGGCCACCGAGACGCTTTCGGCATTGGCTGCGACCGGTGAGATCGGCCGCCGCGGGCATGCCACCACGGTCGTGTATGACCAGCCGTCATGGTCATCGACATACAGCCCGAGGGGTTCGATGTCGTCGGCATCGAGGGCGGCTTCCTCGTTCGCTTCACGCAGTGCCGCCGACACGGCGTCTTCGTCGGAATGCCGCGCACCGCCGGGAAGGCCGAACGTGTCTCCCTCGTGGGTCCAGGGAGCCCGGTGCTGCAGTACCACCCGTTCGGAGTCGGTGATCAGCAGGCCGGCCGCGCCGAAGCGTCCCCAATGACGGTGACCGGCGGCGCAGGTCGTCCAGCCGTCGCCCGATTGCATCAGTGCCGCCATCCGCATCCACCGAGGCCACGCTGGGTGGTCCGGAAAGGTTGATGACGTCGGCCCGCCAGGTCGCCTCACGGCGGAAGGCCGCTCATGGCGGCAAAAGTGGGACCGGGGGCCATGGATCGGGCCGACGTCGTTGTCCAGTTTACCGGTCGATTGCACATCTCCCGACAAAGACGTGGCCACAGCCGGTTCTCCACGATGGACGCTTACTCTGGTGGGGTGACTTCGTCCGACCGCCCGCACCGGCCTGTCCGGCTGGCCGACCTCGCCGCGCTGTATGAAGGCGAGGCTCCGGTCGATCCGTTCGCGAGGGCCGAATTGGCAGCCGCAACGGCCGAGGCAGTGATCGCCCATGGACGCTCACCGGATACTGAACCGCTGGTAGATCTCGCCGATCGGGTCGGTCTGGACACGTTGGCCGAGCTGTGGCGCGGTGAGCAGCCCTCCAGTTTGGCGGGAGCTTTGTGGGCGCTGTACCTACTGCGTCGCTGGTGTCAGACCAACGGCGAGGAGGTGACTCGGCTGTGGCGCGCCGGCCGTCCGTACGCGCCGGCCGACGAGGTCGTCGCGGGCGTCTCTGACGAGGCAGATCCGGCAGCTGTCGCCGCATTGTCCGACGCGGTCCTGACCGGCGCGTACTCCGGCGATTTCGCGGTCGCGTTGGAACGTGCCGCGGCCTTCTTCCGGGTGATTGCGATTGGCCGCCAGGAGTCAGCCTCCGATGGCGATGCCGGCGATCGGGAGCGGCGGCTGGCCGACAAGAACACCGACGTCGCCGCCGGCCTGGCGATCGCAGCAACCAACTGGCGCGCCAACCCGCTGTAGGGCATCGCACCGACAAGATCGTTGACCTTGTGGATCAACGCTTTGTTGTCCACATATTCGCCAGGCCTCGGATTCGACCGGTCCGGATCGCCGACCGTTGCGCAATGACCACTACCGATGTCGACCGAATCCGTATCAGCGCGCCCGACGACCTGATCGAGGCCATCCCGTACCTGCTCGGTTTCCACCCGACCGACAGCGTGGTGCTCGTCGGTTTCGCCGGCCCCGGGCCCATGCTCGGCACGGCCCGCAATGTCGCGGTCGCGCTGCGCATCGATCTGCCGACCCAGCCGGTCGAGCCAGGCGATCTGCACCAGCTCACCGACGCACTCGCGCGCTCGGAGGTCACGGCGGTGGTCTGTGTCCTGTTCGTGCCAGGCCATGGTCTGGATGCCGCTACCCGCGAGGGGTACGAGCAGCTCGTCGCACCGATCGGGCGGCAGCTGTCCAGCGTCGGCGTCGAGCTGATGGACGTGCTGCTGGCCGGCGAAGACCGCTGGTGGTCGCTGCTGTGTTCCGATTCGCGATGTTGCCCGCCGGAGGGAGCCGCGCGGGCGCTGGGATGCTCGCTGGCAGCGGCGCAGGCAACAGTTGCCGGCCTTGTGGCGCTGGACAGTCGAGCCGAGCTCGCAGCGCACCTCGACGGGTTGCCTGCCGATCAGCGGCATCGTCTGGACCCTCAACTGGCGCAGGCCGAGAACCGAGTGACCGGGGCCTTGCTCGCCAACGGCCTACGTCGGTTACGCCGGGCCGACACCGCTGCGCTGCTCAAGGCTGCGGCCCGGTTCGCCGATAGCCATCCCTGCCGCGGCGATATCGAACCCGGGACTGCCCGGCCGTCCATGCCGCGGTTGTCCGCCCGGCAGACAGCCAGGTTCGGGGTGGCCCTGACCGACCTCACCATTCGCGACGACGTGTGGCTCGCGATAGACGAGCAGTCCGTTGACGCGTCGAGCCTGCTGCGGGATCTGATCCGGCGACTGCCGGAACCCTACGACGCCGCGCCGCTGTTCCTGTACGGCTGGCAGCAGTGGCGGGACGGGAACGGCGCGTTGGCGTGCATGGCCGCGCAGCGAGCGTTGGCATCCGACCGCGGCTGCTCGGCGGCGGCACTCCTGATATCCGCGGTGGAGAACGGGCTCAACCCGCGAACCACACCAACACTGCGTGAGATACCGGATCCTGCGGCGGGTACGTCAGGCGGGGACTGAGACGAAGATGCCCTCGGCAACTGTCGGTTTGACCACAGTGCGTTCGGTCCCTGCATCGACTTGGACGCCCTCGGCCACCCGAGTCACCGTGATGGTGTGCCCGGGAGTCAGGCCCGAGGTGGATAGCGTGCGCATGAGTTCGGCATTGGGCTGCAGATTCTCACTGATCCGCTCTACTCGCACTGTCACGCCCTCTTCGGAAGCAGACGCCGCGAGGGTAGGCAGCAGTGCCGTTTCCGGCATCCGACCGAAGGGCAGGCCGAGGTCCTCCAGGCCGGGGATCGGATTACCGTGCGGGCACACCAGCGGTTTGTCCAGCAGAGCCAGGATGCGTCGTTCGACTGCATCGCTCATGACGTGCTCCCAGCGGCACGCCTCGATGTGCAGCTGGTCCCATTCCAGGCCGATGACGTCCTGCAACAGGCGTTCGGCCAGTCGGTGCTTG
This sequence comes from Jatrophihabitans sp., assembly GCA_036488285.1. Classification (GTDB taxonomy): domain Bacteria; phylum Actinomycetota; class Actinomycetes; order Mycobacteriales; family Jatrophihabitantaceae; genus Jatrophihabitans_A. Next base: position 16,583 of record DASXHV010000170.1, on the reverse strand, counting down.
CGCATCACCGCAATCGCCAGATGCCGACCTTCGTCGGTCAGCAGCAGGTGCCGGTCGCTCTCGACATGCACTAGGCCGTCACGTTCCATCCGGGCCACGGTCTGGCTTACGGTCGGTCCGGATTGGCTCAGCCGCTCTGCGATGCGGGCCCGAAGCGGGGTGACGCCCTCTTCCTCGAGTTCGTAAATCGTGCGCAGATACATCTCAGTCGTGTCGATCAACTCGCTGTGATGACTGTTCACGTACCGACCTTCCCGTGGCACCCGCTGCCGCGGCCGAGCGCGGACGATTGACGTTCATGTTAGAACCGTTTGGTGACAACCTACGGGCGAGGGCCGCTACTGACGGTACGCGAACTGGCCGAACGGGTGGGGCAACCGAAACCGCCGGTGCTGATCGACGTGCGCTGGGTGGTCGGGTCGCCGGCGCTGCGTGCGGCCTATCTGGCCAGCCACATTCCGAATGCACACTGGTGCGATTTGGACACCGACCTGGCCGATCCGCCCGGTCAGGGTGGCCGCCATCCATTGCCCGATCCGGATCGGTTGCAAACTCTGATGCGCTCATGGGGGATCGACTACGACTCCGCGGTCGTGGTCTACGACGGCGCCGAGTCCGTGGCGGCGGCGCGTGCCTGGTGGGTGTTGCGATGAGCCGGCCTGCGCGACGTCTCGGTGCTCGACGGCGGCTTCGCCGCATGGGTGGCTGCCGACCGTCCGGTGGCATCGGGCGACGTGCCGGCTGGCTCGGGAACGGTCACCATCAAGCCGGGCAGTCTGCCGACCGTGGACGCTGCCGAGGCGGCAGCGTTGGCCGCCCGGGGACGACTCGTGGACGTCCGGGCGCCCGAACGATTCCGTGGCGAGGTCGAGCCGATGGATCCGGTGGCAGGCCACATACCCGGTGCGATCAACATTCCGACCGCCGGCAACGTCCGGTCCGACGGGGCGTTCCACACGCCGGTGCTGCTGCGCAGGCGATTCGCCGAAGCCGATCTCGACGTATCCGCCGAAGCTGAACCCGTCGGTGTGTACTGCGGGTCCGGCGTCACAGCGGCGCACACTGTGCTGGCCATGCGTGCGGCGGGCATACCTGCCGTGCTGTACCCGGGCTCGTGGAGCGAGTGGATCGTGGATCCGCAGCGTCCGGTCGCCGTCGGCTGACGCGAAACCGGCTGACGCGAAACCGACTGACGCGAAACCGACTGACGCAAAACCGGCTGACGCAAAACTGTCGGACCTGGCGCGCAGTCTGTCGGCATGACTGAGCGGCACCGCGAATTCGTGATCAGCACCAGTGGCGCATTCTCGCTCGCCGAATCGGCGACCTTCGGTTTCGGGCAGCGACCGTCCTCGGGCTACGCCGGCGTGATGCGGCTGGCCTTCGTGGCCGACCGAAGCTTCGATCCGGTCGGCGTCGAGGTACGCCAGCGTGGACCGGACGTGCACTGCACGGTGTTCGGGCCTGCCGACATTGAAACAACGCGCCAACAGGTCGCGCGAGTGCTGTCGCTGGATCACGACGGTCGTGGTTTCGACGAGATCGGCGAACGGGATCCGGTCGTTGCCTCGTTGCAGCGAGTTGCCTGCGGCCTGCGTCCGCCGCTGTTCTACTCACCCTATGAGGCCGCGGCATGGGCGATCTTGAGCGTTCGACGGCCGGCGCGACAGGCCATGGAACTGCGTAACAGGCTCGGTCAGCAGCACGGCACCATGTTCCAGTTGGCTGGCGAGCCACTGGCCGCGTTGCCCAATCCCCAGCAGATGCTGGCCGTCTCAGACTTCCCTGGCCTGCCTGCCCAGCGGCTGGCCCGGCTGCACGCTCTGGCCCGCGCGACGATCGAAGGAACGCTCGATGTTCAGAGTTTGCAGGCACAGGGACCGGTCGAGGCAGCCGCGACGTTGCGTCGGATCAACGGCATCGGACCGTTCTACAGCCGGCTGATCGTTGTCCGCGCCGTCGGATTCGTTGATGTGTTCCCCAGCGAAGAACCATTGCTGCTCGGCCAGATCAGGCGGCTGTACGGATTGGGCAGCTCGCCTGGCTCACTTGGCGACGCAGAGCTTGATCGCATCACAGAAGCATGGCGTCCTTTCCGCACCTGGGTCTCGGTCCTCATTCGGGCAGCGTCACCCCGGCTGGCCCAGGCGGCGTGAGGCACCCGCCGAGCGGATCCGTTCCCGGGCCGCTACCGATCTCGACGAGTCCAGTCCAGCAACCGCTTCAGTGGCCACGTGGTGACGATGCGTTCGGGCGGCACGCCGAACTCGATCGCGCGCGCAGCGCCGTACTGCAGCCAATCGAGCTGACCGGGAGCGTGCGCGTCGGTGTCCATGCTGAACAGGCAGCCAGCCGCTATCGCCAGCTGCACAAGCTCACCGGGCGGATCAAGTCGTTCTGGACGGCAGTTGATCTCCACCGCAACCTGCTGTTCGGAGCATGCCGCGAACACCGAAGCGGCATCGAAGGTGCTCTGGGCCCGCTTCTTGCCACCCATCAGCCGTCCGGTGCAATGACCGAGGATGTCGGTGTGCGGATCCCGCGCTGCCGCAATCATCCGGCGCGTCATTGCCGAGGACTCCATCGCCAGCTTCGAGTGCACCGATGCGACCACCACGTCCAGCCTGCCGAGCAGCTCGGGGGTCTGGTCGAGCTGGCCATCGTCGAGGATGTCAACCTCGATACCGCTCAACAAGTGGAAGTCACCCAGCGGCTCGGCAAGCGCAGCGACGATGTCCAGCTGTTCGACGAGCCGCTGCGCCGTCAGTCCGTGAGCGACAGTGAGCCGCGGCGAATGGTCGGTCAGCGCGAGGTAATCGCGACCCAGCTCCATCGCCGTCACGGCCATCTCCTGAATCGGGCTGCCGCCGTCGCTCCAATCGGAATGACTGTGCAGGTCGCCTCGCAACGACGCCAGCAGCGCGCGCCCCGCTTCGTCCAGGTCGACGAGATCGCCGGATTCGGCCTCGAGAGGGATCAGGTACTCCGGCACCGAACCGTTTACTGCCTCAGTGATCGCCTTGGCTGTGACAGGTCCGATACCGGGCAGGTCTTGCAGCGTCTGCTCGGCGACCCGGCGCGCGATGGCGTCCGGGCCCTCGCGGACTACGACCTCGGCTGCGCCTCGGAAAGCCTTGACCCGATAGGACGGTTCGAGACGGCGTTCGAGCAGGAAGGCGATCCGACGCAGCGCGGTCAACGGGTCCACCTGATAACCGTAGAGGCAGCATCAACCCGTAGACATCAACCCGTAGACATCAACCAGTAGACGCAGCGATGGCCCGCGCCGACTCTTGTCGAGTCGATGCGGGCCACCTCAGGCCGGGCTCTACAGCTACGCGTCCAGGTAGTCCCGCAGCGCCTGCGCGCGGGACGGGTGACGCAATTTGGCCATCGTCTCGCGCTCGATCTGGCGGATCCGTTCCCGGGACAGGTTGAACTTCTTCGCGATGTCGTCCAGGGTGTGCGGGTTGCCGTCGGCCAGACCGTAACGCAGCCGAACCACGGCAGCCTCGCGCGGCTCGAGCGAATCGAGCAACTCGGCAAGCTGCCGGCGCATCAGGTCGAACTCGACCGCCTCGGTCGGCTTGGTCGCTTCGCTGTCGGCGATGAAGTCGCCCAACGACGAGTCGTCCTCGCTGCCGACGGTCTGATCCAGGCTGACCAGATCGCGTGCGTGATCGATCAGCTCGTGCAGCCGGTCGACCTCGATGTCGAGTTCGTGCGCGAGTTCCTCGTCAGTCGCGTCCCGGCCCAGGCTCTGGCCGAGCTCGCGACGCATCCGCTGCATCTTGTTGATCTGCTCCACCAGGTGAACGGGCAGCCGGATCGTGCGGGACTGATCGGCCATGGCTCGGCTGATCGCCTGCCGAATCCACCACGTTGCGTACGTGGAGAACTTGAATCCCTTGGTGTAGTCGAACTTCTCCACCGCGCGGATCAGTCCGAGGTTGCCCTCCTGAATCAGATCGAGGAATGGCATCCCGCGTCCGGTGTAGCGCTTGGCCAGCGACACCACCAGACGCAGGTTGGCGCGCAACAACAGATCCTTTGCCGAATCACCGTCGGCAACCAATGCCTGCAACTCGCGACGCCGCACCACCGGTACCCGCTTGGAGGTGCTCAGCAGGTGAGAGGCGTACAGGCCGGCCTCGATCCGCTTGGACAGCTCGACCTCCTCTACCGCTGAGAGCAGTGAGACCTTTCCGATCTCATTGAGGTACGAGCGCACCAAGTCGGCAGCCTGGACTACTTCGTCAAGGTCTGCGGTGGCACCGGTCGGATTGGCTTCGTCGATCTCGGGGGAGTTGGTCAGTGTTGCGGCTACCACGTCATTGATCAGGTCAGAGTTGGCTGGGCTATTTGCAGCGTCACCGGCGGCCTTGGTGTGCGCGGCCGTACGGGTCTTCTGATGACCGGGAAGGGTCCGCGAAGCGCTACTGGGGCGCTTGGGACTCCGCTGCCCGGCTTTTGTTGCTGGTTGGGTCACTGTGACATCCGTCCGTCGGTCGGATTTTTGTTTTCATTCTGTACAACGCTTCGGAACCGATGATGTTCCCGGATTTACTGTGCTCCGGCTTTGAAGCCGGCCCTCAATGCGCCGACGAACCAGCGGGACGGCGCTGGCCAACAGGCCGCGGTGTGAGAAGTGCCGTAACCCGCGGAAACCAGGCGTCGGCGCCGGAAGTGAGCTGGCTCACTGCCGGGGTCGAGTCCGCGCTGGCCACAGTCAGGGGCGAACGGATTCAGGCCTCGACCAGCCGTAGCAATCCCCGTTGCACCAGATCCTGGACGACGGTGAGCAACTGCGCCGCGATTGCGTCCTCGCGGTCGGGGGCGCTGTCTGCGGCTGCGACCGAGGCGACCGTGGACTCAGCAGAAGGCAGGACCGAAGAAACCACCATCGGGATCAGCACGCTCAGCGGCAATGCGCCGTTGCAGGCCGCGACCAGGGCGCACACCGCATCGTCGGCCTCCAGTTCCCACCGCATCCCGCGGGACTGCCTGAGCTGGGTCAGCGCTGGTCGCCACCCGCCGGGCCCGATGAGCTCTCTGACGTCGCGGACCAGATCCGTATCGGCGACGAACCGGCTGGACAGCAGCAGCGAAACGTCCGCCTGCTGCAGCCAACGGTGCCGGTCGAACCAGCCCGCGATCTCGTCGCCGATCGGCTGCTGAACGGCTTGCCGGACGTCCTCGCACAGCACCGAGCTGTGATCGGACCCGGTACGGCGGATGTTGACCAGACCCATTCCGACGGCGAGCACTCCGGACGCGGAAAACCAGTCACACCAGCGGTGGTAGCGCAACTTCCACGCCTCGCTGCCCGGCTGCTCGCCGGCATCACGCAGCCACATGAACACGTATTCGGCCGGCTCGACCACTTCCCGCTGCCAGATCCAGGCATCACAGCCGGCTGCGGGCAGCCAACCGGCAACCCGCTCCTGCCAGGGCTGGTCACCGGTGATCACCCAGTTGGCCAGTAGCTGCGCATTACCACCGTCGGTCAGCAGTTGCGGCAACGATCCGATCAGCTCCCGACAGAGGCCATCGCCTGCCATCCCGCTGTCGCGGTAGGTGTATCTGCCCGAGTCCGCCGTGAAACCCGGCCCGACGATGAACGGCGGATTGCACACGATCTGATCAAAGGTTTCGCCATGCAACGGCTGGGTGAGCGACCCGGCCCGCAGGTCGAAGTGCAGTCCGTTCAGCGCGGCCGTACTGGCGGCCACTGCCAGGGCCCGCTCGCTGATGTCGGTGGCCACGACGGTCCCGGCGTGCCGGGACAGGTGCAGCGCCTGTACGCCGCATCCGGTACCGATATCGGCTACGCGATCGACCGGACGGCGGATGGTGGCCTGCGCCAGGGTGGTCGCGGCCGCTCCGATACCGAGCACGTGCTCACTGTCCAGGGGTGCGCCGCGGACGTCCGCGCCCAGGTCGGACAGCACCCACCAGTCCGGGCCGTCGGCCTCGCTGTACGGGCGCAGATCCAGCCGGGCGGACACCCCGTCCGGTCCGGAGGCCAGCAGGCCGGCCGCGATCGCCTGCGATACCGGCAGCGGCTGCAGCGCCGCGGCCGCGGCGCGCTCGGAGACGGTCAGGCCGAGCAGGAATAGTCGGATCCACGTCTCGGTGGAAGATCCGGATCGGGTCAGGCGCTCGGCGGCAAGCAGGTCGTTACGCGACAGCGCAGCCCGCCCGGCCATGCCCAGGGCCGCCGCCACCGCGGCGCCGCTGAAGCTATCGGCCAGCGCCTCTCGCAACGCGGGTACGCAATCCGCGGCGAGGATCGGTTCGGACACCTCAGCTTCCGACGGTCCCGATTGGTCCGGTGGTCTCGGCCGTCTCGGCGGCCTCGCCGACCAGCCGGTCTCCGCCGGTGAGCAGCGGTGTCACGAAGTCCGCGATATGCCCGGCGAGTTCAGCAGGCTGCTTGAGTTGCAGGTCGTGCGCTCCGGCGATCCGGACCCGTCGAGCTCCGGGGATCTGCCGACTCAGTTCAGTCGGAGTCCGCCCTGGAATGAGCTGGTCGTCGGTGCCGTCCACCACCAAGGTGGCAACGCCGACCGACGGGAGCGCAGCGGAGATGTCGTCCAAGTCGCGGATCAGGGTGCGCTGCTCCTGCAGAAACGTCCGCCACAAGGGCCGGTGGGCCATGGCAAATCCGCTGGCCTTGGCATACGGCACATCGGCAGGCAGCAGGTGCGCCCGGATGGTCGTGGCTGCGCTGTGGCGGATCAGCGGCCCACCGAGGCGCAAGGTGGTGAAGGCGATGATCTCGCCGATCAGCGGGGCACCGAGCACCGAGTCGATGGGTAGCAGACAGTACGGCCCGATGGAGGAGACCAGCACCAAGCCGGCGAGTACCGACGGGACGCTCGCGCCGGCCAGAACCCCGATGCCGCCGGCCCAACTGTGTCCGACGACGACGGTCGGACCCGCGTCGATCGACCGTAGCCAGCTTTTCAGCCAGTCCACGTTGCCGCGGAAGTCGCTGACCGGACGCGGGTTTGCGCCGTACCCCGGACGATCGGGTGCGGTAATCCTGATGGCCGGATCCAACCTGCTACGCAGTTGCCGACGCAGCGACCAGAAGCTCGCTGACGAGTCGGGCTGGCCGTGCAGCAGCACGACGGTGGGTACGGGCACTACAACATCCTGCCGTAGTGATGTGAACACTGTCTCTCGCATTTGGGCTGAGCGCTCTGCTCAGCATCGCTTCGGATGACGGCCAGGCCCTGCCTTGACCCACTCGAGACGGTCGCGGCCGTTCAGATCGCCGTACTCGGTGGCACGATGGACCTCGTGCGCCCCTTGCGACATCAAGCTGATCGACCTTTCCTCATCACCGAGGCCAGGCTGAGCAATGACGACGAGTTCGACCGTCGTCGCAAGCGATATCTGATCATGATGTCGATGCGCGCCGTCTGCATCGTGGCAGCGGCCGTTACCTTCCGAATCTCGGGCTGGCTTGCTGCGGCCTTCGTCGTTGGCGCGTTGGTGTTGCCGTGGACGGCGGTCCTGATCGCCAACGATCGCCCGCCCAAACAAGGCGTCCGGTTCCGCAGCTTCCGCGGCGGGGTGGACCCGAACGCGCCACGCGAACTCACCATGGGCAAGCCGCCGCCCGACGATACGGAACCCGCCCCGTAAGCCGAGCAGAACCCCGGGATGCCGCATGAAACCAGCTCGGTCATCGATATCTGAGCGGCATCTGAGCAGCCAGCTGCGCAATCGGTGGCAGAATCGGTGTTGTGAGTACCCAGACTCTGGACAGCCCGAAGACCTCCGAGGCCGACACCGGTGATCAGGTCTTCCACTACGTGAAGAAGGAAAAGATCGCAGAGAGCGCCGTAATGGGCACGATGGTGCAGGCGCTGTGCGGCGAGATCTTTCCGGTGACGAAGACGCCGAAACCGGGTTCGCCGGTGTGTTCGCGGTGCAAGGAGATCTACGAGTCGATGCCAGCCGGGCCCGGCGGTAGCTGATCATCTGATTCACCGGCCAGCGATTGCCAGCCGCGTTCGCCGCGGCGCGATCGTCGCACCGTCGGCGACGCCTGCTCGATAGCTGCGTTGAACTCCGCGCCGAGCAGCACGCCCAGGGCCAATACGAAGAAGAACAGCAGCGCGGCGATCGGTGCGGCCAGCGTCCCGTACGCATGGTTACGAGCGACGATGAACGAGATGTACTCCCGCAGACCAGCCGAGCCCAGCAGAAAAATCACCATCGCGAGCACCGCTCCGGGTACGCCGCGCCGCCACGGCAGTCGTCTGGGCGGCGCCAGGTGGTAGAGGCTGGTCAGTCCCAGTAGCAACAGCACGATTATGGCCGGCCAATATGCGTCGGAGATGATCCGATCCGCCTGGCCACGGGCGCTGTCCGGGAACAGCTTGGGCAGGATGTTCGGTCCCAGAACGAGCGCCGGTAGCACGATGACGCCGATCAGGATCGAGCCGAGATAGATGCCCAGCGCCAGCAACCTGCTGCGGACCGCACCGCGAAGATCCCGCATGTCGTAGGCGATGGTGATGGTGTTGACGAACGTCGCCGTCGCCGACGACCCGGCCCACAACGCGAGCAGGAAGCTCACCGAGAACACGTCGGCACGGCCCTCATTGAGCACTTGGCTCACCACCGGAGCGATCAGCTGATCGACGACCTGCGGGCTGAACGCGCGCGAGAACGCATTGAGCAGGTTGACCTGGACCCGGGTAACGGTGTCCGGGCCGGCGAGCTGGGAGAAGTAGCCAAGCGCGGCAAGCAACGCCAGGAACAGCGACGGCATTGACAGCAGTTGCCAGAACGCCGCTTCGGCTGACAGTCCAAGGACGCGATCGTGCCACGCCTTGCTCACGGTGCGCACCGCCAAGCTCCGGGCACTGCGCCGACTGATCACGACTGTGCAGTCTGCCGATGATCGGACAGAAGCGCATCGTTGGAGGTACCCGAGGGGTAAATCGACACAATGGGATCGGCATCACTACCTTCGTCGTGTGACTCCGTCGGTGACCCAGCTGTCGTTGGATCTGGTCGGCGTGTTCGTGTTTGCGTTGTCGGGCGCGCTGGCCGCAGTCCGGTCCCGGCTGGATGTTTTCGGCGTTGTGGTCGTCGCGTCGGTAACCGCGCTGGGCGGTGGGGTGCTGCGAGACACCTTGCTGGCGGCCAATCCGCCGTACTCGCTGCGTCATTGGCCGTATCTGGTGGTGCCGGCAGTTGCCGCGGTAGTCGTGTTCTACTGGCATCCGCAGGTGGCCAGGGCTCGCAAACTGGTGCTTGTCCTGGATGGTGCCGGCCTGGGTCTGTTCACCGTCACCGCTACCCAGAAGTCGCTCGATGCAGGCCTGGGATGGCTGGCAGCGTGCGTCGTGGGTGTCATCACCGGGATCGGCGGCGGCGTCATCCGCGATGTCCTGCTCCGCCAGATACCGGTCGTGCTGCAGCGCGAGATCTACGCCGTCGCGGCGCTCATCGGGGCCGGGCTGGTCTGCTTGGGACGTGCGTTGCATCAATTGCACGCACCATGGCTGATTGCGACCGCCATTGTGATCTTCGCGGTGCGGATGCTCGCCCTGATCCGGCACTGGTCGGCGCCGACGGCTCGCAATCTGGAGGATCAGGCCGGCGGCTGAGCTTCGATGAGGTTGCGATTTCGGATCGGCAAGCAGGCCAGATCACAGCACGGCGGGTCGCAGTCTGTGGTTGTCGTGGCGGCGGGTTAGCCTGACGAGCCGGATCAGATGGAGCAGCGGAGGGGAGCGGCGTCGGATGTCTCAACGCCGCACTCCCGTGCCTGCGACTGCGCGCCCCGCTGTGCGCCTGCGATTGTGGCAGCGCGAGGCGTTGGCCAAATACGAGACCGAGCCGCGCAAGGATTTCCTCGTCACCGCCACGCCGGGCGCGGGCAAGACCAGCTTTGCCCTCACGCTGGCGGTCCGACTGCTCGGTCGACGGGCCATCGACCGCGTGATCGTGGTCGCGCCGACCGATCACCTGCGCACTCAATGGGCCGAAGCTGCAGCGCGGGTAGGCGTGGCCCTCGATCCGACTCTCAGTAACGCTGTCGGCCCGGTGCCGGCTGACCTGCACGGCTACGTCACGACTTATGCCCAGGTGGCGGGCAAGCCGACGCTGCATGCCGCACGCGCAACGTCCAAGCGAACCCTGGTGATCTTCGACGAGATCCATCACGCCGGCGACGGCCTGTCCTGGGGCGATGCGATCGCGGTCGCCTTCGACAACGTGACCCGCCGGCTGAGCCTGACAGGCACACCGTTTCGCACCAGGGTGCTCGAGCGGATCCCGTACGTGCGTTACGAACCGGACGGCGCGGGCGGCCTCGTCAGTACCGCCGACTTCAGCTACGGATACGCCGACGCGTTGCGTGATCATGTCGTGCGTCCGGTGGTGTTCGCCGCCTACACCGGGACCACCCGATGGCGTAACTCGGCCGGTGAGGTGATCGCCGCGTCGCTGACCGACGCTGGCACCAAGTCCACCGAGCAGGCAGCCTGGCGCACCGCGCTCGATCCGAAGGGCGACTGGGTGCCGCACGTGATCGCAGCAATGGACGATCGACTGGCCCATCTCCGTGCCTCGGGCATGTCGGACGCCGCCGGGCTTGTGCTCGCCTCTGACCAGGACGATGCCCGCGCCTATGCCAGGATCGTGGAGCAGGTCACCGGCGAAAAGCCGTACCTGATCCTGTCCGACGACCCGAAGGCCAGCAAGAAGATCGACAAATTCGCCATCGGCGGTGCCCGGATCGCAGTTTGCGTTCGGATGGTTTCCGAAGGCGTCGATGTGCCCAGGGCAGCGTGCCTGGCCTGGCTGACCAGCTATCGCACGCCGTTGTTCTTCGCCCAGGCCGTCGGCCGGGTGGTGCGGGCGCGGGGCCGGCACGAATCGGCGACGGTGTTCCTGCCTGCTGTCCGCCCGCTGCTCGCATTGGCCGCCGAACTGGAAACAGAGCGCAACCACGTGTTGCCGCCGCCGGCCACCTCGACCGATTCCCTCGAACTGGTCGACGACGTCTCCGATGAGGCCGAACGGGCCGAGGACTCGCTGCTGCAGGAATGGGAGGCCCTGGAAGCTGAAGCCCAGTTCGCCCATGTACTGCATGCGGGCCGGGCGGTGACCGGCACCCGGGCCGGGCCCGATTCCGACGAGGACGAGGATTTCCTGGGGCTGCCCGGCCTGCTGTCCCCGGAGCAGACCGCATCGCTGCTGGCTCAGCGGGACGTAGCGCTGCGCAAGCGCGCAACGCAGGCCCGACGGCAGCCGGACGGTTCGGCGGGCCCAGCGTCGGATCCAGCCACCACCGCGGCGGCGGGATTGACCTCGGACGGATCGCAGTGGCGAGCCGCGGCCGATCTGCGTCGCGAGGTGAACCGGCTGGTTGCCGTACTCGCTGCCCGCACCGGACGGCCACATGGGTCGGTGCACGCACAGTTGCGCTCCGCGGTGCCTGGGCCGGCGTCGGCGTCGGCATCTCTGGAGCTGCTCGAAGCGCGCCGTGAACACCTGATGGGGTTGTTGTAGCGCCGCTCAATCAGCCTTTCTCGGCAAACAGCGGCGGGACTTTCACCCCGAAAGGCGCTATACCGGCCCGTTGGCGGTCGGCCACCCAGGCGCTTTGTGTTACAGCAATATTTCCGCGTTCGCTGGACGCGAAATAGCTCTCATTCTGCGGTCGGTACGGAACTACGGCGCGCCTCGCCTGGTTGTATGTATCGAGCGGACACGATGATTCTCTGAATAGCCAGAGGCGCAGTGCCGCACCTGAAAGATCGAGCACCAACGGCAGAAACCGAGGTATCCAGTGACCAGCACCGCGACCGTCGAGCCACTAACCGCAGCTGACCGCTGCGATCGGTGTGGCGCGCAGTCCTACGTGCGCGTGACGCTGCCCGCGGGGGGTGAGCTGTCGTTCTGCGCCCACCACGGACGTGAATACGCACCGAAGCTACGTGAGCTCGAAGCCGAGATCATCGACGAGACGGAACGATTGGACGAGCCCCAGCCCACGCCGGTGGCCTCGGCAGGGATCGACGTCTGAGAACAGCTCGCCGCCCAGGGTGGCGATGAACACATAGCGCAATGCGGGCCCGGATCGGAAACGATCCGGGCCCGCGTTCGGTTTGGCGCGGGTCGCGGAGGTGTCGCGCGAATCGCGGAGGTGTCGCGCGGGCGGGGCATCAGCGGAACAGCTTCTGGCCCCAGTATTCGCCGGCACCCAGTCCCGGCGGACAGGCGAAGATTGCTGACGAGGTGTGCTTGATGTACTCGTTGAGGGCGTCGCTGGCCAAGCTGCGCTGGACCGGGATGAATCCGGTGTTCGGGTCCGACTGAAAGCAGATGAAGAACAAACCCGCGTCGAGCTGTCCAGTTCGGGCATCGGCACCGTCGGTGAAGGAATAGCCGCGTCGCAGGATCTTCACGCCGTTGTTGGACGCCGGCGAGGCAAGCCTGATGTGGGCATCCATTCCGATGACCGGGCTGCCGTCGGATCCCTTGGCTGCCAGGTCGGGCAGATCATGTTCCTTATTCCCGGTGAGTGGCGCCCCGCTGAGCTTGTGCCGTCCGATGACGGCCTGCTGGTCGCCGATCCGATCCCGATCCCAGGACTCGATGGTCATCCGGATGCGCCTGCTGACCAAGTAGCTACCGCCGCGTAGCCAGTCGGCGTCGGCATCGGCACCGACCCAGACGTGGGAGTTCATGTCCGCCGTGTTGTCTGCCAGCACGTTCCTGGTGCCGTCCTTGAAGCCGAGCAGATTGCGCGGGGTCTGCTGCATCGAGCTTGTCGAGGAGGTCCGGCCGAAGCCGAGCTGGAACCAGCGCATGGTCACCGTGCCGAAGCCGATCCGGTTGAGATTGCGTACCGCGTGATACGCGACCTGCGGGTCGTCGGCGCATGCCTGGATGCAGATGTCGCCACCGGAGGACGTCGGGTCGATGACGTCGCCGGGAAAGCCGGGCAGCGGTTGCAACGACTTCGGTTTACGAGCGTGCAGGCCGAATCGTGAGTCGAACAGGCTGGGGCCGAACCCGATCGTGATGGTCAGGTTGGCGGCCGGAAGATCCAGCGCTTCGCCGGTGTCGTCGGGAACCTGCGCGGGGTCGCCGTCGATGCTGCCGATCGGCAGGCCTTGGGTCATCTTCTCCGCGGCATCGGTCCATTGCCTGAGCAGCTCGATCAGACCAGCGCGGCTGCTGGTGGTCACATCGAAGGCCGCGAAGGCAAGCCTGTCTTGCGCGGGGGTGGCGATGCCGGCTTGGTGCTCTGCTCTGAACGCCACCGTTGCGGGGCTGGTCGCGGCCAGGGCGCCATCCGACTTCGAGTTGTCGCATCCCGCAACGGCGCTCGCAGCGCCGGCTGTTGCGACTGTGCTGAGTGCGCCCGCGAGAAAACCCCGACGGGAAAAGGCGTTGGGTGCCACGCGTTCCTCTCCTAAGGCAGTTGTTTTGGTCCCGGCCGCAGCTCCGTGATCGCCGTAGTCAGTTGATCGCTACGATCTGCTCGGCGACGCGCGAGAGCGGTTCGGCCAGTGCGTTGACTGCCGTGCTCAGCTCTTTGACATGCGCATCGGACAGGTCGGTGTAGGGCTTGTAGGTGCCGTTGCCGGATGAGTACTTCTGCATGATTGTGCGAAGGTCGGAGAACTTGGCCTGGATCTGGCTGGTCAGGCCGGCGTCGAGGATCTTCATGGCTGGCGCGAGCAGATCGAACGCGGCCTGCGAACCCTCGACGTTCGCGTCGATGTCGGAGATGTCGGTGCGCGAATAGCGTTCTTCTTCACCGGTCAGTTTCGACTTCGCGACCTCGTTGAGCAGTTCGGTTGCTCCGTTGGCCAGCTCAGCCGGTTGGAATGACGTGGACTTGATCTTGCTCGCCAAGGTGTTGACGTCGGACAGCAACTGGTCCGCAACCGGAGCCATTCCCATGGTGTTGCCCATTACCCACAACTGCTTTTCGATGCGGTGATAGCCACGCCATTGCGCAGCCGGAACGTCGCCGTCGCGGGCGTCGATGTCGGGATCGAGGTCACCGAAGGACTCCGCGACCGGCTCGATCGTTTCGTACGGCGCTCGAGCGGCGGCGTACAGAGACTTGGCCTTGACCACGTCGCCTGCCTTGACGGCGGACACGAAAACGGTGGTGCTGGCGATCAACGTCTCAGCCTTGCCCTGCACGTACTGCCGGTACTGCTCGCCGGTGCTGGCCAGCGCCGCGGCCGCACCGGTGGCGGCGGTTCTCGCCGACGATGCCGTGCCGGTCACCTTGAACGGGCTTCGTTCGGTTTTGGCGTGCGGGCAGTAGGTTTCGTAGTCACCGGGTGCGAGGTCGAGTGAGAACGTTCCGGTCAGGCCCGGTGTGAGCCCCTCTTTCTCGCCGAGGATTTTGGTGCCCGACACCAACTCCGCCTCCGACACCGCCGAGCCACCGTTGTTCCGCACACTGAACTTTGCCGGGCCAGCCGGAACCTGCGCCGGGCTTGCCTTGCAACCGTCATTGGTCAGCTCGATGTGGATCAAAGCGGTGACGGCGCCTGCGGCCTGCGTCTTGGAGGTGGACGAGCATCCGGCGAGCAAGGTCAGAGCCAACGTTGCGGCGAGGATGCAGCCGGAGAGGACGGCAGCGCTGCGATTGAAAGCGGGCATACGGAACAGGGCCTTTCTGGCTGGGATGAGGGGAGTGGCTAGCTGGTTCGGTGCCGAATTCAGGCACTGGCCGGGACGTTGTGGGTGGCTGGCGTCTTTTCCGAACGCTTGCGTGAAGGCAGCAACAGGTAGAGCGCCATCGGGGCGAGGTACAGCAGCCAGCCGAGGACTTCGATGAAGACCGGTTGCGGCTGGATGCCCAGCACCCCGGTGAAAAGCGACGCCGCTATCGAACCGGGGCGGACCACTGCGGTGAGGTCGAGTGCCTGGGCCTGCCCGAACAGCAGCCAGCCGGCTTCGTGCGCGGTGTGCAGGGCGGTCATCACCAGGCCGGCCGCGACCAGGATGAGGACGGCGCCGGTGGCCTTGAAAAATCTCGTCAGGTTCAACTTCACGCCGCCGCGGTAGATGCCGTAGCCGATGGCGATCGCCACGATCAGGCCCAGAACCGCCCCGAGGAGTCCCGCCGCTTGATCGTCACTGGCGTTCAGCAGGGCCGTCAGAAAGACCGCGGACTCGAACCCCTCGCGAAGCACCGCCAGGAAGCCCATTGCTACCAGTGCCCACTGCGAGCCGGACTGCAATGCGCTGCCCGCGGACGCGCGCAACGTGCGGGACAGATCCTTCGCATGCCGCTTCATGAAGATGACCATGTAGGTCACCATCGCCACCGCGATGGCGCCGACCACGGTCTCGAGCATTTCCTGCTGGCGCTGTGGGAGTTCCCGGGAGAGCACGTGCAAGCCGATGCCGCCGGCGATGCACAACGCTGTTGCGATCGCGACGCCGGCCCACATCTTGTGCAGTGCAGTCTTGGCGCCCTGCTTGCCGAGGAACGCCGCGACGATGCCGACGATGAGTGTGGCCTCGACGCCTTCGCGCAGCATCACAACGAATGTCGGGAGCACCCGGCACCTCCGAAGTTAGGGTTACCTTACTTCGATGGACCATAGCGTATTAGGTAAGCCTAACCAACACTCGGGAGAATGCTCACAGAACCAAGTTCGGGCCGCCCACCGAGGTGGAGCGGCCCGAACTGCTGGAACTGGGAATTCGAAGGACGCTAGTCCAGGTAGTCCCGGAGGACTTGCGAGCGCGACGGGTGCCGAAGTTTGGACATCGTCTTGGACTCGATCTGGCGAATCCGTTCGCGGGTCACGCCGTAGACCTGGCCGATTTCGTCAAGCGTCCGGGGTTGCCCGTCGGTGAGACCGAAACGCAGCTTGACCACGCCCGCCTCACGTTCGGACAACGTGTGCAGCACCGACTGGAGCTGGTCCTGCAGCAACGTGAACGACACCGCGTCGACGGCGACGACGGCCTCGGAATCCTCGATGAAGTCACCGAGCTGACTGTCACCCTCGTCGCCGATCGTCTGGTCCAGCGAGATCGGCTCACGGGCGTACTGCTGGATCTCCAGCACCTTGTCCGGGGTGATGTCCATTTCCTTGGCCAGCTCTTCAGGCGTGGGCTCGCGGCCCAAGTCCTGCAGCAGTTCACGCTGGATGCGGCCGAGCTTGTTGATCACCTCGACCATGTGCACGGGGATGCGGATGGTGCGGGCCTGGTCGGCCATCGCGCGGGTGATCGCCTGGCGGATCCACCAGGTGGCATACGTGGAGAACTTGTAACCCTTTGTGTAGTCGAACTTTTCGACCGCACGGATAAGGCCCAGGTTGCCCTCCTGGATCAGGTCGAGGAACGCCATGCCGCGGCCGGTGTAGCGCTTGGCCAGCGAAACGACCAGTCGCAGGTTGGCTTCCAGCAGATGGTTTTTCGCGCGGTCGCCGTCGCGGCAGATCCACACCATGTCGCGACGCTGCGCGGCCGGCAGCTTCTCGCCCTTCTCGGTCAGATCCGTCATCAGCTGGGTCGCGTAAAGACCCGCCTCGATCCGCTTGGCCAGCTCGACTTCC
>DASXHV010000221.1:0-18774 GCA_036488285.1 Jatrophihabitans sp. | reverse complement strand
GGCCGGACATCCGGTGGCCGAAATCGGCGGCCGGAAGGTCACCGCCACCCGCGCCGTCGTGGTCGCCACTGGCACCGCCCCCGCGCTGCCACCCATCGACGGACTGTCCGAGCTGACATCCGGCGGGCTCAGCCCGGACGGGCCGGTGTGGACCAACCGCGAGGTGGTCAAGATCCGGCAGGCGCCGGCCTCGCTGATCGTCATCGGCGGAGGTGCGGTCGGTACCGAACTGGCCCAGGCATTGGGACGCTTCGGCACCAAGGTCACCCAACTCGAGGGCGCCGGTCGGATCCTCGGACCGGAGGAGCCCGAAGCCAGTGAGGTCGTTGCGGGTGTCCTGACGGCTGAGGGCGCCGAGATCCATACCGATGTGCAGATTTCCTCGGTGCATGCCGCTGAGCCGGGCATCGAGGTACGGCTGGCGGACGGGCGCAGCTTTTCCGCCGAGCGGCTGCTGGTGGCCGCGGGCCGGCGGCAACACATCCCCGAACTCGGCGTTGACAGCGTCGGCCTGGATCCAACCGCCCGCCGGCTCGACGTCGATGAGCACATGAACGTCACCGACGGTGTCTACGCTGTCGGCGACGTGACCGGCCGCGGTGCCTTCACCCACGTCGCCGTCTGGCAGGCGCGGATCCTGATCGCCCACCTGCTCGGTAAGGCTGAGCCTTACGGCGGGTATCACGGGCTGGCCTGGGTGACGTTCACCGACCCCGAGGTCGGCCGGGTCGGGATGACCGAGCAGCAGGCCCGCGACGCAGGCATCGATGTCGGTGTCGGCAACTCGAAGATCGCGTCATCGGCGCGGGGTTGGATTCATGGTGCCGGCAACGAGGGGTTCGTGAAGCTGATCGCCGATCGCGCCCGTGGCGTGTTGGTGGGCGCCACCGTGGTGTCGCCGTCCGGAGGTGAAGTTCTCGGGATGCTCACGCTGGCGGTGCATGCCGAGGTGCCGATCCGGACGATGGCCACGATGCATTACGCATACCCGACGCTGCACCGCGCGGTTCTCGATGCGGTCCGGGAGCTGGGCTAACCGCCCGACCCCACCCGATCGTGCAACATCCCCCGGCGCTGGGCCGGAGGATGTTGCGCAATCTGAAGGGAATCAGCCGGAGTCGCCCAGGATCCTGTTGACGATTCGGGCTTCGTCGAAGCCCCGCCGGATCCGGCCGCGCAGCTCGCGAGCGACCCGCCACTGTTCCAGCGGCCTGACCCGAGCCACCACCCGGATAAGGGTTTCCTCGCGGGTCAGCGCCTCTACTCCGAGCACCTCGGGCTCGGACATGAACGAGCTGTTCCACCGTTCGTCGTGATACATCGCCAGCGCGGCATCGTGCATGACGGTGGTTGCCACTCCGAGGTCGTCGGTGACCAGGATCGGGACGTCCAACACCACCTGGGAGTGGTGCTGGGACTTGTTGCCGACCCGAATGATCTCGCCGTTGCGCATGTACCAGACGGTTCCTTCCACGTCGCGGATCCGGGTGGTTCGCAGGCCGACCGCTTCGACGGTGCCGCTGGCCTCTTTGAGGTCGATCACGTCGCCGACGCCGTACTGGTCTTCCATGATCATGAATATTCCGGCCAGGAAGTCCTTGACGATGTTCTGCGCCCCGAAGCCGAGCGCGACGCCGATGATCGAGGTGCCCGCGACGAACGGGAGCAGGTTGAGTCCGATCACGTCCAGGATCACCAGGAACGTCAGGATGAAGATGATCATCGACGTGGCGCTCTTGAGTACCGACCCGATGGTCTCGGCACGCTGCCGCCGTCGCTCGGAGATCAGGCCGGCAGCTTCGAGGAATGCCGAGTTGTGTGCGCGCTCGGTCAGCGGGCTCAGGATGCGGGGGATCCTGCCGTCGCTGTTGGAGGTGCTCAACTTGTCGATCGCGCGGTGCAGCAGCGCACGGAACACCATCGCGACCAGGATGACTACGACGATCTGGATCGGCTTGGTGATCAGCACTGCCGCGTGTTCGTGCCAGAACCCCCGCAGACTCGTCACGCGTGGCTCGGCTCGGGCCAGAAACGTCGACTCAATCACGGTCGCCAAGCCTGCCATGCGCCTTCTGCGAACCGTTCTGACCCCATCTGGCCGAATCTGTCACGTACACGACACGTCGTATTTCCGGGTGACTAATGGATGCGAGATCCCCGTTCGTCGGGTTCACTGGACAGCACACTCGGAGGTGAGGCCGGTGGCGGGGACGCTTGTGCTCAACGCATCGTATGAACCGCTGTGCGTCGTGCCGATCCGCCGTGCCGTCGTACTGATACTCGCCGAGAAGGCCGAGATGGTCGAAACGGGGGATGGCTACCTCCATTCGGCACACTCCTCGATCCCGATCCCGCACGTAGTCCGGCTCTCCCGGTACGTGCGGGTTCCTTATCGGCGGCCAATTCCGCTGACCCGGCGCGCGGTGCTCGCTCGCGATGGGCACCGGTGTGTCTACTGCTCGATCCGCGCTGACACCGTCGACCACGTGGTGCCCAGATCCCGCGGCGGCCGCAACGAGTGGACGAATGTGGTAGCCGCATGCGCCAAGTGCAATCACCGTAAGGGTGATCGACTGCTGTCCGAGATCGGCTGGAAGCTGGCGAGCGCACCGATCCAACCGTCGGCCACGGTGGCCGTCGTCTTGGGCTGGGCCAAGCGCGACCCGTCCTGGGATCGGTACCTGGAATACGACCCGGCCCTGCTCGTCGGGGCCGGCTGAGTCAGCCATCGTCGCTGCCGGCTGAGTTACGCCCGAGTCGCTGAGTTACGCGCCACAACGCGTATCTCGGCCAGGGATGCGTAACTCGGCCAGGGGGTGCGTAACTCGGCCAGGGATGCGTAACTCAGCCAGGGATGCGTAACTCAGCCAGGGATGCGTAACTCAGCCAGGGATGCGTACTGAGCCGGCACACGCGTCCTAGGCTGGCCGGCATGGCCGAACTGCACGATCTCACCGCGCTGGATGCTGCCGCCGCGATCCGCAACCGGCAGGTCAGTCCGACCGAACTGGTCGATCACTACCTCGACCGAATCGATCGACTCGACAGCCAGATCGGCGCGTTCGTCACCGTCACCGCGGACACTGCGCGGCAACAGGCCAAGCTCGCCGAGGCCGAAATGCTGTCCGGGGCTGACCTGCCGCCGCTGCACGGATTGCCGACCGCGATCAAGGATCTCAACCTCACCCAGGGGGTGCCGACCAAGTTCGGCTCCGCGCTGTTCAAGGATTTCGTGCCGCCGTTCGACGACGGGTTCGTGACCCGGCTACGACAGGCCGGCACCATCTCGCTCGGCAAGACCGCGACTCCGGAGTTCGGACTGCCCTGCTACACCGAGACCGACATCGGGCCGCCGGCCCGCACTCCGTGGGACACCGGCAGGTTGGCCGGGGGTTCGTCCGGGGGAGCGGCGGCAGCCGTCGCGTCCGGTTTCCTGCCCATCGCGCAGGGGTCGGACGGGGGTGGCTCGATCCGGATCCCGGCCAGCGTCACTGGTCTGTTCGGTCTGAAGACGGCCCGCGGGCGGGTATCGCGAGGCCCGCTCTACGGCGACACGTCAGGACTGTCGGTGGTGGGTCCGCTGGCCCGCACGGTGCGCGACGCTGCGGCCTTCCTCGACGTGCTGGCCGGACCTCAGGTGGGCGATCCGTCCTGGGCGCCCCCGCTGCCCGACGGCGAGACGTTCCTGTCCTGGTGCGATAAGACCCCGGGAAGGCTGCGGATCGGGCGCTACCTCGATCCGCCGATTCCTGGCGCCGTCGTCGACGAGGAGTGTCAGCTCGCGTGGCAGAACGCCAGCGCCCTGCTGGAAAGTCTCGGTCACGAGGTGGTCGACATCGGCCAGCCGTTCCCGCCCGAGGCCATCCCTGCCTTCGAGACGTTGTGGGCGGTGCTGTCGCATGGCTACCCGATCGATCCGGCTCGCGAGGCCGAGCTGCGACCGCTCACCCGTTACCTGCTCGGGCGCGGCGCGCAGATCTCAGGGCCGCAGTACACCTCCGCCCTGCAACAGATCTCGATGCTCAGCGCACAAGCGATCGCGGCGACGGCGCAATACGATGCCGTGCTCACGCCGACGGTCGCGATGCCGCCACGGCCGATCGGCTGGTTCTGCGGAACCGCCGACGATCCGGTCGACCCGGCCGAGGACTTCGAGCGGCAGAAGCGCTTCACGCCGTACACCGCGGTGTACAACGCCACCGGGCAGCCGGCGGTGAGCTTGCCGTTGCACTGGACACCGGACGGCCTGCCGGTCGGCGTCATGCTGATCGGACGGCAAGCCGGCGAAGCCCCGCTGCTATCGCTGTCCGCGCAGATCGAGGCGGCCGCGCCGTGGTCGGACCGGCACCCGGCGATCTGGGCGGCCTGAGCTCTTCGATACCGTGTCCAACAGAATCGCGCGGCGCTGAGCTCACTCTCATCCGGAAGCGGCATTGTGAATCGTCACTGTGCCGTGCGGGTGTGGGTGGTGTATGGCGGCCGGGCCAGTCGTGCCGGCACGAAAACGTGGAGGGCCATATGAGCATCGTCGAGACGGTGCTGGTTTTCGCCGGGATCCCGCTCGGGGTCTTCGCGTTGTTCGCCCTGGTGGTGCTGGGCCCTAGCGCTGCCCGCGCGCCGCGATACCGGCCAGGCGCGCCGTGGACGTACAAACCCGTTTGGTACCTGCCACATCCCGACCACCGTGCTCCGGTTTCGACGTTGCAGGCGGCGGGCGCCCTTGATGCCGGCGCCAAGCTGGCCATCCACGCAGCGGTGACCGAACCGGTCCATGCGACAGGGGGTGCCAGCGGTGAGTGGTGACACTGGCGAGCTCGTGACCAGCACCGAGGACGGGCGGGACCGTGAGTTCACGACCCCTCGGGCGCCGTACGTCACTCCGGATCGTCCGTTCAAGCCAACTCAACTTGCCCGCATCGACGAGGCGTTGACGCTGGCCTCGCACGAAACCGGCCTGACCTTCAGCTTGTACGTGGGAGAGCTGCCCGGTTCTGCGCGCCAGACCGCGGAAAAGATGTTCGACCGGCTTGCCACCGAGCACCAGGCACCGGTGCTGGTCGCGGTGTCTCCCGGGCAGCGGCGCCTGGAGATCGTTACGGGGGGCGAGTCCGCACGCCGAATCCCGAACCGTTCGGCGGGCCTGGCGGCATTGGCGATGCGCGCATCATTCGTCAACGGCGACCTGACCGGTGGCATCGTCGGCGGGCTGCGGCAGCTCGCCGACTCCGCCGGCGCTTCCTGATCGATCCTGGGCATCGATCCGGGGCATCGATCCGGGGCATCGATCCGGGGCGCGCTGCTCGGCGGCCGGAACTATCGGCGATAGCACATGAATCAAAGTCGTTCGCCAAGCAAAACAATTCGCCGATAAGGTGGACGCCGATGACCACGACCAGTCGCGCCGCTGTAACCGCAGCCGCAGCTCATGCCGACGCTGTAGCACGGTTGCGGGCCTCGTACGCCGCCATTCCCGCCGGCCAGCCGGTGCGGCTGGCCAAGCGGACCTCCAACCTGTTCCGCCCGCGCACCGGTGAGCCTGTCGCCGGACTGGATGTATCCGGCCTTGACGGGGTGATCTCGATCGACCCGGGAGTGCGTACTGCGGATGTCGCGGGCATGTGCAGCTACGAAAGCCTGGTCGAGGCCACCCTTCCGTACGGGCTGATGCCGATGGTTGTGCCGCAGTTGAAGACGATCACGCTCGGCGGCGCTGTCACCGGGCTCGGCATCGAGTCCACCTCGTTCCGCAATGGCCTGCCACACGAATCGGTGCTGGAGATGGACATCCTCACCGGCGATGGCGAGATCGTCACCGCGAGCCCGACCGAGCACTCGGACCTGTTCGCCGGGTTCCCGAATTCCTACGGCAGCCTGGGCTACGCCGTCCGGCTGCGGATCGCATTGGAACCCGTCCGCCCCTACGTCGCGCTGCGACACGTGCGGTTTTCTGGGCCCTCCGCCCTCGAGGAACTGTGCGCCGCGGTCGCTGAGATCAGCACCAAGCGAAGCTGGGACGGCGCACCGGTCGACTTCCTGGACGGCGTGATGTTCTCCCCGACCGAGGCGTATCTGAGCCTGGCCCGCTGGGTGGACTGGCCGGCCGAGGCAGGCCAGAGCGCTGCCAGCGACTACACCGGGCAGGACATCTACTACCGATCCATCCAGCAACGCGAGACCGACTGCCTGTCCGTGCACGACTACATCTGGCGCTGGGACACCGACTGGTTCTGGTGCTCGGGCGCATTCGGCGTGCAGAACCCGAGAATTCGCAAGCTATGGCCGGCCAGGTACCGGCGCAGCGATTTCTATCACCGGCTGATCGCCCTTGACTATCGCTTCGGCATCGCCGCCAAGATCGACAGAATCAAGCGGATCGGCCCCCGCGAGCGGGTCGTGCAGGACGTCGAGATTCCATTGGAACAGACGGCCGATTTCTTGCGATGGTTCGCGGCCAACGTCCCGATGGCACCGGTCTGGCTCTGTCCGCTGAAGCTTCGCGAAACCGATGACGGCGGCCCGGACTCTGCCCGAGAATGGCCGCTGTATCCGCTCACGCCCGGACGGATGTACGTCAACGCCGGCTTCTGGGGAACGGTGCCGATAGGGCTCGGCGACCAGGACGGCGACGTCAATCGGAAGATCGAGAATGCGGTTGCGGCCCGGGATGGGCACAAATCGCTGTACTCCGATGCTTACTACGACAGGGATACGTTCAACGCCATGTACGGCGGCGACGTGTACTCGAAACTCAAAGCGAAATTTGACCCGGCGAACAGGCTGACCGGGATGTATGAGAAGGCGGTGGGGCGGCGATGAAGATCGCTGACATTGTTCGCACGCTGACGGTGGAATCGCCGGACCTGCGATTCGAGGCGTACGACGGCAGTAGCTTCGGTCCGGCTGATGCCCGTATGACATTGAGCCTGGTCAACGAGCGGGGACTGCGGTACCTGGCGACTGCGCCGGGCGACCTGGGGCTGGCTCGTGCCTACGTCAGCGGCGACCTGAGGATGACCGGCGTGCATCCGGGCAACCCGTACGACGCGTTGCGGCTGCTCGGCAACTGGCGCTTCCGTCGCCCGACGGCGCTCGAAGCCACCGAGCTCATCAAGGCTGTCGGGGTACGCAACCTGCTGCCGCCCGAGCCGCCGGCCCAGGAGGCGTTGCCGCGTTGGCGGCGCACCGTCGAGGGGCTGCGGCATTCTCGCGGCCGCGACGCCGAGGCCATCCACCATCACTACGACGTGTCCAACGCCTTCTACGAGAAGGTGCTCGGCCCGTCGATGGCCTACACCTGCGCGGTCTTCCCGAAGAGCGACGCCAGTCTTGAAGAGGCCCAGGAGGAGAAGTTCGATCTGGTCGCCCGCAAGCTGGGCCTCGAGCCTGGCATGCGGCTGCTGGACATCGGCTGCGGCTGGGGCGGCATGGTCCGGCACGCAGCAAAGCACTACGGCGTCCAGGCGATCGGCGTGACCCTGTCGGCCGAGCAGGCCAGCTGGGCGCAGGCCGCAATCGAACGTGACGGGCTGGGCAAAGTCGCCGAGGTGCGTCACGCCGACTACCGCGACGCACCGGGCAAGGACTACGACGCGGTGTCCTCGATTGGCCTGCTCGAACATGTCGGGGTCAGTAACTACCCGAGCTACTTCACTTTCATCAAGAACAAGTTGCGCGACGGCGGACGGTTGCTCAATCACTGCATCACTCGTCCGGACAACAAGCAACGAGCGCTGCCCGGTCATTTCATCGACCGCTACGTCTTCCCGGACGGCGAGCTGACCGGCTCCGGGCGAATCATCAGCGAGGCGCAGAACACCGGACTCGAGGTTCGCCACGAGGAGAACCTGCGCGAGCACTACGCGCTGACGTTGGCCCAATGGTGCGCCAACCTCGAACGCAACTGGGACGCCTGCGTAGCCGACGTCGGCATCGAGACTGCCCGGGTCTGGGGCCTGTACATGGCAGGATCCCGGCTCGGCTTCGAGACCAACGGAATCCAGTTGCACCAGGTACTCGCGGTGAAGGTCTCGCCCACCGGCAACGCCGGTTTCCCGTTGCGCCCCAGCTGGGGCTCCTGAGCCGGCCCAGACCCGAGCCGGCCCAGACCTGAGCCGGCCAAGACCCGGTCTGACCGAATCGGGTCAGCCGGTCCGGTCAGCTAGCCCCGGCGGCGCGGTCCGTTTCGCGTGCCTTCAGCGCGCGCACCACATCGGCGCGTCCCTCCGAGACCAATCGAGTCAACGCTGCCGGGCGAGACGCTTCGGCCAGGAAGTCATCGGCCAGCCGCACGGTTTCCTCGCTGATAGTCGACGACCAGGTCGGGAACAGGCCGACGACGATGTCCTGGGCCATCTCCGAGGTCTTGCGCTCCCAGACCCCGGCGACCGATTTGAAGTATTCGGCGGCATAGGGCGTGAGCAGATCGCCCTGCAGCGGATGGTCGAAACCACTTACTGTCGCGCGCACCATCGCGTTGCTGAGCGAATCGTCGTTGACTGCGGCCTGCCAGGCAGCAGCCTTGGCCGCACTTGTCGGGATCAGCGCACGGGCCGTGGCGGCGGCCCGTTCACCAGCGGAGGTCTGGTCCCGCGCCGCCTCGCGGTCGATGTCATCGGCCCCCAGCACACCGTTGGCGACCAGAGCCTGCACCAGCGACCAGCGCAGGTCGGTGTCGATGGCCAGTCGATCGAGGGTGTTCGAGTCGGACAGCAACGCCGACAGGAAGCCGATCTGTGCATCGGTGGTAGCTGCTCCTACGACCGCGTGCACCCACGCAAGCTGGTGATCCGATTCCGGCGCCGCAGCCTTGGCGGCAGCAATCGCGGCCTCGGCGAACCGGACTCGCCCGACCATGGCCCAGTCCGGGTCGGCATATACCTCCAGCGCGCGGAGCAGTTGCCGATTGGCCGACTGCACCACGCTGATCTCGGTCTCCGAGGGTCCGCCAGCTACGACCAGCTCGAGGTAGTCGCGGGTCGCCAGCTCGCCGTCGCGCACCATGTCCCAGGCAGCCGCCCAGCACAATGCCCGAGCCAGCGAATCGTCCAGCGCGGCAAGGCCGCCTGAGCGCAGAGTGGCAAGGCTATGGGCGTCCAGGCGCATCTTGCAGTACGTCAGATCGTCATCGTTGATCAGCACCAGATCGGGCTGGCTGACTCCGATCAGCTCGGTGACCACGGTGAAGTCCGACTCGACGTCCAGTTCTGCTCGCCGGGTCCGGACCAGTCGGCCCGCCTCGTTGTAGGAGTACAGCCCGATCGCCAGCCGATGCGGGCGCAGCACGTTGTCCTTAGCGGCGGTTGTCGGTGCGGTCTGCCGCAACCCGAACGAGGCGAAGGTGCCGAATTCGTCCAGGGTGTATTCCGGCGAGATCGTGTTGACACCGGAGGTCTCCAGCCAGGCCTTGGACCAGTCCGACAGTTCACGCCCGGACGCGGCATTCAACGCTGCCAGGAAATCGGGCAGGCTGGTGTTGCCGTAGGCGTTGTCGTCGAAGTACTGCCGGACGCCGGCCAGGAATTGGTCCAGGCCGACATAGGCCACCAGCTGCTTGAGGACACTCGCGCCCTTGGCGTAGGTGATGCCGTCGAAGTTGACCTCAACGGCCTCGACGTCGGGGATGTCAGATGCGATCGGGTGGGTGGAGGGCAGCTGATCCTGCCGGTACGCCCAGGTCTTGTCGACGTTGCTGAATGTCGTCCAGACGTTCGTCCATCGGGTGGCTTGCGACTGTGCGATGGTCGCGGCCCAGTCGGCGAAGGATTCGTTCAGCCAGAGGTCGTCGAACCATTTCATGGTGACCAGATCGCCGAACCACATGTGCGCCATCTCGTGCAGGATGGTGCCGGCTCGACGGGAGTAGCGGGCGTCGGTGACGCGGCTGCGGAAGAGGTAGTCCTCCAGGAACGTCACGCAGCCCGCGTTCTCCATCGCACCGGCGTTGAACTCGGGGACGAAGAGCTGGTCGTACTTGCCGAATGCGTACCGCACTCCGAAGTTAGCGTGATACCAGTCGAAACCCTGCTTGGTCACGGCGAACAGCTCGTCTGCGTCGAGGTGTTCGGCAAGGGACTTACGGCAGTACAGGCCTAGGTCAATCCGGCCGACGCCGTCCCTATAACTGTCCTTGACCTCGAAGTAAGGCCCGGCCACTAGAGCTGTGACGTAGGTACTCATCCGCGGTGTCGCGACGAACTCGACGACCTTCTTGGCACCGGTTTCGGTGACCGTGGCGACCGCTCCGTTGGAGATCACGGCCCAGTGCGACGGTGCGGTTACCCGCACCTGGAAGCTGGCCTTGATGTCGGGCTGGTCGAAGCAGGCATACATCCGCTTGGAATCGGTGGTCTCGAACTGGGTGTAGAGGTAGACCTCTTTGTCCACCGGATCTGTGAAGCGGTGCAGGCCCTGTCCGATGGTCGTGTACAGCAGGTCGGCATCGACGACGAGGACGTTGTGCTCGGCCAGTTCGGGCAGCACGATCCCCGACGCGGGTTCGTAGCCACTGACATCGACAGGCGCGCCGTTGAGAGTCACTTCATGCAGGCGGTCGGCCACCACATCGATGAAGGTAGAGCTGCCGGGCTTACTGGTGTCGAAGGTGACGATGGTGCGGGACCGGAAGACACGCTCGGTGGGGTTTGCCTCGGCGTCGGTGAGGTCGAGCTCGACGTCATAGCTTTCGACGGTCAGCAGGCCGGCCCGAAGCTTGGCGTCCTCACGTGTCAGGTTCGGCACTCGGACAGTGTTCGCGTCGATCGTCTCGGGTGGGATAACTCCGATGGCCAAGACCTGAGCGTCGTCCGGGCGTAGGGCAGGCACGGAATGGTGCTCCTTCGTCGATTGTTGGCCCAAATGAATGCCAAATTTGGAAGCCAGTCTTTCACGTCTCACAGAGATTAGGGTGCCCTCGATGACCACCGCCAGCCAGAACCCTGCCACCGATGCTGCCACGAAGGTCGATTTCTGGTTCGACCCGGCCTGCCCGTTCGCGTGGGTGACATCCCGCTGGATTCTTGAGGTCGAGAAGCACCGAGATCTGAATCTCGAATTCCATGTGATGTCGTTGTCGGTGCTCAACGAGGGGCGCGACGAGCTCCCGGACGTCTACAAGGAAGGCCTTGCCAAGTGGTGGGGACCGGTCCGGGTAGCCATCGCCGCGGAGCAGCACGCCGGCACCGCGATCCTTCGCGACCTCTACACCGCACTTGGTACGAAGCGGCACAACGAGGGCCGCGAATTCGACCGAGCCACCATCGTCGAGGCGCTGACCGAGGTCGGCCTGCCGGAGTCATTGGCCGATGCGGCCGATTCCACCGAATACGACGACGCGCTGAAGAAGTCACACCACGCAGGCATGGATGCGGTCGGCTTCGAGGTCGGCACGCCGGTCATCCACGTCGACGGGGTGGCGTTCTTCGGGCCGGTGCTCACCAGGATCCCGCGCGGTGAAGACGCATTGCGGATCTGGGACGGCACCCGGTTGCTAGCCGGCTACCCGTACTTCTTCGAGATCAAACGGACCCGCACCGAGAGCCCCCAGTTCGACTGATGCAGCCGATCTTTCACATCGTTGCCGTACCGGAGTGGCAGGCGGCCTGCGAGCTCGGGCGCTACGCGCCCGAGTCGTTGGCGTCGGAAGGATTCATACACTTTTCATTCGAACACCAGGTCGCCCTGGTTGCGAATCGTCTGTACCGCGGCCGGGCAAACCTGATCGTGGTCGAGATCGATCCGGCCGCGCTGCCTGAGCCCATCGTCCTGGAGGACCTGTACGACGCCGACGAGGAGTTTCCCCATGTCTATGGGGCGATTCCCACTTCGGCCGAGATTGCCCGGCATCCGCTGAACACCGACAGCGACGGCAGGTTCGTGTTCGCGGCGCGATCGTCCTGACACCCCCGGCCGCTTCCCGGCTGCCGAGGCTGGCACCATTTGCCTCATGCGCGTCTACATCGGCAGCGACCATGCCGGCTTTGAGTTGAAGGCGGCGGCAATCGCCCATCTCAGCACCGCCGGTCACGAGGTGATCGACTGCGGCGCCTTGGCATATGACGCAACCGACGACTACCCACCGTTCTGCCTGGACACCGCCGCCCGGGTGGTAGCCGACCCGGGCAGCCTCGGCGTGGTGATCGGCGGGTCGGGCAACGGCGAGCAGATCGCGGCGAACAAGGTCCGCGGTGCGCGGGCGGCACTGGCCTACAACGCGGAAACGGCGACGCTGTCACGCCAGCACAACGACGCCAACGTCGTCGGTATCGGAGCCCGGATGCACACCGAGGCCGAAGCTCTGGACATCATCGACGTCTTTCTCGCCACGCCGTTCTCTTTCGATCCGAGGCACATCCGCCGGATCGCCCTGCTCACCGACTACGAGGCCAAGCACGCCTGAGGCCCGTCGGCCGCAAGCGGCTCGGGCGGAGTGCCGCTCCGGCTCTAACTTCGACTGCTTTCGGGGCGGCCGCCGATGCCCGGGTCGGCGGCTGGTGGCCGCCACTGTCGCCGCACGATCTCGGTGTCACGCTCGGCCTCGTCGAGATCGGCCGCGGTGGGCCTGGCCACATCGCGGGCCCGCATCGCACCGCCGACGCCGACTTGAGAAGGTGTGTTGCCCGCCAGATCCCGCCAACCACGATCGGTGTCGCGGCCGGGGGGCCGGCCGTGGTCAGACTCCTTGGCGCGATCCGCCGAGCCGTTCTCGAACGTTGGTGGCTCGTCGCCGGCGACCTTGTTCGAGTCGGACGTCGGACCCTCTGGAGCAGTCGGCACGGCCTGATCGGCACGCTCTCGGCGCGCCCGGTGGCGTTGGCGTCGCGCACCGTCAGGGGCCGGATCGACTTCGGTCATGTCGTCATGGTGCCCCATCGGCGAAGGTCGTGCAGTTGCGCACGTTCAGGTAGCGCCGGGTTGCGGGCGATTGGTCTGGACCTTTATAACGGTTGGTTGAGACGGGTGCCGAGAAGTCACCAAGTCCCGTACGGTTGCTGTGATATGTCCTCTGCAAGCCTGCGCCAGCAATTGCGCCGACTCCGGGTTCGTCGCGAGCGTCCGGACGATCGTGTCGCCCTCGCGTTATCGCTGTCCGCCATGATCGCCGGAACGATCCTGTCCATCGTCGATGACAACAGACAGGTCAAAGTCGCCGGCGTCGCGATCATCGTGATCGTGCTGTCGTCGCTGGTGCTGACCCTGCGAGGCATGCTCATCCTCGGGCTCGCTCTGGTGGGCTGCCTCACCGCGGTGTTCACCATCCATGGCCTCAACCCGAACCAGCTGTCGATCTCCGGATTCGTCATGATCGGGACGGTGCTCATCGTCGGCATCCTGCAGGCCGGCCGTCGGGACCGGCTCGGGCTACGGCAGGTCAGCGCGGAGAAGGTCATCGGCATGATCCGCGACCGCTTGCTCGTCCAGGCCCAGATGCCGGTCGTTCCGGACGGCTGGACGGTCGAGGTCCAGCAGCGACCGGCCGACGGTGCGGCGATCGCCGGCGACTTCGTGTCCAATCGCGTCGTGTGCAACGGGACGTCCAAGGTGTTGCACCTGGCGGTGGTCGACGTGTCCGGCAACGGGATCACCGCCGGTCCGCGAGCCCTGCTGTTGTCCGGTGCCGTCGGCGGCCTGCTCGGCTCCGTCGACCCGGAGGACTTCCTTGACGAAGCCAACGACTACTTGTCCCGGCAGCAGTGGTCGCTGGGATTCGCCTCGGCCATCTACGTCCGGTTGGACCTCAGTACCGGCGAGTACGGCATCCGGTGCGCGGGACACCCCCCGGCAGTTCATTTCCGTCCGACCGTGGCCCCGCCCTGGCAGACCTCCCCGGCGACCGGCACGGTGCTCGGCGTGCTGCCGACGCTGACCGGCAAGGTCGATCTCGGCGTGCTGCAACCCGGCGAGGCGCTGTTCCTCTACACCGACGGAGTTGTCGAGGACCGGACCCGCGATATCGATGCAGGCACACTGCGCCTGAAGGAAACGGTAGAACTGCTCGCCGCGCGTGGGCAGACCGAAGGCATCGCGCGCTATCTGATCGAACGCGTGCCGACCAAGCACGACGACGACCGCACCGTCGTGATGGTTCGTCGGGATCCAGTCGCCGCCCTGACGAGTTCGACAACCAAGATCGCCGAGACCGTCGACGTGGCGCAAGCGGTCAACGGCGCGGGGCCGGTCAACGGCGCGGGCGCGGCCAACGGCGCGGACCCGGCCAAGCTGACCAAGCAGTCGGCGAGCCGGAGTTAAGGGCGGCCGCGCTCCGGCGTCGGACGACGCGGGCTCAGCACTACCCGCGCGCCGCGTCCCGGCGCCAACGTGATGTTGCGGGCGATGGCCGCTTCGGGCGCCGGACGATCCGGGCTGAGGTCATAGCTGCGTAGCACCTCGCGGAGCACCGCCGTCGCTTCGAGCAACGAGAATCCAGCACCGAGGCATCGCCGGACGCCGCCACCGAACGGGATCCAGGTGTTCGGCGCCGGCTGACCGTCGAGGAACCGGGAGGGATCGAACCGGGCCGGGTCGGCGTGGTGGGCGGGATCGGACTGCACGATGCCGATGCCCGGCATCACGGTGGCGCCGGCCGGCACGAGGTAGCCGCCGACCTCGACGGACTGGGTGACTCGACGCGCTACCTCGTAGATGACCGGATGCAACCGCATCGATTCCTTCGTCACGGCCTCGAGGTATCGGGTGTCGTCGCGATCGGCTGCCTGCTGAGCCAGTAATAGTTGGCGATGATCACGGGCGAGTTCGTGAAACGCCCACGCCAGCGCGGTGGCCGTCGTCTCGTGCCCAGCCAGCAGCAGCGTGACGAGGTTGTCGCGCAACTCCGCGTCGGTGAGGCCACCCGCTTCGGACTCCGCATCGCGTGAGGTGCGCAGCAGCATGGACAGCACGTCTGTCCGGTCGTCGAGGTCGGCGGCCGCCCGCCGTTCGGCGATCTCGGCGTACAGCAACCCATCCAGGCTCCGTTGCATCTCGGCGTACTGCCGCCACGGCGGGATCGTGCGCAGCCGCGGATAGAACCAGCCGAGCATGATCACCGGTCCGATGCCGAGCACCCGTGTGACGACCGGACGGAGTTGCTCCAGCCGCCGCGAATCGGTCACGCCGAAAACGACCTGCAGGATGATCTCCAGGGTCAGCGCCTGCATCCGTAGGTGCAACTGGATCGGCTGGTGCGCGGGCCATTCAGCTGCCGCCTCGCGCGCCAGTTCGTCGATCAGATCGGTGTAGCCGCGCATCGCCGAACCGTGGAACGCCGGCATCAGCAGTTGGCGGACCCGCAGATGCTCGGACTCGTCCAGCAGCAGGACGGAATGCTCGCCCATGATCGGTTCGAGGATCGCGTTGCCTTCGCCGGCGTGAAAGACCGTGTTGGGTCCCGCGAATATGGCGTGGATGTCGTCCGGATTGCTGACTATGACCAGCCGCCGTGCGTGCGGTGCAATGCGGACCATGAAGATGTCGCCGTACCGCTTGCGCAGCATCGGCAGGTAGCGGTGCCGGTACCTGCCGAACAGCAAGGTCTGGATCGCGACGGGCAATTGCGGGCCGGGTGGCACCGTCGTGACCTCGTCGGTGCGGACCGGTTGCGTGGTGGTCAATGCGTTGCCTTCCGAGAGGATGTGGCCGTTGATAGATCTATACGCGCGTATAAGACGGATGTCTAGGTCGCGGGGATAGGCTTTGCGGATGGGGCATCGGGAGCAGCTGCTGAGCGCGGCACGTACCCTGCTCGAAACCAAGGGCTATGGGCGGATCACCGCCCGTGATCTGGTGGCCGAGTCCGACACCAACCTGGCTTCCATCGGTTATCACTTCGGGTCCAAGGACGGCCTGCTCAACACGGCCATCTCCGAGGTGTTCGCCGAGTGGACCGATCAGCTTGCCGGACTCGCGATGGCCGAGCCGAACGTGGTTCCGATCGAGCGGGCACGAATCACCTGGGCGGCCGTCATCGACGGCTTCGCCGAGCGACGAGCGCTGCTGCTGTCCTACGTCGAGGCGCTGGCTCAGGCCGAGCGCAACCCGGAATTACGTGAGCAGTTCGCCAAGCAGTACCGCAAGACGCGGGACTTCATCGCCAGGCTGGTCGCCAGTTCGCTGGGTGGTGAGATCGAGGCCGAGGACCCGAGATCACGTGCGGTGGCCAGCTTCGTGCTGGCGGTGTGCGATGGGCTGGCTTTGCAGTTCATGCTCGATCCGGAGGCGTTGCCGACGTCGGAGGAGCTGCGGAGCGGGTTGGAAGCGGTGCTGGTCGCGTCGTTGGTTCAGCCACAGAATTGAGAACGTCGCAGTCGTCGCGGAGGTCGTTGTTCATCAGCTGACCGGATAGCGAGGCGGCGGTGCGTTGACCCCGTCGTGGTGGATCAAGCCGGCGGTGTTTCGCAGTGAGGTGGCGGTGGTGCCGTTGCGCACCGCCAGGAGTTCGGCAGTGATTGCGATGGCGATCTCGTACGGTGTCATCGCGCCGATGTCGAGCCCGGCCGGCCCATGGATGCGTTCCACGCGCTCGGTCGGGACGCCGTGCTCAGCCAGCCAGTTCGCGCGGGCGGCCTGGGTTCGTCGCGACCCCAGTGCGCCGACATAACTAGCCAGGCCGGCCAGCGCGTGTTGCAGCGCGGCACCGGATACGTCCAGGTCATGGCTGAGCACCACGATTGCATCGCCGGCCCTCAGTGCTGCCGCGCCGTCGGCGGCTGGCCCCGTTCCGTCCAGGCTTGCAGTCGACCAGCCGAGTAGGGCAGCAACGGTGGTGAGGGCGTCTGCTATCAAGCCGTCACCGATCACCAGCAGATGCGGTATCGGCCACAAGGCCGTGATCAGCAGATCCTGCTGTTCCAACAACGATGTTCGACTCGAGCCGCGGGCTGCCAGCCGGGCGATCTCTGGTGACCATCGTTGTGCGGCTTCGTTGACGGTGCTCGGCGTGAAAGTCTCGGTGGTGCCGGTCGTGTCGGTGGTGCCGGTCGTGTCGGTCGTGTCGGTGGTGCCGGTCGTGCCGGTCGTGTCGGTGGTGCCGGTCGTGTCGGTGGTGCCGGTCGTGTCGGTGGTGTCGGTCGTGTCGGTCGTGTCGGTGGTGTCGGTGGTGCCGGTCGCGAGGGTGGTGACCAGGCAGCATGGTTGGCGCGCGGCCATCAGCTGCCATGCCTGGTCATCGATCTGTTCGGCCGGCTGAACGAGCAGGCGGGCGGAGCCACCACAGGACAGTCCGGACCGCAGAGCCGCTTGCTCGTCGACCGTGACGGTGATGATGCGGCTTGTGCTGTCCCGAAGTTGCGCGGTCAACTCGTCATCGGCGGCACCGCCGAACATCGTGCCGACCAGAGCTTCGCCTTCGGTCGCCGCGACTGCTGCTGCCGGATCGGCAGAGCTGAAACCGCGACTGTCGATCAGCCGCGCGATGGTGACCGGGCGGGACTCGGCGCGCCAGCGGAGCACGGCATCAGCGAGTTCGAACACGGCAACCTCCACGATTGTTGGCCTGCGCCCTTGAGTTTGCCGCCGATCCAGGGTTGCTCGCCAGACTAGAGGCGAAAGGCTCACCCCGTTGGACGCTATTTGCGCCTTGAGTCGCCGGTTTCGCCGTCGAGACCGGTTATTCAAGGCGCAAAATGCGGAGGTCGCCGGCGACGTTTCGACCTCGTAGCAGCCTTTGTTGGTATGGGGAAAGTGGCTGTCGGGTCGCGCATTGTTGTCAGTGGTGGCGGGTAGGTTTCTGATCATGGACGCGTTGCATTCGGGAGTCAGTGCGGCCGGGTTGGTCGAGCTGCAGTCCGCTGTGTCTGCCTACCTGGAGCAGGATCCGGTCCGGTTGTCTGATGCCGATCAACTCACCGAGCTGCGTGCCCTGGAACAACTGTCCCGGCAGCCGCACGCCGCCATGACCTGGGCGAACCGTGACGACCTCTTGTATGTCGAAGGCGAAAAGCGCAGCGACGACAGGAGCTTCGCTTTCGATTCGGTCATGGTGTCGGCTTCTGATCCAGCATGGTTGCAGGTGGCTACACGGGTGGACGCTATTTGCGCCTTGAGTCGCCGGTTTCACCGTGGAGATCGGCTATTCAAGGCGCAAAAATGCTGAGGGTTATCGGCGAGATCTCGATCTTGTAACGGCCTTTGTTGGTATGGGGAAAGTGGCTGCCGGGTCGGACGATTGTTGTCAGTAGTCGCGGGTAGGTTTCTGATCATGGCGGCGTTGCATTCGGGAGTCACCTCGGCCGGCCTGGTCGAGCTGCAATCCGCCGTGTCCGCCTACGTGGAGCAGGATCCGGACCGGTTGTCTGATGCCGACCAACTCACCGAGCTGCGTGCCCTGGAACAACTGTCCCGGCAGCTGCACGCCGCCATGATCGCCCAGGTCGCGAGCGTGCAGCGCCGCGGGTTGGCGGGGCGGTTGGGTCCGGCCTCGACCAAGGACCTGCTGGTGTCGATGTTGCGGATCTCGCCTTCCGACGCGGCGGGCCGGGTAGCGGCGGCGGGGGCGCTGTGTGGACAGGTCAGCGTGTCGGGTGCGCCGTTGCCGGTGTTGCTGCCCGCCGCCGCGGCCGCCGCGGCCGAGGGGGTGGTGTCTGCCGAGCAGGTGGGCATCATCGTGGGGACCATGAACGAGCTGCCCGCCCAGCTCCCGGCCGAGGAGTTCGCCCAGGCGGAGCAGATCCTGGTCCGGGCTGCCGGGCACCTGGGTCCGAAGGACCTGCGTAACGTGCGGACCCGGCTGCTGGCCACCATCGACCCCGACGGAGCCCAACCCTCAGAAGAGCAGCAACGCGC
>DASXHV010000135.1:0-25036 GCA_036488285.1 Jatrophihabitans sp. | reverse complement strand
AACGCCAATGGCGAAGGACTGCTCATCGGTGTCGACACGATGGCAGACGGTCATCTACTTCCGCCGAATTCCCCAGTGCTCACCCGCGAAACCGTTGAGGACGTCTCAGCGCTACACAACAACAAGGGCTTCAACGGCACGGAGCAGGCCAACTGCAAGTATGGGTTCGATTGCGGTGGCGGCATCCACCTCAACGTCGTCAGCTGGTCCAAGGTCAGCGACTCGAAGGTGATCGGTAACTCCGACGGCATCCTGCTCACCGACGACTACGGCCCGAACTCGCACAACCTGATCGAGGACAACCTCGTCACCGACAACAAGACCGAATGCGGAATCGTGCTTCCCTCGCACAGCACCACCGCGGTCACCTTTGATCCCAAGACATTCCAGGTCACCGGCCGTAACCCGAGCATGGGAGGCGTGTTCGACAACGTGGTCCGGGACAACGTCGCATTGCGTAACGGCACCGCGACGGCGCCGCCGGCGTTCGGCGGCGTCGGTGGTAGTGGCGCTGGGATCGGCATCTTCGGTTCAGGACCAGGCTCTGCCGCATACGACAACGTCATCGAAGACAACTACATGGCCGGTAACGGCCTGGCTGGCTTCACGATCCACGCACACCACCCTGGTGGCGAGGACGTCAACGGCAACAAGGTCATCGACAACACGTTCGGAACCAACAACGTCATGGGCGATGCCTTCGACGGTCCGCCGGTTACCGACTTCAAGACAACCGCCATCGCCGTCTTCTCCGTTCCGACGGTGCACATGACCATCACCGACAACGAGATCAGCAACAACGCCATCGGCATCTGGCTGAGCACGACGGTCTCCGCACGCGGATTGGCCGACAACGAGTACCACCACGTGGCGAAGAAGGTCGTCCGCGGCTGACCGCTCAACCGCGAACGAGCAGGACAACGCCGAGTGGGCAGTGCAAATTGCCCACTCGGCCTGCGCGCGCGTCGTCGCCGTGGCCGTCTATGGGCGAGCCCGTCACACCTGCTTACGGCGCCAGCAAGGCGGCGTTGCACGCAATGGCGCGTCTTACCTTCGCTGACTCGCTGTCTGGCTGACGGTCCGCGGCAAGAGCTGATGCTGACTTCGGTAGCGTTTCTCATGACATTGCGGGTGACTGGAAGATGACCGAGGTGCACGACGTCGAGACGACCGCGCTCATGACGTTCTTGGATGCGCAGCGCGACAGCGTGCTGGCGATCGTGGCGGACCTCGACACGGTTGCGTTGGCGAGCGTGGTACTGCCCTCGGGTTGGACGCCGCTTGGTCTGCTCAAGCATCTCGGCTTTGCCGAGCGGCACTGGTTCCAGGGGGTCGCTTTGGGAGCCGAGCAGCCGGTGCGCTGGCCTGACGGCTCGGATGAGGGCGACCACCGGCCCTTTAGGACTGACCTACCCGCAGAGGCAGTTTTCGCCTTCTACCGCGAGCAGATCTCGCGTTCCAACTCCGTGTTGGCATCAACAGCGCTGTCCACACCTCCGGTCGGACGGCACCCCGGCGACGACGCGAATGAGGTCACCGATCTGCGCTGGATCGTGCTGCACATGATCGAGGAAACGGCGCGGCACGCCGGTCACCTCGACATCGCCCGCGAGCTCCTGGACGGTCGTACCGGGCTCGGCCCACGCTAGTAGCACTCCGACTGAACCGACGGGTGTTCCTCGTCGGCATTGCCGACTGATCGGTTCTGATCAGTGGTCGAGGACCAGTGTGTCTACGAAGCGTGCATTAATCCACGCTCCGTAGACAGCCCTGACGGATGATCGGCTGCGAGCGGCGAACCCGGCTTTCGCGCGGCCCGCCAGATCGAACTCCTGTAGGCGCATGACACGTGAGTTTGTGGCTCAGGCACGGTCTAATTGGGTCATGGACGCAACCAACCTCGCGGACCTTTACGACCTGCCGGCACTGGAGTGGGCCGCTATCAGGACTCGACTCGATGCCGGCGTCCCCCAAGCGCCGGCCTCAGGAGGGCCGAACCGACATACCTGCTGGCTGGCGACGATCAACGCAGATGGCAGTCCGCACGTCACTGGCATCGGTGCTCTGTGGGTTGAGGGCGCCTTCTGGTTCGAAACCGGTGAGCAAACGCGCAAGGGAAGAAATCTCGCCCGCGACTCACGGTGCGTGCTGAGCCTGGCGACCGAGCAATTCGATCTCGTCGTAGAAGGTGATGCCCGTCAGATCACCGATCCACCGACGGTAGCGGCGATGGCGACGCGTTGGGCTGCGGCGGGATGGCCGGCGCGGGTCGACGAAACCGGCCGGGCGATCACGGCCGAGTTCAGTGCTCCCTCGGCTGGGCCGCCGCCGTGGTTCGTGTACCGCGTCGACCTGCGCACGGCAACCGCGATTGCGACGGTTGAACCGGGCGGCGCGACCCGCTGGCAACCCTGATCCGGCGGAGTCCACGAGATCCGCGCTCTGGTTGACGCGGGCTACTTGTTGAGCAGCACTGGGCGTTCAGTTGAGCAGCGCCGGGTGTTCAGTTGAGCAGCGCCGGGTGTGCACGGTTGTGACATCGTGGGAGGAGGACGAAACTGCCAGCATGGCTAAGGACCTCAGTACCAAGGAACGTAAAAAGCTGAGCAAGAAGTCATTCGCGTTGCCGGGCAAGCGCAAGTACCCAATCCCTGACAAGGCGCATGCCCGCAACGCGCTGGCGCGGGTTGCTCAAAACGGCACACCGGCTGAACAGAAGAAGGTCAAGGCGGCGGTCAAGAAACGCTTTCCCAGCATCGGAAAGAAGAAGACCAAAAAGTCCTGACCGGCGCTGGCAGTCGGGCCCCGGTCGGGGCCGCTCAATGACGGCCGGGTCGGACGAGGGGGAACGCAAGGGTCTGCCGGATCGAGGCACCGGTCAGCATCATGACGAGGCGGTCCACGCCGATGCCCAATCCACCGGTAGGTGGCATCGCGTATTCCAGCGCGGCCAGGAACGCGTCGTCGACCTGCATCGCCTCAGGATCACCCGCGGCGGCCCGTAAGGATTGTTCGGTCAGCCGCTTCCGTTGCTCGACGGGGTCGATCAGTTCCGAATACGCGGTGCCGATCTCAGTTTCGAAGGCGACAAGATCCCACCGTTCGGACAACCGTGAGTCCTGCCGATGCGGGCGGGTAAGGGGCGAGGTTTCAGTAGGGAAGTCGAGGTAGAACGTGGGTTCCACGGTCTGCTTCTCCACCAACTCCTCGTACATCTCGACGACTATCCGGCCCGCGGTGGCCTCGGCCGGAATGCCGACACGGTGAGCTCTTGCCAGCGCAGCCAACTTTTCCGCCGGTGTGTCGGCGGTGATCAACTCGCCTACCGCGTTCGACACCGCCTCATGAACAGTGAGCGATCGCCACGGGCCGGACAGGTCTACGTCGACGAGTTCACCGTCCGGGCCCGGCCGGCGAGCTATCGGAGCCCCGTGCACCGCGGTGGCAACCTCCAGGATCAGGTCGCGGGTCAGATCCCGCATACCGATGTAGTCGGTATAGGCCTGATACGCCTCGAGCGAGGTGAATTCGGGATTGTGGGTCGCATCAACGCCCTCGTTGCGGAAGTTGCGGTTGAGCTCGAAGACTCGCTGCATCCCTCCGACGCACAGTCGTTTGAGGAAGAGTTCGGGCGCGATGCGCAGGTACAACGTCGAGTCGTAAGCGTTGATGTGCGTGATGAACGGACGCGCGTTCGCGCCACCGTGGATCGGCTGCAACATCGGGGTCTCGACCTCGAGAAAGTCGCGGCGTTCCAGTGACCGCCGGATCTCGCGCACCGCGACACTGCGCTTGGCCAGCATGTCCATGGCGTCCGGGTTGACGATGAGATCGACGTGCCGTTGCCGCACCCGGGCATCGGGATCGGCGAATCCAGCGTGCGAGTCGGGAAGCGGGCGTAGGCATTTCGACGCCATCTGCCAGCCGTCGACGAGAACTGACAATTCCCCGCGGCGTGAGGTGACAACCTCGCCGCTCACACCGATGTAGTCGCCGAGGTCCACGGTCGACCTGAGCAATCGATGCGGGTCCGACCCGAGAACATCGCCGGCTGCCATTACCTGAATGCAGGCCGTTCCGTCTTGGATGATCGCAAAGGTCAGGCCGCCCAGATCCCGTAGCGCTCGTACCCTGCCCGCGACCGACACCCGATGCCCGGTACGACTGTCCGGAGGAAGGTCACCGAACCGTTCTCGAAGCTCGGCGACGTCGACATCACGGGCCACCGACACCGGGTAGGGGTCCACGCCTGCCTGCCGCAGACGGTCGAGCTTGACGTGTCGGACCTGCTGCTGCTGGCTGAGGCGACGGCGTGGCAACGCGACCCGACGCGCAGACCGGCGCTGGGCTCCGACCGCCTCGGCGAAGGGGACTTCGTGGCCCTCGTACCGGACGGTGCCATCGCTGCTTCGCTCCCGCGGGCCCCCGATAGCCGGCAGAAAACCTTCCACGACGCCGGAGGCCAAGGCCACCCGAGTCAGCGTCAGCGATGAGTCGTAACACAGGTAGCGCGGGGCCCACCTCGGAAGGTAGCGGGCGTTGGAACGGTACAGGCTCTCGATCTGCCAAAACTTCGACGCGAACGTCATCACTCTGCTGGTGAACCGCGCCACCGGACCGGCGTCAACCCGCTCGGCTGCGCTGAAGACGCCCCGGAACATTGCGAAGTTCAAGGAGATGGCCCGTACCCCGAGGTCGTTGCGGGCCGCATCGACCAGCTCGCTCACCATCGCCTCTATCAGGCCGTTCTCGGAGTCTCGATCTCTGCGCATCAGATCCAGCGACAGGCCGCGTTGCCCCCACGGAACCATCGAGAGCAGGCCTGTGAGCTTGCCGTCGGCGTCGTGAGCGAGCACCGCGACACACGCTGCGTCCACCGGATCGCCGAGTCGGCCGAGTGCCATCGAGAAGCCGCGTTCGGTCTCATCACCGCGCCATTGCTTGGCGCACCGTTCCATCTCGGCGAGCTGTTCGGCAGTCAGATCACCATGCCGGCGCACCACGATCGTGTAGCCGGCCCGGCGCACCCGATCTACGGCCCGACGAACCGGCCGCATGGTCTGCCCTTCCAGCGTGAAGTCGTCAACCTCGATGATCGCCTCGTCGCCGATCTGCAGTGCCTTCAGGCCCGCCGCGACGTAAGCCTTGGCACCCTCCTCGCTGGCGGCCAGGGCCGCCGGGAACCAGCCGAAGGATCGGGCCTCGGACAGCCACGCGTCGATCGCCGATTCCCAGGCATGCAGTGGCCCGATCGGATCGGCGCTTGCAAGGCTGATGTTCGCGAGAACGCGGTACGTGACCGCCGCGGCGTGTTCCGGTGCGAAGATCACCGACTTGTCGTGTCGGGTCGCGAAGTAGCCGAGCGAGTCCCGTTCGCCGGCACTCAGCAGCAGGCCCCGGACCTCGAGCTCATCCTGGGCGGTCAGGAAGGCCTTGGCTCGAGCCGAGCGCAGGAAGGCCAACGCCGCCAGGACGAGCGAAGCAGCCGATATCAACCCGGCAAGTCCCGCCACCCAGTGATGGCCGTGCTGCCCCCTCCAGCCGACCTCGGACGGATCCGGCTCTATGCCGAACGAGACGCGTACTGCCCAGACGATCTTGCGCCCCAAGGTCGTCAGCCGATCCGGGAACAGCAACGTCATCGTCACCGACATCAGGACCGACGCGGCCAGGCCGCCCAGCAGGACTGCGAGGGCGCGCCCCCGGGCTCCGGGCTCGAGCCGGGACGAGAAGGCGCCGCGGCTTAGCCACAGCAAAACGATCAGTGTCAGGGTGAGCAAGGCGTTGACCAGCAGCCCGATGGTGTCCATGATCTCGAGGCGTCTGGTGTCCTCGGCGTTGATGCCGATCTCGACGAGTACGACGACCAGGTCGACGGCTGCGACGACCTGGAAGGCAAGCAACAGCCGCCACGCGATCCGCATACGGCGCCGAACCGCGCCCCCGACGATGAACAGCAGGACGACGGAGAAGAGGCTCGGCCCGGCCGGCAGGTTGACCAGTCCGAACACCGCGTCGATCCGACGTACCCAACGAACCGGCCGCAGAATCAGGCTGATGAGCGACCAGAACCCCGCCAGCACGATGACCCGGCCGACCAGGGAAGCGAACTCATCGCGCCAGCCTTGCACCACGACGGACGCCAAGCCGGTCCGCGGGGGAGTTTCGGTAACTGTGTCATTGGTCGTGACCACCAGCCCGAACCTCCCGCTCGTCCATGTCCGGACAATCCGCTGACTCCATCGAGCCCAAGCGCAGGTTACGGGACGTCTTCCGCTGGACCTGCACTCCTGCACACGACTATCTCAGTCCGGCGCGATCGGAACCCCTCCGGCCTGGGTAGGGTCATTTCACGACGGATGCCCGCTGTCGAGGATGTGAGGAGATGCCCATGGCTGACGCCGATGCAGGCATCGGCGGACGGTACCGGCTGGACAGGCAACTGGCGTCCGGCGGCATGGGCACCGTCTGGCAGGGCTGGGACCTGCGTTTGCAGCGCGCGGTCGCCGTCAAGAAGTTGTATGTGTCGCCCGGGCTCACCAAAGCCGAGCGCGACGTCGCGGTCGAGCGCGCGATGCGTGAGGCCAGGATCACCGCGCGCCTGCACCACCCCAACGCGGTACAGGTCTTCGACGTGGTGGACGAGGGCGGCAGCCCGTGCCTGATCATGCAGTACGTCCCTTCGCGCAGTCTGCAGGAAATTCTGCGCGAGGACGGACCGCTCTCGCCGGCCGAGGTTGGCCGGATCGGCACGCAGGTGGCCGCTGCGCTGGCAGCCGCGCACCGCGCCGGCATTGTGCATCGTGACGTGAAGCCCGGCAACGTCCTGATAGCCGAGGACGGCACCGCAAAGATCACCGACTTCGGCATCTCGCACGCCTTCGACGACATCACCCTGACGTCGACCGGCATGGTGACCGGCACGCCCGCCTACATCGCCCCGGAGGTTGCGCGCGGCGCCAACTCGGACTTCGCCAGCGACGTCTACTCGCTGGGCGCGACGCTCTATACGGCGGTCGAGGGCAACCCGCCGTTCGGTACCGATCAGAACCCGATGGCCGTGCTGCACCGGGTCGCCTCCGGGCAGCCGGAGCCGCCGACCCGCAGCGGGCCCCTTACGCCAATGCTGAAG
The DNA here is from genome assembly GCA_036488285.1 of Jatrophihabitans sp. Lineage (GTDB taxonomy): Bacteria > Actinomycetota > Actinomycetes > Mycobacteriales > Jatrophihabitantaceae > Jatrophihabitans_A. The sequence continues at coordinate 17,904 of DASXHV010000135.1, read as the reverse complement.
ACGATGATGTCTCCTGACGCGGCCTCACGGCCCAGCATGGTTGACGTCGCGAACACCCTCCCGGACCTGCAGAGCGTCAGCTATGCGCCGACGAGTTCGACAACGCAGGTCATGACCCATCAGCGGCCCGCACCGCCTGGCGCCGCCCCGGTCACGCCCGAGAACACCCGCGCATTTTCCGCTCCGCCGCCACCGCCGTCGGTCGGCCCGCCGGCTCCGCGACCGGACGACCGCAAACGGCGGCGCTCATGGCTGCCTATCGCCGCCGCGTTGATCGTCGTCGCACTCGGAACGGTGCTCGCAATAGTCCTGCTGAGCGGGACAGGCCACAGCAACAACAGGGCGAAGAGTCCCACGTCCCACGCACCGGCGCTGTCACCGACGAGGTCGACGGCTAAAGCGTCGGCGTCCTCATCGTCGGCGTCCTCATCGTCGCCGTCCCCATCGTCGTCGGCGCCGTCGCCGTCTGCGTCGACTACCTCGGCGACTCCGAGCAGCGCGCCGACCAACCAGCAACTGGCGAACGCGATCGTCGCCTATTTCAATCTCATTCCCGCCAACCTCGACGCAGGCTGGGCCAGGCTGACGCCGCACTTCCAGACCACCAGGGCGCAGAACCGCCAAACCTACGACAGCTACTGGAACACCATCCAACGCGTCGATGTCAGTGGCGCGAACGGCAACGCACCCAACACCGCCTCCGCGACGCTCACCTACCACTACAAGGACGGCCGAGTCGTCACCACGCAAACCCAATTCCGTCTCGTCCGTCAGAACGGCGTCCTGAAAATCGATGAGGAGAGCTGAACACGCGGACAGCCTGACCGCGGACTGTTGGAGTGAGATCGACAGAAACGGACCACCACTTGTCTGGTGACAGAGGCAACCCGGCGCATCCTGCCGCACACAGTGGGAGTGTGTTCGGACTAGCTCTCGGCGCCCTGGGCGTCGTCTTCGGCGACATCGGCACCAGCCCGCTCTACGCATTGCAGACGGTGTTCTCGATCGACCACGGCGCGGTCAAGCCGACCGCATCGGACGTCTACGGCGTCATCTCCCTGGTGTTCTGGTCGATCCTGCTGATCGTTTCGGTGAAGTACGTGGTATTCATCCTGCGCGCTGACAACGACGGTGAAGGCGGCATCATGGCGATGGCTGCCTTGATCCGTGAGCGCATCAGATCCCGTGGACGGCTGGTGCCGGTGGCGATGATGCTCGGCGTCATCGGTGCGTCCTTGTTCTTCGGCGACAGTGTCATCACGCCGGCGATCTCGGTGCTGTCAGCGGTGGAGGGCATCGAGGTTGCCGCCCCGAACGTCGCGAATCTCGTGCTGCCGATCAGCGTTGCGATCCTGGCCGTGTTGTTCGCCGTACAGCGCTTCGGCACGCACAAGGTCGGCCGGTTGTTCGGACCCGTCATGGTGCTGTGGTTCCTGACGTTGGCGGTACTCGCGGTGCCGAGGATCGTCGAGCATCCAGACATCCTGCGCGCACTGTCGCCCAGCTATATCGTCACGTTTGTCGCCGACCATCCCTACATCGCATTCATTGCGATGGGCGCAGTGGTGCTCGCAATCACCGGAGCCGAGGCGCTTTATGCAGACATGGGTCACTTCGGGCGGCCGCCCATCCGCCGTTCCTGGTTCGCCGTCGTCTTTCCGGCCCTGACGCTGAATTACCTGGGGCAGGGAGCGCTGATCCTGCACCAGGCGAAAGCTGTCTCGAACCCATTCTTCATGATGGTGCCGAGTTGGGGACGCGTGCCCATGGTCGTGCTGGCGACGCTGGCGACGGTCATCGCATCGCAGGCGGTGATCTCTGGGGCGTTCTCGGTCACGCGGCAGGCGATGCGGTTGGGGTTCCTGCCGCACCTGACAGTCCGGCAGACGTCCACGGAGGAGAGTGGCCAGATCTATGTGCCGGTCGTGAACTGGTTGCTGTTCGGCGCCGTGCTGATCCTCACGCTGTCATTCCGTTCGTCGAGCCGGCTGGCCACCGCCTACGGACTCGCCGTCACCGGGACGCTGCTGTTGACCACGACGCTGTTCCTGATCCTCGCCGGCGCCGCCTGGCATTGGCAGGGTTGGCGGCTGGTTGTGGTCGCGGTGGTGTTCGGCGTGCTCGAGCTGACCTTCTTCGCGGCCAACCTCACCAAGGTGGCGCACGGTGGCTGGCTGCCGCTGCTCATCGGCGTGATCGTCGTGACTGTCATGCTCACCTGGCAGCGCGGACGTGGGCTGATCACGGCACGCCGCATCGAGCTCGAAGGGTCCCTTACCGATTTCGTCGAGCAGCTGCGACAAGCCCCGGTGACCCGGGTGCCCGGCACCGCGGTGTTCCCGCACCCCACGAAGGAGACGGTGCCGCTCGCGCTTCGCGCCAACGTGGAGTTCAACCAGGTGCTGCACGAGCATGTCGTCATCGTGTCGGTAGTTTCGGAGAACGTTCCGCACGTCCCTCGCAGTGAGCGGTTATCCGTCGACTCGCTCGGGTACTCCGACGATGGTGTCGTTCATCTCGCTGCGCGGTTCGGCTTCCAGGACAACCAGGACGTCCCGCAGGTGCTTCGCGACGCGTTACTGCTCACCGAGGAACTCGACATCGATCCGGACACCGCTCTCTACTTCCTGTCGCGCATCACCATCGAGCGTGGGCCTGATCGCGCGCTGATGACCTGGCGCAAGAAGCTGTTCATCGCACTCTCACGCAACGCTGCCAGTCCGGCTGCCTACTTCGGGCTCCCGGTCGACCGGACGGTCGTGATGGGATCGCGTGTAGACGTTTAGCGGGTCGGCCGAGACCGGAAGCGTGCTGAACCTCCGCCAGGGGCAGATCGACTCCAAGCCAGCCATGCGGGTCCCGCGGCGGCTACTCTCCGGTCTGCCCGTCCACCGATTCTCGAATCTTGCGATCGCGCGGTGCCTAGGCGCTGATTGATCGCTTTACAACACGACGGGCGAGCTTCGCGAAGTTGATCGCGGTCAGTGGTGCTTCATGTCGACGGACGACGGCCACCTGACAGTCGGGGAGACCGTGGATGGGGATGAACGTGACACCTGGACGCGAGTACAGGCGTGGCGCGATCGCGGGCATGATGGAGATGCTTTGACTTACCGCGACGGCTCTGAGCTCGGCTTCGAAGGTGGCGGCCTCGTACGTGACACGGGCCGGCTTTTCGCGCAAATCGTTGAGGATCCAGGTGTCGCGCCAGATGCCTTCTCCGGGTGCGGCGATGATTGGCTCGTCGAGGAGCTCGGCGACGTTGATCGAGTCCCGTCCGGCGAAGTGGTGCTGGCTGGATACGCAGACGTAGCAGCGTTCCTGCAGGAGGATCGTCTGGATGATGCCCGTCATGGCGCTAAGGGGCGGCCTCACGATGGCGACGTCTGTCTCTCCGGTGTCCAGGCCAGCATTGGGTGTCGCGAAGTTGTACTCGATGAGATCCAGCTGGACTTCGGGGTAGGCGTCATTGAAAGCGCGCGTGATGGCCGGCACGTGGTCGACGGCTGCGCCGATGAGGTAGCCAACTCGCAGTTGACCCACCTCACCCCGCGCGACTTGTGCGGTACGTGTCATGGCTGCTTCGTACCGGCCGAGGACGGCTTCGGCTTCAACGAGAAAGATTGCGCCTTCGCGAGTGAGCTCCGTCGTCCGGGTCGTGCGAATGAGCAGGGCCAAACCGATGTTCTTCTCCAGCTGTTGGATGGTGTGACTCAACGATGGTTGCGCGATGTGCAGCTCTTCGGCGGCGCGAGTGAAGTTGAGCGACCGCGCTACGGCGACGAAGGACCGCAGCTGCCGCAGGTCCACATTCATAGACGCCATCTATCAACTATACGGGAATAGGTCTTTCACGGCGGCCTCCTCAGCCTCTTAGGTTCAAGCCGTTGCAATGGCGTTCGTTGATCCAGGAGGACAGAATCATGCCTGACGTGCCCACCAAAGAAGAGCTTCGGAGTCTGCGGGAGCGCGCCAAGACAGTGCTGCTTCATGAGCCGCCCGGCGGAGATCCTGACAAGATCACCCTCGTTCGGGCGAGCGGTTCGATTGTCTGGGACGACAAGGGAAAGCAATACATCGACTGCACGGCGCAGGCGTGGTCGAACAATCTCGGGGCGAACGACCCGCGGGTGATCGAGGCGGCGATCGAGCAGACTCGCCAGATCACACACGCCCGCCCGACGTTTCATACCCCCGCTCTTCTGGACCTGGCCGAGCTGCTGGTGAGCATCGCCCCGAACGGTCTCGACCGAGTGGGGTTCACGTTGCACGGATCGATGGCGGTGGAGACAGCATTCAAGTTGGCTATGCGCAACCGGCCGGACGCCAAGCACATCGCCGTGCTGCACGACGCCTACCACGGGCGTTCGATCACGACGATGGCTGCGAGTTGGCCGCACCCCGACAACGCTTTTGGACCACTTCAGCCGCAGTTCCTGCGCCTGCCGCGACCGGACATGTATCGTCCGCGCGCCGGCCTCACCATCGAGCAGGACACCGAGCTGTCTCTTCAGTTGATCCGCGAGATTCTGAACAAGGGTGCTGAAGGCTCGGTGGCCGCTCTCATCTACGAGCCAATTCAGGGCAACGGCGGTCACAACGAGTTCTCGTCGCGATGGCACCACGGCATCCGTGAAATCTGCGACGAGTACGGGATTCTGCTCATCGTCGATGAAGTGCAGACCGGCCTTGGCCGCACCGGTGCACTGTGGGCCAGCGACTACTACGACATCAAGCCCGACATCCTGGTCTTCGGCAAAGGCGTCGGGGGAGGCTTTCCGTTGGCCGGAGTACTTACCAAAGCTGAGCATGCCAAATTCGTCGCGGGCGACGACCAGCTCACCTTCGGTCAGTTCCCGATCTCGATCGCAGCAGGGCTGGCCGCAGTTCGCGCGATCATCGCCGACGACTTGAGCGCCGCCGCTGCCGATCACGGAAACTACGCGACGCAGCGCCTTCTCGATATGCAGCGACGGCACCCTCTCATCGGCCAAGTCAGGTCGCCCGGGCTGATGGTGTCCATCGAGCTTGTACGCGACCGTGGCACCAAAGAGCCGGCAACAGCCGAGTCCCACGAAGTCTTCCTCAGAGCACAGGAGCGAGGCGTGATCTTCGGGGAGTCGCGCTACGGCGGACTCGGGAACCTGATCAAGATCAAGCCGCCTTTGGACATCCGCCATGAACAGCTCAGCCATGCGCTGGACGTCCTTGACGAGGTTCTCGGAGACGTCGAGTCCAAGTTCGGTATCGACGCAGCCGCGTGATTCACCTGAAGTGGTCCGCGGTCGACGGGCCCAGCGAGCAACTACGAGAAAGGCGAAGAAGTTGTCCAACCTAGAGAAAGAGCTGTCGGCACCAGAAGATGTCGGTGATCTCCATCATTTTGGATATAGCCAGTCGCTGCGCCGCACTATGGGACCGTTCGCGTCCTTCGCCGTAGCATTTTCGATGGTCAGCATAACGACGGCGATCTTCTTCCTGCTCCCGAGCCTGTTCGGCACCAGCGGTGCGGTGGGCGTATGGCTGTGGATTCCTTGCGCGGCAGGAGTCTTCCTGATCGTGCTCGTGTATGCCCACTTGGCTGCCCGCATACCCATAACCGGGTTCGCCTATCAATGGAACAGCCGCCTCATCAACGTTCACTACGGTTGGTTCACGGGCTATACGGCGCTACTCGCCTTCATGGCCGGCACTGCTGCTACGGCCGTCGCCCTCGCGACAGTCTTTGCCGGTGATATCTGGAAGTCGCCCACCCACGGCGACATCGTGTTGCTCGCTACTCTCGCCATGACGGTTGCGGCTGTCATCAACATCATCAGCATTCGTGCCGTGAGCGCAGTGAACAACATCGGGGTCTTCTTCGAGATCGTGGGATCCGTCGCTGCTGCCGCACTCCTCATCGTGGGGTCCATTTTCTTCTTCCACCACGACGCCGGCCTCCGCATCCTCGTCTCCACCCATAGAACATCGGGTGGCGCCCTCTGGTATGGCTTCGTTCTGGCCGCACTACTCCCGCTGTACTGCTTCATTGGATGGGAGGGCGCAGCAGACCTTGCCGAAGAGACCCACGATCCCCGGTCTGTGACACCGCTTGCCATGATCCGCGCCAACTACGTGTCCGTTGCGGCAAGCCTGCTGATGATTGTCGGATTCCTCATCGCGATCCCGCACGGCGTAGGTGACCTGCTCGGCCAACCCAAGAATCCCCTCATCTACATCTTCCAAAGTCACTTCGGAGCCGTTGCGGGCGGAGTTCTGCAGGTCGTGGTCTTCCTAGCGATCTTCTCCTGCGTGCTGGCCAATATGGTCGTGGCTACCCGGCTGGCCTTTGCGTTGTCCCGCGACAGAATGCTCCCCGGGTCCACGGTGCTCGGCGCCGTCAACAGCAGAACCCGGACACCGATCGCCTCAATTTTGCTTGTCGCGGCAGTAGGTATCGGAATCAACCTTCTCTCGGCAGGAGTTGCGGCCAACGTCGTGTCAATCTGCAGCGTCGCCTACTACTTCATCTATGTCCTGACGGTGGGTGGCGCCATCTACGCCCACCGGAAAGGCAAGATGCCCTTTCATCGCGCAGGCGACTTCTCGCTCGGCCGCTGGTTCCTGCTCGTCGCGGGCCTAGCCCTCGCCTATGCGGCGGGCGTCATCGTGATCGCGCTGACCCCGCATGAAGGCCACACAGCCGCCAAGTACCTGCTCGGAGCCGAAGTCGTCGGCGTCCTTTGGTACCTGCTGTATCTCCGTCCACGCATTGCCAACAATTCGGTGGGCGTGCACCGCCAGGAGGTCCTCGAAGTGGAGAGCGCGGCAGAGCAGCCCGTCGTGTCCTGACGCCGAACGTGTCACAGGCGACGCTGGGATACTTGCATCGTTGCGTTCGGGCGGGCGGACGCTGCTCGATCGGAGGCGTTGAGGATGACATCAGACGAGGGCGAGCCCGGCCTGCAGGCCATTGAGCCGGTCGGCGCGGCGGCAACACGCAGTGCGGATGCGGGGTCCGCGCAGTACGCAACGGTGTTGTGGCTCGACAGGCCTGAGGACCATGACTATCCCGCTGCCGCCGCCTACTTGTCACTGCTCGCGGGGCCCAAGAGGGTCCGTGCCCTGGTGGCTGCGCTGAGGGCCGCGCCGGTTGTCCACTACAAAGCCAAAGACATTCTGCGGGCAAGTGGGCTCGTGCTGCTGCCCCGCGACAACGAGCACGTGGCCAGGGATCTGGCGCGCATCGCTGCCGGACAGCCGCTGTCGCCATGTCTGATGATCCGCGGTCAGGTCCACAAGTGGCACTCGGCGCAGATAGCCGACGGGTATCACCGGGTGTGCGCCTCCTATTACATCGAGGAAAACACCGACATCCCGGTAAAGGTCGTCAAGCTGTGACGGACCATGACGGCGCGGACCGGCGTCAGCATGATCCGCTATGGGTGCGGGATTTCACCGACCTGAATCATGAGTGGCGGCGTCTGTTCAGCGAGGTTCTCGGCACCTTCTTGCTAGTGGTAGCGGGTGCGGGTGGCGCGGTGCTGGATGCCGACACCCACGGCGGTATCGGGCGAGGCGCAGCCGTGGTCGCGCCCGGCCTGGTTGTGCTCGCGGTGATCTTGTTCATGGGCGCGGTCTCCGGCGCGCATCTGAACCCGGTGGTCAGCGTGGCCTTCGCGCTACGCGGTGACTTTCAGTGGCGGCGGGTGCCCGGCTACGTCCTGGCGCAACTGGTTGGCGCCACGTTGGCGTGTGCCCTGCTGCGTGGCACGTTCGGAACCCAGGGTCAGCTGGGAGCCACAGTTGCCGGCGCCGGTTTCACCAGCGGCCAGGCGCTGGTGATCGAAGCTCTGCTCACCCTGGGCCTGGTCAGCACCATCCTCGGGACAGCTTCCACCGCGCAAAACATCGGCCCGCTGTCCGCGCTGGGAGTCGGGTCCTACATCGTCCTCGCCGGGCTGTGGGCCAGCCCGGTCAGCGGTGCGTCCATGAATCCAGCACGCTCGTTCGGGCCGGACCTGATTCGGGCAGACTTCCATGACTTCTGGATATACCTGGCGGGACCGCTGGCCGGAGCACTGCTCGCCGTGGCCGCTGCCTACATCCTCCGTGGACCCGGCGGCGGCCCCTCAGGGTCCCGAGCGGCCCAAGGAACCCTCGACCCGGTCCAGCAGCGCCAGCCCTGAATGCAGCGCCGAGGAGCCGCTCCGTGCCTGACGGCATGAAAAGCACCGTCGGCACCGCAGGTTCATCACTTCTCGCGCCGTCGGTCCATCCGGTCGAACATCTTCTTGCGGCGGCGCGCAACGGCATCGGAGCGGTGCGTTGTGCTGCGCGTGCCGCGGGTGCGTTCGCCGGTGCCGACCGGATAGCCGGCCTTCTTCAGCCGATGTTCGGTGGTCTCGACGATGTAGCCGATCGAGAAGATCATCGCCATGATCACGCCGCCCAGGGCCGCCATCGCGCGGATCCAGAACGGCCCGGGTGGGATGACGAGGACGACCGCGATCAGCGGAGTCAACACGAGACAGGAGCGAAGGACCTGTCGGAGAGCCCAGGTTCCACACGTCGTGTCGTGCAGCACCCATTCGTTGAACCTCGGCGCCAGGCCACCGCCCACGCTGTACCAGAGCCACTGCAAGGGGCCCGGTCGGCTTGGTCGGTTTGGTCGTCGCGTGCCTTCGGCGCGGTTCACGTCGGAAGCATCGATGGCTGCGGTCCGATTCACGGTCTCACAATCCAATTCCGCCATCCCAAACAGATAGCTACGTATAACATCGCCACTAATCATTCGTACACTAACTAAATGATACCGTGTCGAGCGCAGCGTGACCAAGTCGACGGGGGAGTCCACCCATGAGCAGCAAGCCGAAGCCCATACCGGCCGAGATGACAGTCGATGATCCGCTCGCTCTGGAGAGGCAGGTTTGTTTCGCCCTGTCCATTGCGTCGCGCAGCGTGTTGACGGTCTACCGTCCCTACCTCGAGCCTATGGGCTTGACGCATCCGCAATATCTCGTGATGCTCGCCTTATGGGGCGAGGCTCCGCTGTCGGTAAAGCGTCTCGGTGAACTGCTCAGGCTTGAGCCTGCCACCCTGTCGCCCCTTTTGAAGCGGCTCGAATCAGCCGGTGCCATCACTCGATCGCGCAATCGCAAAGACGAGCGGCAGCTGGACGTCAGCCTGACCGCTGCCGGGCAGAAGCTGCGCGCGCAGGCCGAGAGGATTCCGGCTGCGATCGCGCAGCGGCTGGGGGTCGACGTCTCGGAGCTGCAATCACTGCATGCCGCGTTGGTTCGCATCATCGACGCGGTCGACGCCATCGACACCACCCCGACGTCCTGACGTCGTCAGTTGCGGACGCTATTTCTCGAGGACGCGGAAGGCGATGTTGCGGTTGCCGCCGCTGGCCTGGACGAGAGAGAGCCAGAGTGGCAGCACTCCGTCCACGACGTCCTGCTTGTCCTCGCCAAGGTAGGCAGGCCGCAGGCCGACCGCGGCAATGAGCTCCGCTACCAACTCCCGGTCGGCTTGCGAGGCGCTGAAGAAGAGATCAGCCGGTACGCCGTCGAAGAGCGGATCGGCGAAGTTCTCCCATCCCAGCATGTTGAAAGCGCGGGCATAGCGTGCCTGCGGCGCTGCTTGGCTGACTTGGGTAGCGGCGTTGGCGTTCGCCGATCCCATTCGGTTGGTGGCATCTATGACCAGCTTGCTGTTTATCGCCTCGGCGTGCTCGGCCAGGAAGTCATCGATCGCCCTGGCGGGTACGGCCAGCAGCACGACCTGGCCGCCATCGAGGGCTTCCGCCAGTGTGGCCACGACCGCGCTGGTATCACCGGCGGCCTGATCATCGCCGGGGTGGCGCGATCCGAACGTCACCTGATGTCCGGCTCGGGCTAAGGCACGCCCGAGAGTGCCGCCTATGTTGCCTGTCCCGATCACCGCGATATGCATCGACCTCTCCTGTCTGTCGCACACCTCTGATGCCAATCCTCAGCGCGGGGCCGTGGCCGGCTATTCCATGCCGCGACGACTGCGGCCGGAACCGATGGACCGGCGACGGTGCTGACCTTCCGCTAAGCGCGGCACGAGCTCGATGCCGCTCAGTTCGATTGGCGTGCGCGCGCGGACGATAGCAAGATGATCGGCAATGTACTGACCCATCGCCCGAACGTTCGCGCGACCGGCTACCAGTAGCGCGACCTGCCGACGTTCGAGTAGAGAGATCTCTACAGGAAGGGAGTACGTCGATGCTCGCCGACTACCAGCAGGTCTATGACCCTGTGGGCAACTCGCTCGGACTGTCCTCGATCGTGGCCGCGCTGCCCCTGGTCGCGTTGTTCGTCCTGCTGGGGGTGGTGCGCATGCGCGCCTGGCTCGCGTCGATCATCGGGCTCGTCGTCGCGCTGATAGTCGCGGTGGCCTTCTACTCCATGCCAATCGGCGACGCCCTGAACAGCGGGCTGCTCGGCGCCGCCTTCGGGTTCTTTCCCATCATGTGGATCGTCATCAATGCCATCTGGGTCTACAACCTGACTGTCGAGACCGGCCACTTTGACGTCCTTCGCAGATCTTTCGCCTCGATCAGCGACGACCAGCGGATTCAAGCCATCATCATCGCGTTCTGCTTCGGGGCCCTGATGGAGGCGCTTGCAGGCTTTGGCACGCCGGTGGCCATCAGCTCAGTCATGCTCATTGCGCTGGGATTCCGGCCGTTGAAGGCGGCGACGCTGGCATTGGTCGCGAACACGGCGCCGGTCGCGTTCGGGGCGCTCGCCGTGCCGATCACGACGCTGTCGACGGTCACCAAGTTGCCTGTCAGCGACCTAGGCGCGATGGTCGGGCGCCAGACGCCGATCCTCGCGGTCTTCGTTCCGCTTGTCCTGGTGTTCATCGTCGACGGACGGCGCGGTCTGCGCCAGGTATGGCCGGCGGCACTACTGTGTGGCGCCACGTTCGCCGTATTCCAATACCTCGCTTCGAACTTCTGGTCGATCCCACTGACCGACATCATCGCAGCGCTGGCTTCGGCGTTGGCCGTCCTGGCATTCACGCGCGTCTGGCGTCCGGTGGGGGCCTACGTCGAGACGCCCGAGGACGGATCCGCTCGGCAGGCTCCGGCAGCCCCGCCGCGCGTCAACTCTGGCGAGGCAGCGGGGGCGCACCCGGTCGTGGTTACCGACGCCGGCGACGGCCCTGGAACACCTGGCCGCGACACCCCTGCCGAGATCTTCAAGGCCTACGCGCCGTACCTGATCATCATCGTGGTTTTCGTGCTCGCCACCCGCGTATCGGCAATCACCGGGGTGGCCCCGACCAAGCCCGGCACCGCTGGAACCGGCCTGGAGTCGGTGACCCGTATCTATGACTGGCCGGGTCTGCACCTCCTCAACGGCAAGGGCAAGGCCGTCGTCACCACCTTCAAGCTGAACATCCTGTCGGCCGCCGGTACCCTGCTGCTGATTTCCGGTCTGCTCACGATGATCGTGCTTCGTGTAGGGCTGGGCCGTGCGTTGCGCAGCTATGGGCGCACGCTCGCGCAGCTGAAGTTCGCAATCCTCACCGTGATGGCTGTACTCGCGCTCGGCTTCGTCATGAACGAGGCAGGCGAAACCCAGACGTTGGGTCTGTGGCTGGCTGGAGCCGGAGGCTTGTTTGCGCTGCTGTCCCCGATTCTGGGATGGCTCGGTGTTGCGGTTACCGGCTCGGACACCTCGTCGAACTCATTGTTCGGCGCCCTCCAGGTCACTGCTGCGTCGCAGGCTCATCTGTCGCCGACGTTGCTTGCCGCGGCGAACTCCTCCGGCGGGGTACTGGGCAAGATGATCTCGCCGCAGAACCTCGCGATCGCGGCCGCCGCAGTCGGGCTCGAGGGGCGCGAGGGCGACATCTTCCGGCGGGTATTCGGATGGAGCGTCGCGTTCCTGGTCTTCATGTGCCTGCTCGTCTACCTGCAGTCCATCTCGGTGCTGTCGTGGATGGTCGTTTAGGACCGTGAGCGGTTGTTACTAGCCGGCTGGTACCAGGTGGCTGCTGCTTACTAGGAAGCCAACTCATGGCCGGGCGGTAGACCGCGCTGAAGACGGTTGCGTCGCGGCAGCATTCCCAGCAGGGCTTGTGCGGCAAGGCTGATGGCGTCCCCGCTCGGCACCGCGATGGATACCTGCCAGTACTCCGCAGCGGACCTGCGCAGTGCGATCGCGGGCAGCTTTGCAGCTTTCTTGGCCGCAATCGGTGCGGGAACCAGGGCGATGCCGAGCCCATGCGCGACCAGGTCCAGCAGGGTGTGCACGTCATTCACCTCGAGCGTGACCGGATGTTCGATGCCGGCCGCGGCGAAGGCGCGATCACTGATCACCCGCGCTCCCCACTCGGGATGGAAGTCGACGAACGTCTCTTCAGCGAGTTCCTCGATGGCAACCTGTTTGCGGGTGGCAAGTCGATGTTCGGGATGGCACACCAGGACCATCGGCTCCCTGGCCATGGGAAGGAGCTCGATGCCCTCGACCTGGCGTCCCGAGGTCGCCACGAACGCCAGGTCCAGATGGCTCGAGGCCAGCTCGTCCAATAGCCAAGCCGAACCCGCCTGGCGCAGGACGATCTCGACGCCCGGATGCGCCTTGCGGAACCTGGCCAGCAGAGCGGGCACATCGACGACGCCGATGCATTGCTCGGCGCCTACCGTGAGGTTCCCGCGAAGCAGTCCACGCACCGCAGCGACCGCATCTTGGGCCGCAACCGCACTGGCCAGCGTCCGTCGCGATTCGGCCAGCAGGGCATGTCCTGTCTCGGTCAGTTCGACCCGTCGCGTGTTGCGATGAAACAGCGACGTGTGCAGCTCGCGCTCGAGCGAGCGGATCGAGGCAGACAAGCCGGATTGCGAGATCGACAACATCTCTGCGGCACGAGTGAAGTGCTTGCTGTCGGCAACGGCCACGAAGTGTTCGAGTTGGCGAAGCTCCATGATTGAGAAGCTTAGCTAATGAGTGTGAACGGCTTCTCCTGTTGGACAACTGGCGGATCGCGCAGCAAGGTGGAATGCATGGAGTTCACTCATCTGGGCCGTACCGGCCTGTCCGTCAGTCGCCTGTGCCTGGGCACCATGAACTTCGGTCCGCTTACCAGCGAGCCGGACTCGTTCTCGATCATGGATTCTGCACACGAGTACGGCATCAACTTCTTCGACACCGCCAATGTCTACGGCCGCGACAAGGGCAAGGGCGTGACCGAGACGATCGTCGGCAACTGGTTCGCCCAGGGCGGCGGGCGCCGCGAGCGCACCGTGCTGGCCACCAAGCTGTACGGAGACATGGGTGACTGGCCCAACGACGGGAAGCTTTCGGCACTCAACATTCGCCGCGCACTCGATGCCAGCCTGTCCCGGCTGCAGACCGACTACATCGACCTGTACCAGTTCCACCACATCGATCGCAGTACGCCGTGGGACGAGATCTGGCAGGCGATGGAGGTTGCCGTCGCGCAGGGCAAGATCATCTACGCAGGCAGCAGCAACTTCGCCGGCTGGCATATCGCCCAGGCACAGGCCGCGGCCACGGCTCGACACTTCAACGGCCTGGTCAGTGAGCAATCCATCTACAACCTCGCCACCCGCCAGATTGAGCTCGAAGTGCTGCCGGCCGCGCAGCATTTCGGACTCGGCGTCCTGCCGTGGTCGCCGCTGCACGGCGGTTTGCTCGGCGGCGTGTTGGGCAAGCAGCGAGAGGGCAAGCGTCGCCTGGAAGGTCGGGCTGCCGAAACAGTCGAGCAGAACCGCCCGCAGATCGAGGCCTATGAGGACTTCGCCAAGGAGCTCGGCCATGAACCCGGCGATGTCGCCTTGGCCTGGCTGTTGCATCAACCAGCGGTGACCGCGCCCATCATCGGCCCGCGAATCCAGGAACAACTCGATGCAGCCGTTCGTGCGGTCGATGTGCGCCTGGATGACAAGGCCCTTGCTCGTCTGGACGAGATCTTCCCCGGACATCAGACCGCGCCGGAGGACTACGCCTGGTAGCACCTGGCGTTCACATGCACCACCGAATCTGCGTTCACAATTAGGAGTTTCTTCATGCAGACCCGCACTATCGGCACCGTTGAGGTGAGCGCCATCGGACTCGGCGGCATGCCGATGTCCATCGAGGGACGGCCTGACGAACAGCGTTCGATCAGCACTATTCACGCCGCGTTGGACGCCGGCATCACGTTCTTCGACACCGCGGATGCCTATCACCTGCACGCTGACGATATCGGCCACAACGAATTGCTGTTCGCCAAGGCGCTGGCCACCTACGGCGGAGACACATCTCGTGTCCTGGTCGCGACCAAGGGCGGTCACCTGCGCCCAGGCGACGGATCTTGGACGCTCAACGGCAATCCCAGCTACCTGAAGCAGGCTGCCGAGGAATCACTCAAGCGGCTCGGAGTTGACGCCATCGGCCTCTATCAATTTCATCGGCCCGATCCCACCGTTGCCTATGCCGATTCGGTCGGCGCCATCGCCGAACTGCTCGACGAGGGCAAGATCGAGATGGCCGGCATCTCCAACGCGAACCCCGACCAGATCCGGCAAGCCGACGAGATTCTGGGCGGCCGGTTGGTCTCGGTTCAGAATCAGTTCTCGCCAACCTTTCGCAGCAGCGAACCGGAACTCGAACTGTGCGACCAGCTCGGCATCGCTTTCCTGCCGTGGAGCCCACTCGGGGGCATCTCGGCAGCAGCCGAGCTAGGCAGCGAGCACTCAGCGTTCCAGCAGATCGCAGCCGACCACGACGTGAGTCCGCAGCGTGTGTGCCTGGCCTGGATCTTGGCCAAGTCGCCCAGGGTCATTCCCATCCCGGGATCATCGCGGCCCGAGACGATCCGAGATTCGGCGCAGGCCGGCGAGCTTCGGCTCAGCACCGACGAACTCGCCAGGCTCGACGCTCGGTGATTTCGCGGGCCGGTCAGGCGGCCCCGGTCAGCTCAGGACCACGGACCTCGTCAGGTTGCGCGGGTGGTCAGGATCGATGCCCTTACGTGCGGCCACGACGAGTGCAAGTTGGTGTACGCGTACGAGGCTGACTTGCGGGTCCTCGTCGTACTGGACGAAGTCGGCACCGGTCGCCGCGACCTGCTCGGCGAGACCGTCTGGTGCACGCCCCAGGCACCAGACGGCTCGTCCGGGCTGGGCGATGCTGATCGGGCCATGCCGATATTCCATCGCCGGGTATGCCTCGGTCCAGGCCAGGCACGCCTCCCGCATCTTCAACGCCGCCTCTTCGGCCAATCCGACGCTCCAGTCGTAGCCGAGGAATGTCCATTGGTCGGCACAGGTCAGAGCGGCTGGTAGCTGTTGGGCAAGCGCGCTCCGCGCGGCTTGCGCCACCTCCGCCGGATTCCATCCGAGTGAAGCACGGAGCAGGCTCAGGCAGGCGGTCGCAAAGACCGTCTGCACCACCGATTCTTCGCCTGCGAAGCTCAGGTCGATCGTTTCATCAGCGGCTGCGACGATTGGTGTGGACAGATCCGATGTGATGGCGAGCGTGGGCACCTGACCGCGCATCCGGTGAACCAGGTCGAGGACTTCGGTGGTCGTCCCGGAGCGAGTAATGGCCAGCACCCGGTCATAGTTGCGGTGCGGCATCTCCGACGCCGCGATCGCGTCCGTCCAGCCCTCGCCGGCAGCTTCTCGGATCCGCGCGTACGCCTGCGCCATGAACCAGGACGTCCCACAGCCGACGACCGCGACGGTTTCACCGGGGCGCGGTAGCGAAGAGACGTACTGGGTCGCCGCAGCGGCGGCCTTCAGCCACGCATCCGGCTGCTTGTGGATCTCATCGCGGGTCGCGGACATTATGCAATCGTGCAGTAATTTGCACAGAACAGCAAGATAACGAGCACTAAATTTCAACTCAGGCATGGCTCCTGCTCGACTGCTCGCCGAATGCGCTGACGACCGCGATGTTCTCGGGCACGTGAGCGAGCATTCGCTACGCCCCGATCTCGCTGGGTCGTGACGATCGCCCGTGGCCACGCACGTCCATTCCAGCCGCCCGGAAGCCGGCATCCGGCCAGGGCTGTTAGCTGATGGCGAGGTGGAGAGGATCGTTGCGTGGATGAGGCTGCCGCGAGTCCGAAGGGTTCAGTCGGTGCCCGGTCGTATCGCGTGCATCCTCTGCGTCGCGGCCTTTGGCTATTGGGCCACCGGGCTACGGCCGTTCACGTTGACGTGCTACTTCGCCGTCGGAATACCCATTGTTGTTGTCGGCTCGGTGCTCGCATTCGCTGGACGGACACCCATCGAGGGCCAACGGCAGCTGCGTGCCGAACCGGTCCGGTTGCGCAGGGTGCTGCCCTGGCTGTTGGCTGCATCGGCCACCGCGTGCCTTGAGGGCTTGGGGCTTGCCCTCGGCGGCCGATCATCGGCTGTTCCGACGCTGAGCACGGTGCTCGATCACGCGCTGACGTGGCACGCGCTACGCCTGGTCTTGTTCTGCGGTTGGCTGGTGCTCGGATCCGTACCGCTCGTCGCGCTGGTACGCCGCCACGCCAGGGTGAGCTGAGTGGTCATCTCCGTTGCCTGGGTAGTGCTGCTGGCGGCAGCCGTGACGTGGGAGCTCTACTGCGGCTTCGTTGACCGGCGCTGGGTCAGCCTCACCCGAATTGCGGCGGTGGTAGCTCAGAAACCTGTTGGTCGACTTTTCCTGTTCGCCGCCTGGGCGTTCGTCGGGTGGCATCTGTTCGCCCGCTACACCCTGCCACCCTGACAGGGCCGGCACCGACCATCGCCACCTGAGCCGCTCAAGCGACCCTGAGCGGGTGCCGGCGACGCCGATTTACTCGGATTTTCCAGTGGGAAGCGCCCACCAGGTATCCATCCGCGGGACCACCTCGGCCGCATGCCCGTCCTGCACGATACGGCTGGCACGGAAGAGGAAAGCCGCGATGCCGGCTGCTCCTTGCATCCATCCCACGCCGGGCGGCAGCAACGGCTCCACTGCGCGATGCTCGACGAACTGCCAGTAGGCGTGCGGTCCAGCCAGCACGGCGCGCTCGACCAGGGTGTCTGCCAAGTGCAGTGCAAAGTCGAGGTCGTCGTCGTTGCCCGAGCGGTGCCAGGAGTCCAGGAACACGTCTCCGACACCTGCCGTGCCGCAGCAGCGCCCGTCGTTGTCCCAGAAGCCAGGGTGCAGCCGGGCAGGCAGGCCGGAGGTGCGGACGCTCGACAGGCACCTGCGGTGCCAAGCAAGCGGTGCCTCGCCGGCGACGTCGGAGACGCCTGCCAGGTCCAGCGCGAGGAAGAGCAGCGACGTCCCGGTCGCGCCGTGGCACCAGGTGTAGGTGACCTCGTCCTCGTCGTTGAGATCGCTGGGGATGTAGCGAGGAACGACGAAACCAGGCCCGCTCGTGTCGCCGAGCGTCACCAGGTGTTCGGCACCGCTGTGGGCCAAGGCGGTCAGGTCCGGGCGGTCCAGCTCGACGCCGGCCAGAGCAAGCGTTGCGGCGATCCCGGCAAGGCCGTGCGAGAGATTGGGCATCTGGGCGCCGGGCGCGTCGGCGCGGAAGCGGGGTGGCACGAAACGCCAATTGGTGCCGGTCGGCAGGTGCTCAGCCTCGGCGATGAGCACGTCGGCTGCGTGCTCGGCCAGCTCGCCGGCGCTGCGACCCCCAGCCGGCCGGCCCACAGCGCAGCGAGCAGGACGCCAGCGGTGCCAAGGGTGACATCGTTGATACGAGCCTCGGGGAGGAAACGCGGCAGACCGAGCGCTGTCTGCGGCCAGCCGTCGGGTGTCGCGAGCGAGGCTAGTGTCGTGAGGCAATAATTCGTCCGTAGTCTCGTAGACTTGGTGGGTGCCGAGTCCTGTTGCTGCTGTGGTGGATCTGACCGAGGGCGAGCGGGCCCAGCTGGTGGCGTGGTCGCGGCGGGCGAAGAGTGCGAACGCG
>DASXHV010000059.1:0-7168 GCA_036488285.1 Jatrophihabitans sp. | reverse complement strand
CTCGCGGACTGGCCTGCACCGCGGTTCGTTGCATGTGGTGTGTGACACCGCGGATGCCGCCCATTTCCTCGCCGCCGCCGGCCCGGCCGGGGCCACCATGCACCAGCGTCGGCAGCGGCGATCCGTGCCCGGTTGACTCGGGTGCATCGTCACGGTCCAGGACGAGCAGGCGGCCGTGCCAGGCCGCGGCACCGATGACCAGGTCGCGCGCGAAGTCTGCATCGTGGCTGACGATCGAGCCGACCAGGCTGCCCTGGCCCCGCGCTGCGAGCGCGATGACGTGCTCGGTATCGCGGTAGCCGATCAGGGTGCTGACCGGGCCGAATGCCTCGACCTCGTGAGGCTCGGCGCGCTCGGCATCGTCAGCGCGGATCAGCACCGGCGAGATGAACGCCCCGCGTTCGGCGTCGGCGCCGACGACCTCGACATGATCGGGATCCCCGAAGACCGCTTTGCCCACCGACAGCAGGGCTTTCAGCGATCGGCGGACCTCTTCACGCTGGTCGAGGCTGGCCAAGGCGCCCATCCGCACCGACTCCTCGGCAGGGTTACCGACCACGATCTTCGCGAGCCGCGCTGCGGCGGCGTCGGCTACCGCGTCCAGCTGCGATTCCGGGACCAGCGCGCGGCGGATCGCGGTGCACTTCTGGCCCGCCTTGACCGTCATCTCGGTGACGAGCTGCTTGACGTACAGATCGAATTCCGGTGTGCCAGGCGTCGCGTCCGGACCAAGCACGGACATGTTGAGCGAGTCCGCCTCGGCGTTGAATCGAACCGAACGCGCCACCACCGTCGGGTGGGTTCTCAGTCGCTGCGCGGTGGATGCCGAGCCGGTGAAGGACAGTAGATCCTGGTCAGTGAGGTGATCGAACAGATCGCCGACTCCGCCGCAGATCAGCTGCAGCGTGCCTTCGGGCAGCAGGCCTGATTCGATGATCAGCCCGACGAGCCGGGCAGTGAGGTAGCCGGTTGCGCTGGCAGGTTTCACCACGCTGGGCACGCCGGCCAGGAATGCCGGCGCGAATTTCTCCAGCGGCCCCCAGACCGGGAAGTTGAACGCATTCACCTGCACCGCGACGCCACGCAGCGGCGTGTAGATGTGCTGGCCGAGGAACTGGCCGCCCTTGCCGAGCTGCTCGACCGGGCCGTCGGTGAGCACCGTGTCGTTGGGCAGTTCGCGCCGACCCTTGCTGCCGTAGCTGAGCAGCACGCCGATGCCGCCGTCGATGTCGAATTTCGAGTCGAACAGCGTTGCCCCGGTCCGGGCAGACAGCGCATACAACTCCTCGCGATGCTCGCGTAGGTACAGCCCAAGCGCTTTCAGCAACGCCGCGCGTTGGTGGAAGGTGAGCTCACGCAGCGCAGGGCCGCCTACCGTCCGGCCGTGTTCGGCGACCGCGCGCATGTCGATTCCCGCCGAGGAGATGGTGTCGATCTGTTCGCCGGTCACGGCGTCGAACAGCGGTACGCCATCCTCCGACGGGGCGATCCAGGCGGCGTTCACGTAACTGCGTAACGGCATCTGCGAGCTCCCTACTATTTCCGACCGCTATTTTCCGACCGATCGTTCAGTAAGGATTCTAGCTGCTCGATGGACGCCAGGGAACCGCTAGGCGGCGGCGAACCCGTCAACCGGTAAGGGTGGCCGCCCCAGCCCCGTGTTCCCACTCGACGGTCGTCCATGGCAGCGGGCGATCGGGCGTCCGGGAATAGTCCAGTCGTAACGCGCCGGGTCGCGCGGCGATGAACTGCCCGAACACCGTCTCAAAGGTGTCATCACCGACGGGGACGCGGACCAAGAGGGCCAGCGGATCATCGGCGGGTCTGGTGTCCCGGATGATGGGCAGCCACTCGGCCACGACCGTCGCGGTCCCGGCCGGAAGGCTGATGCCGGTGGTGTTTTCGGGGGCGAACCGTTCGTCGAGCAACGGGACGGCCAGCCCCTTCGGCGTGAACATATGCGTCCCGGCCTGCAAGCCGTGGCTCGACAGTGCGTCGCCGTCATAGGACCACCAGGACAGCGTGTCAGGACCGGCAAGGACCAGGTTGAAGCCGGCCATCGGGCCGACGTCGACGAACTCTGGCCAGCGCTCAGCGTGCTGCACGGCCAGCAGTGGCAGCACGCCTCGACTCGGCGCGCCGGGCGCAGCCCTGCGCTTCTCAGGTCGGTTGAGAACCACGGCGGTGATCCCGCTGCGCAGATCGCTCGCGCACCAGGTACCGCCACCAACCTGATCTCGGCCACCGACTACGAATGGGTGCGCCGCCCACCACGTGCTGGGATCGTCGAAACGCCGGCTGGCCAATTCGTCGCGCAGGGCAAGCATCTGAACCGGCAGGACCGCCTGTGGACTCCAGCGGCAGACGACGGTGCACACGCTAAGGGCCGATCTCGCTGGGCACCGGTTCAGACCCTTTCGACCAGCAGGGCCATGCCCTGGCCGACGCCTACGCACAGGGTGGCCAGGCCACGGCGGGCTTGGCCGCGTTCCATCCGGCCCAGCAGGGTTACCAGGATCCGGGAGCCGGACGAGCCGAGTGGGTGGCCGAGCGCGATTGCTCCGCCGTCGGCGTTGACGATCTCCTCGTCCAGCTTCAACCGTCTGATCACCGCGAGGCTCTGCGCCGCGAACGCCTCGTTGAGCTCGACGGCATCGAGGTCGGCCACCGACCAGCCGGCCCTGGCCAGCACCTTCTCGGTGGCCGGAACCGGTCCGATGCCCATCAGGTTCGGAGCAACGCCGGCACTTGCGCTCGCCACCACGCGGGCACGGGGCTGAAGTCCGTACCGCTCGACCGCAGCTGCGCTGGCGACCACGATCGCCGACGCCCCGTCCGACAGCGGAGACGACGAGCCCGCAGTCACGATCCCGTCGGCGCGGAAGACGGTCTTCAAGCCGGCCAGCTTGTCCAGGGTCGTCCCGGCGCGTGGGCCTTCATCCGTGGCGACGGTTCCGGTCGGCGTCTCGACCGGCACGATCTCCGGCTCGAAGGCACCGGCTTGCATCGCCGCGATCGCCCGCTGGTGACTGCGCAACGCGAACCCGTCGCTATCAGCCCGCGTGATGCCGTCCAGCGCGGCGACCTCTTCTGCGGTCTCTCCCATCGACAACGTGATCTTTCGGACTTCGGGCCCCGATCCGGCCACCTCGGCATCGGCCTGCACGAATAGTGGATTGGTGAACCGCCACCCCAGCGAGGTGTCGAACACCTGGCCCGGACGGGCCCATGGCGTACCGGGCTTGGCCATCACCCAGGGCGCCCGCGTCATCGACTCGACACCACCGGCAACGACGAGGTCGGCCTCACCCGACCGGACGTACTGTGCGGCAGTGGCTACGGCAGTCAGGCCGCTGGCGCACAACCGGTTGACGGTGAATCCCGGAACGGTGTCGGGCAGGCCGGCGAGCAACACGGCCATCCGCGCGACGTCCCGGTTGTCCTCGCCGGCCTGGTTGGCCGCACCGAGGATCACCTCGTCGACTGCCTCGGCGGGGATTCCGGCACGCTGGACCGCGGCGCGCACCACGAGCCCGGCAAGGTCATCGGGACGCACCGATGCGAGCTGGCCACCGTACTTGCCGTGGGCCGTTCGAGCGCCACCAATGAGATACGCCTCGGACATCATTCCTCCCAATCGCTGAGCTAGGCGGTATTCTCTACCGAACGTTCGGTCTTGACCAGGACCGGCCGCAAGGAGGAGTCCGGTGTCACAACCCCAGTATCCTGCGGGCCCGCCGACGCGGGCAGGCGAAGACGACCCGGTCGCGGCGATGATGGCTGCAGACCGCGCGTCGCGGAGCCTGGGTATCGAGCTGGTCGAGTATGGGCCCGGCCGGGCGACGGCCCGCATGACGGTCAGCCCGGACATGGTCAACGGTCATGACATCGCGCACGGTGGCCTGATCTTCGCCCTGGCCGACACCGCGTTCGCCTGCGCCTGTAACAGCTGGGGGCCACCGACGGTCGCGGCCGGCTGCGACATCGTGTTTGTCGCACCTGCCCGGCTCGGCGACACCCTGCACGCGTATGCCCAAGCACGCACCCGCTTCGGGCGGAACGGAATCTACGACGTGTCGGTACGGCGGGGCGACGACGTCATCGCGGAGTTCCGAGGCCGCAGCCACCAGCTCAAAGCCCCCCAATGACGACGGCTCGCAAGCGTGGTCGGCCAGGTCACGACCTCGGGACGGTATTGGAGGCCTCGGTCGAGGTCTTCAATGAACGCGGCTTCGACGGCACCAGCATGGAGGACCTGTCCCAGCGACTCGGCATCAGCAAGTCCGCCATCTATCACCACGTCACGAGCAAAGATGCCTTGCTCGGCCTGGCGCTCGACCACGCTCTGACCGGGCTCGAGCAGGCCGCTGAGGACGTCCGCAAGCTGGACGGGCCCGCCGTCGAACGGCTCGAACTGCTCATCAGGCGCAGTGTTTCGGTACTGGTGGATCGGCTTCCGTACGTCACTTTGCTCTTGCGGGTAAGGGGAAACACCGATGTGGAACGTCAGGCGTTGGCTCGCCGGCGGCGACTCGATCGGCTCGGCGCCGAGCTGGTCAAGCAAGCTGTCGGCGACGGCGACCTGCGGCCGGACGTCGACCCGCTGGTCACTGCCCGGATGCTGTTCGGAACGGTGAACTCACTGACCGAATGGCTCAAAGCCGGTAGCAAGCACTCGGCGAGCGAGCTTGCAGATGCGGTCACGGCGATCACCTTCGACGGGCTGCGAGCGCATCGATGACGAAGGTCCTTTTCCCGAAAGGGTGATCGCTGCTTCGAAAGCCCTCGTAATCGCTGCCGTGTTGATCAGCGGGCGGGTCGCTCGTCAACGATGCGACGCATCTTGCCCATCGAACGCTCGACACTGTCAGGCTCCAGTACCTGGATCGCGACACTGACGCCGATGGTGCTCTTCACCAGAGTGCGCAGCGCGGCGCCCGCGGCCGCGGCGTCGGAGGCGTTGGCCTCGTGACGACGCTCGACACGGACCGTCATCTCATCCAGCGTCCCCGATCGGTGCAGCACACACTGGAAATGCGGCGACAGCTCGGGCGTGCGCAGGATCAATTCCTCGATCTGGGTGGGGAACAGATTCACGCCGCGCAGAATGATCATGTCGTCGGATCGTCCGGTGATCTTCTCCATCCGTCGCATCGTTCGTGCGGTGCCCGGGAGCAGCCTGGTCAGGTCCCGGGTGCGGTACCGGATCACCGGCATCGCCTGCTTGGTCAGCGACGTGAAGACCAACTCGCCTTCCGCGCCGTCGGGGAGCACCTCGCCTGTGATCGGGTCGACGATCTCGGGGTAGAAGTGGTCCTCCCAGATGTGCAGACCGTCCTTGGTCTCCACGCATTCCTGGGCGACGCCGGGCCCCATCACCTCGGACAGCCCGTAGATGTCCACGGCATGCAGGTCGAGGCGTGTCTCCATCTCGGCGCGCATGTGGTTGGTCCACGGCTCGGCACCGAATATGCCGACCTGCAGTGAGGTCGTGGCGGGGTCGATGCCCTGGCGTTGCATCTCGTCCACGATCGCCAGCATGTAGCTGGGCGTCACCATGATGACGTCCGGTTCGAAGTCCTTGATCAGCATTACTTGACGCTCAGTCATACCGCCCGACACCGGGATCACCGTGCAGCCAAGGGCTTC
The DNA here is from genome assembly GCA_036488285.1 of Jatrophihabitans sp. Taxonomy (GTDB): domain Bacteria; phylum Actinomycetota; class Actinomycetes; order Mycobacteriales; family Jatrophihabitantaceae; genus Jatrophihabitans_A. The sequence continues at coordinate 1,519 of DASXHV010000059.1, read as the reverse complement.
TGCGCCGTAGTGGGCGCCCAGGCCGCCGGTGAACAGCCCGTAGCCGTAGGCGATGTGCACCTTGTCGGACGGGCGCACACCGCCGGCCCGCATCGACCGAGCGATCAACGATGCCCAGGTCGCGATGTCGGCCTTGGTGTATCCGACGACCGTCGGCCGCCCGGTGGTGCCCGAGGATGCGTGCACCCGCGACACCTGCTCACGCGGGACGGCGAACATGCCGAACGGATAGTTCTCCCGAAGGTCCGCCTTGGTGGTGAAAGGAAGCTTCGCCAGATCGGCGAGTTCCTTGATGTCGTCGGGGTGTACGCCCGCGGCATCGAAGGCTGCCTTGTAGTGGGCGACGTTGCCATAGGCGTGCCGCACCGACCATTGCAGGCGTTGCAATTGCAGGCTGCGCAGCTCGTCGACGGACGCGCGCTCGATCGGCTCGAGGGTTTCCTGCGGCGGGGTGCGGTCTTGCATGGTCTCCTCCGATGAGCGGGTGAGCTTGACGGTACGACCACGCGCGCCTGGCGCTCCACCCTGGTCACTCGCAGGACCAGATCAGCTGGCCGAGGTGCGTGCCGGCTGGCGCGGCTGGCGCGGCTGGAGCGGCTGGCGCGGCTGGCGCGGCTGGCGCGGCTGGCGATGCAGCTCTGCGCCGCCACGACGTTGGCGAGCGGTAACGGCCTGCTTCTATACGTCGGAGACGAAAGGCGCTGCGACGGACTGAGTTTCGTTTCGGGTCGAGTCCCGCGTCGGCCTTCTGACTCAGCGTGGTTCTGCCGGCCAAAAGGCGCAGCGGCGACGGGAGTCTCGCTTCGGGTCGAGTTGACAAGCAAAGGCGCAGCGACGACGGCAGCGTCGTTCTCGTCGATTGAGCTGTCGGGTGCTGAGCCAGACGAAAGGGCGCAGCGACGAGGTCGGTTCCGCTCGGCTCGGGTTCCCCCGTCGGCTTTCTAATTCAGCGTGGTCACGACCATTGGCGGCCTGTTCGCGTCGGCCCACTACGGAAGGTCTCGATCTTGTAAGAGCCCTTGTTGATATGGCGAAAGTGGTTGTCGGGCCGGTCGTTGCTGTCAGTGGTCGCGGGTAGGGTTCTGGGTATGGAGGCGTTGCTCTCGGGAGTCAGCTCGGCCGGGTTGATCGAGCTTGTGGTTCCAAATATGAAAAAGCGAAAGGCGCAGCGACGATGGGAGTCTCGCTTCGGTCGAGTCGTGTTGTCGGCTGCTGATCCAGCATGGATGCGCGATGCCTTTGGTGGCGTGTTCGAAGCGGCTCACCCTCGCAGATCGATCTCGATCTTGTAACGGCCTTTGTTGGTATGGGCAAAGTGCCCTTCGTGCGGATCAGTGTCGTCAGTGGTTGCGGGTAGGTTTCTGATCATGGAGGCCTTGCATTCGGGAGTCAGCTCGGCCGGCCTGATCGAGCTTGTCGTTCCAAATATGAAAGGCGAAAGGCGCAGCGACGAAGCGAGATTCGCTTCGGTCGAGTCGTGTTGTCGGCTGCTGATCCAGCCTGGTTGCGCGATGCCTGC
>DASXHV010000031.1:0-14761 GCA_036488285.1 Jatrophihabitans sp. | reverse complement strand
TCGCATGCTCAGGGAGCGGCGGGCGCGTTGCTGCTCTTCTGAGGGTTGGGCTCCGTCGGGGTCGATGGTGGCCAGCAGCCGGGTCCGCACGTTACGCAGGTCTTTCGGACCCAGGTGCCCGGCGGCCCGGACCAGGATCTGTTCCGCGTGGGCGAACTCCTCAGCCGGGAGTTGGGCGGGCAGCTCGTTCATGGTCCCCACGATGATGCCGACCTGCTCGGCAGACAACACCCCCTCGGTTGCGGCGGCCGCGGTGGCGGGCAGCAACACCGGCAGCGGCGCACCGGACACGCTGGTCTGGGCACACAGCGCCCCCGCCGCCGCGACCCGGCCCGCGGTGTCGGAAGGCGAGATCCGCAACATCGACACCAGCAGGTCCTTCGTCGAGGCCGGACCCAACCGCCCCGCCAACCCACGCCGCTGCACGCTCGCGACCTGGGCGATCATCGCGGCGTGCAGCTGCCGGGACAGTTGCTCCAGGAAGCGGAGCTCGGTGAGTTGATCGGCATCAGACAACCGGCCCGGATCCTGCTCCACGTAGGCGGACACGGCGGATTGCAGCTCGACCAACCCGGCCGAACTGACTCCCGAATGCAACGCCTCCATACCCAGAAACCTACCCGCGACTACTGACAACAATCGTCGACCCGACAGCCACTTTGCCCCTACCAACAAAGGCCGTTACAAGATCGAGATCTCCGGTACTGGGCCGACGCAGACACGCCACCAAAGACATCGCGCAACCGGGCTGGGTCAGCAGCCGACAACACGACTCGACCGGAAGCGAAACTCCTATCGTCGCTGCGTCTTTCGTCTTGACCTTCACCACTACGCCCCGGCCGCTGGCTCGGTGCGCCGGGAAGGGAATCTTGCGGTTCGTGGAATCCGATCCCCGCGCCTGATGATGAGTGTTCCACCTCCGGCCAGCGCACACGGCGCTGCCGCCGCCGCGACTCGAGCGGCTGCGATCCCAATCCACCAACATGGACAGCGCAGCATCCACCTCGACCAGACCAGCCGAGCTGACTTCCGAATGCAACGCCTCCATGATCAGAAACCTACCCGCACCGTCTGACAACAATCGTCGGGCCGACAGCCACTTTCCCCCTACCAACAAACGCTGTTGCCAGATCGAGATCTCCGGCGGCGGGCCGACGAGGACACGCCACCACAGGCATCGCGCAACCATGCCGGATCAGCAGCCGACAACGTGACGCAACCGAAGCGAAGCTCGCTGTCGTCGCTGCGCCTTTTGCTTGTCAGACGCGAGCCGAAACGAGACCCCTGTCGTCGCTGCGCCTTTGGTCCTTACGTACAAAAGCAAGCCGTGACGGCTCGCCAAGGTCGTGGCGGCGTGCAGCTGCCGCGACAGCCCTTCCGGAGCACGCAACTAGGCCTGCAAATCCGCATCAGACAGGCACCCGAGATCCCGCTCCGCCAACGCCGACAGCGCAGCATCCACCTCGACCAGCTCGGCCGAGATGACTCCCGAATGCAACGCCTCCGTGACCAGAAACCTACCCGCCACCACTGACAAGACTGACGCGCACGAGGACACTTTCCCCATATCAACAAGGCCTGTTACAAGATGGAGACCTCCGGTGGCGGCCCGAAGCGGACACGCCACCAACGGCATTCGCGCATCCATGCTGGATCAACAGCCGACAACGTGACGCAACCGAAGCGAAACTCGCTTCGTCGCTGCGCCTTTCGCTTTCATATTTGGAACGACAAGCTCGACCAACGCGGCCGAGATGACTCCCGAATGCAACGCCTCCATGATCAAAACCCTACCCGCCGCCACTGACAACAACGCCCGACCCAGCAGCCACTGTCTCCATACCAGCAAAGGCCGTTACAAGATCGAGAGCTCGCCGATGACTTCCGCATGTTGCGCCTTGAATCACCGGTCTCGACCAGGCTTGACCGGCGCCTCAAGGCGCAAATAGCGTCCAACGGAGGGGCTGGCGATAACCATAATGAATCAGAAAGCCGACAACGTGACGCGAGCCAAAGCGAGACGGCCATCGTCGCCGCGCCCTTTCATATTCAGAACGACGACCTCGACCAACCCGACCGAGCTGACTTCCGAATGCAACGCCTCCATGCTCAGATGCCTACCCGCCAACACGGGCAAGAACATCCGGTCCGACAGGCACTTTCTCCAGACCGACAAAGGCCGTTACAAGATCGAGAGCTCGTCGATGACCTCCGCAGTTTTGCGCCTTGAATCACCGGTCTCGACGGCGAAACCGGCGCCTCAAGGCGCAAATAGCGTCCAACGGGGTAGCCGAACGCAACCACGCCGGATCAGAAGCCGACACCGCAACTCGGGCCGTACGACGACTCATGTCGCCGCTGCAGCTCTACTTGGGTCTGAAGCAGCTACCCGACCCGGAACTCGTCTTCGCCGACCGTCACTATGTCGCCCTTGACCAGCTGCCGGCCACGTCGTACTTCGATATCGCCGTTCACCCGCACTGCCTCTTCGACCAGCAGCGTCTTGACATCCGAACCCTGCTCGACGGCGTCGGCGAGCTTGAGGAACTGACCGAGCCGGATGCCGTCGCTGGAGATGTTGATGTCACGCATGTACCTATGCTGTCACGCCGGACCTGCTGTCCTGCCGAATGGCGACGGGTGCAGACTGATGATCATGTCGACACGCTTCGGAATCTTTGTCCCACAAGGCTGGCGGATGGACCTCGTCGGGATCGCCGATCCGGTAGAGCAGTGGGAAGCGATGACCGCCGTGGCAAAGGCCGCCGACGCCGGCTCCTGGGATTCGATCTGGCTCTACGACCATTTCCATACCGTTCCCGAGCCATCGATGAACACCACCTTCGAATGTTGGACGGCGACCGCCGCACTCGCTCGGGACACCAAGCGCGTGAACATCGGCCAGATGGTCGGCTGCAACGGGTATCGCAACCCTGCGCTGTACGCCAAGATCGCCTCCACGGTGGATGTCGCCAGCCACGGACGGCTCTACGCAGGCATCGGCGCGGGCTGGTACGAACACGAGTGGAAGGCCTACGGCTACGAGTGGCCCGAGCTCAAGGACCGGATGGGCGCCTTCCGCGAAGCCGTCGAGATCGTGACCAAGATGTGGACCGAGGACGAGCCGCAATTCAAAGGCAAGTACTACTCGATCGACAAACCCATCAACGAGCCGAAGGGCGTTCGCAAGCCGCACCCGTCGCTGTGGATCGGTGGCGGTGGCGAGAAGGTGACCTTGAAACTGGTCGCCCTGTACGGCGATGCGGCCAACATCGGCGCAGGCAACCCTGACACCCTTCGCGAGAAGCTGGCGATCCTCAAAGGCCACTGCGATACGGTCGGCCGCGACTACGACTCGATCATCAAGTCCACCAACTTCGTGATGTTCCCGATCGACGCCGGCGACGATCCGAAGACCGCGACGGACAAGGCGCGCGGCGGCATCGACTTCGACCAGTTCGCGGGCTCGACGCTCATCGGAACCGACGACCAGATCGCATCGAAGGTGGCAGCCGCGATCGAGGCAGGCGCGGACTACGTGAACTTCTACGTGCCCGGCGTCGCGTACGACCTCGACCTGGTGGCTCGCGCCGAAGGGATCGCTAAGCGCTTCGGCTAGCGGCCGGTTCGGCCAGCGCGCCCTCGGACGGATCCATTCCCGCCTGCGCACCTGACGCTCGCGAGCCGGGCTCGACTCGACGGTCCATGTCACGCCACTGTGGAAGTAGTCCCGGCACCGCGGTCGCAATCAGGTATCCGCCGCCGGCGATGAGCAGCGCAGGTGCCAGGTCGACCCCGGACAACGCCAGACCGGCAAGGATTCCGCCGAAAGGCATGCCGATCCACGCCAGCGAGTCTCCGAGGGCCATCACCCGCCCCAGCAATGGACGCGGCACCCGTTCGAGGTAGATCGCGCCCAGGATCGGGTTGATGAATCCGGCGCCGAAGCCACCCATGGCGCTGATGCCGATGACGAGCCACAACGGCGCGCCGAACGCGAGCGCGACATAGCGCGGAACGCCGGCCACGAAGAAGCCGACCAGGTAAGTGAGCCGGCGCGGCAGCCGTTCGCCGTACGCAGCTGCGAGCAGGCTCGCCACGGTTGCCGTGATGCCGAATGCCGAGCCGACCAGGCCGATCGCCGCAGCACCGTGGCCGTGATCGCGAACCCAGACCGGGACCAGCACGCCGCTGTAGGCGGCGTCGAGCAGATTCGTCACCGCAATCATCACGCACAGCGAACGCATCAGGGGCTCCCGGATCAGGAAGTCCCAACCGGAATGCAGCTGCCGCAGATAGCCCGCCTCATCCGGCTCGGTTCGCTCGTGGCGGCGCGGGGCGTACACCGCCATGATCGCGGCGCAGATCGCGAACGACGCGGCGTCGACCACGATGGCGTTCACAGGACCGATTGCGCTGATCAACAAGCCGGCGATGGCAGGCCCGACGATCATGGCACCGCGATCGGTGCTGCCACCGAGTCCGGTCACCCGCTCCAGCGGCACGCCGGACACTCCGGCGATCTCCGGGATCATCGTTTCCTTGGCGGTGTCGCCTGGCCCGCGCAGCGCTCCGGCGATCGCGACCAGGCCGAGAAGCCCTGGAAAATCAAGGGCATTCAGTACGTGCAACAACGGAATCAGGCCTACCACGAACGCACTGGCCAGGTCGGCGGTGATGCTGATCCGGCGCGGTCCGATGCGGTCGATGATCGGGCCTCCCAGCGCTTTCACCACCACCAGCGGCAGGAGCTCGAACGTCGCGACCAAGCCGGTCTTGGTGGCCGATCCGGTGCTGGTCAAGACGAACCAGGGCAACGCGATGGCGCTGACCCGGGTGCCGCTTACCGAAACCGCATGCGCGACCAAGGTGCCGTACAGAACCGAGCGGCGCCGCGTCTTCATGAGCTCGAGCTGGGAAACATCTGCAGTTGCACGGTGATTCGCCGCGCGCCGCGCGGGTGCGGGTCCTCACGTTCGGACCGATACTTGTCCATCACGGCGTACATCTCCTCGCGCATTTGCAACATCTGTTTTGCAGTGAGGTAGAACGTGAAGTCCGACAGGTCGGTGGCCTTCAGCCAGGTCTTGGGCAGCGTCGGGTATTCGTCGACCGCGCGGGCCATGTTCTCGGCATACGTCTGCACGATGCCGTGCAGGTACGCGCCGCTGAGTTCCGGTTCTGTCTTCAGCAGGTCGATCTCGTTGAAGTAGCTGCCGCGGTGGACGGCTTTCCACCAGCGGTCACGGGCATTTCCCCGTTCGTCGTCCTCTACGACCAGGCCTACTTCGGCGAGCTGACGCAGGTGATAGCTGGTGGCGCCGGTGTTTACGCCGAGCCGGACGGCGAGCTGGGTTGCGGTGGAGGGACCGTACTGACGGAGCAAGCCGACCAGCTTGTTTCGCATCGGATGCGCCAGAGCGTGCAGCAGCCGCGCGTCGATCTGAACGTCGCGACCGGGCTGCGGATGCCAAGAGTGTTGCGGCGTCTGTGCTTCTGCGTCCTCTGCCATGCGGCTAGCGTAGAACTCCACAATTCGTTTTGCAAAGAGAATTGTGCAAAGAACTTTTTGCGGTTCGGGTCAGAGCAGCGTGCTCTGCCAGATGCAGCTCAGCTCGTCCCGGCCTTCGCGGCTGCCTTCTGCTCCTTCTTGAAGGCCCGAACCTTCTGCAGCGATGAGCCGTCCACGACGTCGGCGACGGAGCGGTGCGAACCGTCCTCGCCGTAGGCACCTGCCGCCTGCTGCCAGCCGTCCGGACGAACCCCGAACTGCTTGCCGAGCAGGGCCGTGAAGATCTTGGCCTTCTGCGCACCGAAGCCGGGCAGCCCCGCGATTCGCGAGACGAGTTCTGCACCGCTGCCGGCGGTGTTCCAGACGGTTGCGGCGTCGCCGTCATAACGGTCTACGAGTCCTTGGCACATCGCCTGAACCCGCTTGGCCATCGCTGCCGGGAAGCGATGCAGTGCGGGCACTTCGCGGAACAAGAGTTCGAAGGCGTCCGGGTCGAAGGACGCGATCTGCGTTGCGTCCAGTCGCGGCACGCCCATCCGTTCGGCGAGCACCTGTGGCGAGGTGAACGCCTTCTCCATCGGGATCTGCTGGTCCAGCAGCATGCCGATCAGCAGCGCAAGTGGATCGTCGGCGAGCAGTGTGTTTGCCTCGGGCGTGGTTGCAAGGTGCAGCGTCATGAAGCGATTCTGCCCACCGGAGGATCCTCGTGTCGATTGGCTATGCGCAGTACGCGGCAATGCCAGCCTCGGGCTAGTTGGGTATTTCGCTGGAAAGGGCGTGCTGGAGAAGGGCCTGCGCTGTCCATTGCATGAGTTCGGCAGCTTGCTGGCGGGTGAGGCCCGCGACGTCGGTGAGCCAGACCAGTGACTCGATTCCGGTCGCGCTCCGGATGGCCACTGCAAGCCGGTGGATGCTCGGCTCGGGCAGCTGCGACTTCAGTGGTGCGAGGGCATCCTCGAACCACCCGATTGCACGACCTTTCCGCAGCGGCAGTTCATCGTCGTCGGCGTCTGATTCGAGAGACAGCCGCAGCATGGTGCGCTGCTGGCCCTCGGTCGCGGCTATCAACTCGGTGAATGCCTGGACGGCGACTCGCAGGCGCTCGGCTGGATCGTCACCGGCATCGGAGGGAAGCAACGACACGGTTTCGGTCTCGGGATGAGCTGCGACGAGCAAAGCCTTCCGGCTCGGAAAGTAGCGATAGGCCGTGGTGCGCGAGATGCCCGCCTCGGCCGCGGCTTCTTCGACGGTGGGCGTGGTTCTTCCGCGGGCGACGAGCGCTCTGGCAGCGGAGATCAGCTCATTGCGGGTCCGTTGCTTCTGCCGTGTACGTCCGGACTGCTCATAGGCCGTTGACATACATCTTACGGTATCGTAGTTTCGTAATGGGACTTGAGTCCCATGAATGAGGAGGCCGGCATGAAGACGACCGTTGTCACGGTGCGCGAGAGCGGCGAGGGTGAACGGCGCTGGTTCTGCGGTGGCGGAATGCACACCTGGAAGGCCACCGCCGAGGAGACCGACGGGGCGTTCCTCATCTTCGAGGACGAACTCGATGCGGGGAAGGTGACACCGTTGCACCGCCACCCCGGCGCGGACGAGACGTTCTACATGCTCGAGGGCGAGATCATGCTCCACATCGATGGACAGCCGCAACGCCAGCTGCGCCCCGGTGGAATCGCAGTTATCCCGCGCGGCATCCCGCACGCGTTCATGGTGACCTCACCGGAGGCTCGGATGCTGTGCCTGCAAACCCCTGGCACCGGCGAGGCCTTCTACCGGCGCGCCAGCGAACCGGTCATCGACGGGGAACCTGCCGCCGCGGTCGACTTCGGACGCATCGCAGAGGCCGCGGCCCAAACCGGCGCGATCGAAATCCTCGGGCCGCCGCCGTTCTGAGATTCTGCGGGCCGCCCGAAATCCCGCTGATCGACGCGCCTAAGTGGCGCGCGCCCGCCTGCCAAACACCTCAGCCGGCCTCAGCCGTTCTCGGCAAGTCGGGTCGCACCGAGTCGCAGTGCGGCTGGCGCCGAGGCTGGAACAGCCGGGCGAACGGGCGCGATCGGGTCCAGCCGCTGATACGGCGCGCCCAGTTCCGGTCGCTGATCCTGCATTCCGGCATTGGGCCAGAACGCCATCGCGCGTTCGGCCTGCGCTGTGATCGACAGCGACGGGTTCACGCCGAGGTTCGCCGACAGCGTCGAGCCGTCCACGACGTGCAGCCCCGGGTAGCCGTAGAGGCGCTGGTAGGGGTCGATCACCCCGGATGCCGGCGACTCACCGATGGCACAGCCGCCGATGAAGTGGGCCGTCATCGGAATGTTGAACAGGTCGCCGTAGGTCCCGCCCGGAACACCGCCGATGTTGTCCGCCAGCTTGCGCGCAGCAGCGTTGGCGACCGGGATCCAGCTCGGATTGGGTTCGCCGTCACCCTGCTTCGAGGTGAGTTTCGCCTTACCGAACCGGCCCTTTCTGCGCAGCACGGTGATGGAGTTGTTGAGTGACTGCATGACCAGCAGGATGATGATCCGTTCCGACCAGTGCCGCGGGATCACCGTCCTGAAGATCAGTGCCGGGTTGCGCATCGCGACCCCGATCCATTCGCGAATCCGCTCGGCCGAGGTGCCGCCATCAGTGAGTCCCGTGGTCAGCAGGCCCATCGCGTTGCTGCCCTTGCCGTATCGAACCGGCTCGATGTGGGTGTCCGGATCCGGGTGCCAGGACGAGGTGATCGCCACCCCGCGGGTGTAGTCGGCCTGCTTGCTCTTGCTCACTGCACCGAGCAAGGCCTCGGAGTTTGTCCGGGTCAGGTAGCCGAGCCGATCAGAGATTGCCGGCAGCGTCGTTTCCTTCAGTTCGTGCAGGAGTTTCTGCGTGTTGTACGTACCGGCCGAAAACACCACCTGCTCGGCGGTGAAGGTGCGCCGGTGCCGTCCGGCCAGCCATCCGCCGGTCTGCCGCGTCTCGACGGCATAGCCACCGGATGTGGTGGGCCGGACACCGGTCACGGTGGTCAGCGGATGCACCCTGGCGCCTGCTCGCTCGGCGAGGCCGAGGTAGTTGGTGGTGAGGATGTTCTTCGCACCGTGCCGGCATCCGGTCATGCACTCGCCGCACTCGATGCAGCCGGTCCGCTCGGGCCCGGCACCGCCGAAGAACGGATCTGGCACCGTCACGCCCGGTTCCTTCGTCCCGTCGCGACCGAAGAAAACGCCCACGGGTGTGGGATGGAACGTGTCGCCCTTGCCGAACTGTGCGGCCAGCCGTTGCATCTCGACATCGGACCGGGTGATGGTCGGATTCGTCACGACGCCGAGCATCTTCTTGGCCTGTTCGTAATAGGGCGCAAGCTCGGACCGCCAGTCGGTGATCTCGGCCCACTGCGGGTCCTTGTAGAAGGGCTCCAGCGGTTCGTACAGGGTGTTGGCGTAGTTGAGCGATCCGCCACCGACACCTGCCCCAGCCAGGATCACGACGTCCTTGAGAAGGTGGATGCGCTGCATTCCCTTGCAGCCCAGCTTCGGCGCCCACAGGAAGTTGCGCACGTCCCAGGAATTCTTCGGGGTGTTGTCGGGACCGAACCGCTGCCCGGCCTCGAGGATGCCTACCCGATAGCCCTTTTCGGTAAGGCGCAATGCGGTCACGCTGCCGCCGAAGCCCGAACCGATCACGATGACGTCGTAGTCATGTTCCGCGGCCACGGCGCGCTCCTCGGACTCGGGCAACAGATTCAGCTCGGACAGGTCCAGCTCGGACACGTCCGGCGCACAAATTCCCGGTTGGACAAAGTGCGACTGGTTGTAAACACGATGCATTAGAGGCGTGCGTTTGTCTATCCGAGTCGGGTCCTAGGGTCCTCAGGTGTGACCCGATTCCGTGAAGAGCTCTGGCAGCACATCCAGCACATCTACGACGCGATCCTCGTGCACCCGTTCCTCACCGGTCTGACCGACGGCACGCTGCCGGAGGCCGCCTTCAGGCACTACGTCCTGCAGGACGCGAGGTACCTGCGTGACTACGCCCGTGCCCTGGCCATCACGGCTGCCAAGGCCACCGACGACGACTCGGTGGTGCAGTTCTGTTCAGATGCCGCGAACGCGATCCTTGTCGAGCGGAGCCTGCACGACGGGTTCATCAGCGCGTTCGGCCTGACGGCCGACGAGATGGCGGTCGAGATGCGGCCGATCACCTTGGCTTACACCTCGTACCTGCTGCGCGTCGCACACCAAGGATCGTTCGCCGAGGCGGTCGCGGTGGTGCTGCCCTGCTACTGGATTTACGCCCGGGTGGGAGAGGCCCTGCTGGCGTCGTCGGCGCACACACCGTCGCCGAATCCGAACTACGCCCGCTGGATCGAGACGTACGGCGGCGAGGAGTTCCAGGCCACCGTCGAGCGCGTCCTCGACGTGGTCGATCGGTTGGGGACCGAACTGTCCGCAGTCGAGCGGGACCGGTTCGTCGAGCACGTCGTCCTCACGTCGAAGTACGAATGGATGTTCTGGGACGCGGCCTGGCGACAGGAGACCTGGCCCGTCGAGCTGACCGCTCCGGCCGAACGGGCCGAACGGGCAGAACGGGCCGAACGGGCCGGTCAGCATCGATGATGTCCGGCGGGTGGCCGCCATGACGGTGTTGCCCGACCGGGCGCACGATTTGCTGTTGAAACAGCGGTACAAACTGCCCTAGCCGGTCCGGAGTGCTTACTGCCGCGGAGCGACGGCGTCCCACGCCACGGTCAGCCCCCCGAGTCGATGGCGGGCGGCGGTATCGAGCACCGGCCAGTCCTGCTTCAGAGTCGCTGCCATCGCCTGCCAACGTTGCCGTGCTCCGAACGCGGCCAGTGGTGCATGCCGGTCCCATCCGGCGTCCATCGCGCGCAGCAGGTCATGCACCCGTTCGCCTGCTTGGTTGCGATGAATCAGTGCCTTGACCAGGCGCTCGGCGACGTCTGAGGGCCGGGCGAGGGCCGACACCTTGCAGCACAGCGTGAGGCTGATTGGCCTTACCTTGTCGAGTAAAACCCAACTGGCTCGTCGTCCGACCTCATCACAGGTACCTTCGACGATCACGCCGTCGTCGGCGAGACCGGCCTGCATCGCCGACCATGCCCCTGCCACGGCAGGTTCTGGGTATTGCCGCAGCACATTCGCGGCCCGGACGATCGTGGGCCTACGTCCGGCGAGTTCGAAACCGCCACGGGCGAAGCTGAGCCCCGCAGCTGTGCAGCCGGTTCGGACTGGGCCGCGGCGACCCGGCCGGCATCGATCTCCAGGCCGAGCAACGTCACGTCCGGTCGAACAGGGCGAAGCCGGGTCAGCAACTCGATGGCGGTGATCGGGCTCTGGCCGAACCCGAGGTCGATGACCAGCGGATCGCTCGCGTTGCGCAGGGTGTCCGCGAGCCGGGTGGCGATCCAGTTGTCCATCCGACGCAGCCGGTTCGGGCCGGTCGTGCCGCGGGTAGGGATGCGCAGGGCGCGGGCCCGCCCGGCCGCGAGCCGGGGCTGCTTGGTCACGGCACAGCAGGCTAGCGGCAGGCGCGTGGCTGTCGTCCGCCGCCGGTTCCGTGGGTTGCGTTGGCCGGCAGTCGGTAGCGTTGTCAGCCGTGCCGACCACTCTCGCCGAATTGACCACGTTGCGACTCGGCGGACCGGCGAGCCGGATCGAGACCGCCAGCTCGGCCGAGGAACTCGTGGAGCTGGTGGCCGATGCCGATTCCGGCTCCGAGCAGGTGCTGCTGGTCGGAGGTGGCTCGAATCTGGTGGTTGGTGACGGGGGCTGGCCCGGGCTGGTGGTCCGGGTCGGGTCGGCCGAGATCACCGTCTCCGGTGACAGCTACACAGTTTCGGCCGGCGTCGAGTGGGATGCCCTGGTACGGCGCAGTCTGGCCGACGGCATGTCCGGGCTCGAGACGATGTCCGGGATACCGGGGCTGGTCGGAGCCACGCCGGTGCAGAACGTAGGCGCGTACGGCGCCGAGGTGGCCGATGTGCTGACCGGGTTGACGGTGTACGACCGTCAGACCCGTCAGGTCGAAGCCTGGACTGCCGCAGAATGCCGGTTCGGCTTTCGCACGTCGATGTTCAAGCACACCGACCGTTACGTGATCCTGGACATCACCGTGCGCCTGACCCGCTCGGCGCAATCGCGCCCGGTTCGCTATCTCGAGTTGGCCAAGCGACTGGGCATCTCGCAGGGTGATGCCGCGCCGGCCGGGCAGGTACGCGAGTCGGTACTGGAGCTTCGACGATCGAAGGGCATGGTGCTCGAGGAGTCCGATCACGACACCTGGAGCGTCGGGTCGTTCTTCGTCAACCCGCTGTTGGACTCGGTGCCGGAGCAGGCCCGTGACTGCCCCAGTTGGCATGCCGACGGCCGGACGAAGCTGTCGGCCGCCTGGTTGATCCAGCAGGCCGGGTTCCACCCGGGGTATGGGCTCGATCACGGCCGCGGAAACGTGTCGGTGTCGACCAAGCACACGCTGGCCCTGACCAATCGAGGTGGCGCAACCACTGCCGAGCTCCTCGAACTGGCCGCCGAGATCCGGGCCGGTGTCCAGGCCACGTTCGGGATCCGGCTGGGGCCTGAAGCACACCTACGCAACTGCTCCTTCTGACTGACCGCCCGCCCCGCCCCTTCCCGCCCCGCCCCGCCCGCCCCTTCCCGCCCCGCCCCTTCCCGCCCCGCCCCGCCCCTTCCGAGTTTTGGAGACTTGAACAGCGCATAGCTGTTCAAGTCTCCAAAATTTGTGGGGAGAGGCGAGGGCTGTGGATAGCGAGCGACACCGCTGTGCAATTTCGGCGACCCTGGTCCGATGTCACAGGATCGGCCGGCCACGCGGCGAATGTCATGGGATCAATTGGCCCCGAGGCGAAGGTCATGGGATCGGCCGGCGAATGGGCGAATGTCATGGGATCAATTGGCCACGAGGCGAGGGTCGCAGGATCGGCCGGCCAGAGGGCGAATGTCATGGGATGGGCTGGCCAGGAGGCAGCATGGCGTGCTCAGCGTGGCCCAACTTCGCGATGCTGGCGTGGCACGCGGAAGCCTGACGCTGATGCTCGAACGCGGCGACCTCGTCAGCGTCGCCCGCGGCGTGTATCTGGTCCGTGGTGCTCCCCGGACGTATGAGGCGTCGTTGTGGATCGCTCGGCTGGCAACCGAGGGTGTGATGGCGTTCGGTACCGCTTGTCACCTGTGGGGCGTGCTCGACGACCCACCGGCGCCGATCACGGTCCTGGTCGGACTCTCCCGGCGGGTGAGCCCCATGCCGGGCGTGAGAATTCGAAGGGTTGCAAGCCCTGCCCCAGGCGGCGAGCGTTACGGCATGCCCGTGACCTCCCGGGAGATCTCCCTTCTCGACCATCTGGGGACCCTGCCGGCGCACGAGGGCGCGAGATTGTTCGACCGCGCCTTGCAGCGCCGCTGGCTCACACCGGTCGACGTGCTCCGCCGGCTGGATACGCCGCGGTGGGGCAACGGCACGCTTCGCGTCCTGGCCGCCGTTTTGGGTGACGGGGCTGCGTCCGAGTTCGAGCGCAGAGTTCATCGCCTGCTCCGCGCCGGGCGTATCGAAGGTTGGGTACCCAATTTGCCGATCGTGGTCGGCGGCCGTTTGATCGCGGTGGTTGACATCGGATTCGAGGAGCACCGCCTGGCGATCGAGTTGGATGGACAGGCGTTTCACGTCGATGCAGAGGCGTTCCAGAACGACCGATCCCGCCAGAACACCTTGATATCGCTGGGCTGGCGAGTGTTGCGATTCACCTGGTCCGACGTCGTGCACCGGCCGGACTACGTGCTCGCAGCCATCACACGACAGCTCGCGAGGGCTGCCTGACCGCCAGTTTTGGAGACTTGAACAGCGATGCGCTGCACAAGTCTCCAAAACTCGTCAGGGGGTGCGGCGATCGACCTTGTACGAGGCTGCCTGTGCGACCGGCTTGACCACGGCCAGGTCGATGTTCACATGAGCCGGACGGGTGGCCACGAACGCGATCACGTCCGCGATGTCTTCGGCGGTAAGGGGCTCGGCGACCCCGTCGTAGACCGCCGCCGCCCGCTCGGTGTCGCCGCGGAACCGGACGAGGGAGAACTCCTCGGTGGCAACCATCCCCGGTGCCACCTCCGACACCCTGATCGGCTTGCCGTTGAGTTCCAGCCGCAGCGTTTCCATCATCGCGCGCGCGCCATATTTGGCAGCCGAGTAGCCCGCGCCGCCCTCGTACACGCTGTATCCAGCGATCGATCCGGTCAGCACGATGTGGCCGCCGGCCCCGGCCTCCAAGGCTGGAAGCAGCGACTGGGTCACCCGCATCGCGCCGAGCACGTTGGTCTCATACATCGTCAGCCAGTCCGCCGGGTCAGCGGTCGCGACCGGCTCAAGCCCGACCGCGCCGCCGGCGTTGTTCACCAGCAGCGCGAGGTCACCGGCGGCCTCGGCGTTGACCTGCTCGCGCAGGGCGGACACCGACGAGGCATCGGTCACGTCCAGCTCGATCGCGGTGATCCCGTCCGTCGATGACGCCAGCTCGGCGAGCCGATCCTGGCGGCGTGCGCAGGCCCACACCGCGAAGCCTTCAGCCGCCAGTCGCCGTGCGGTCGCCGCACCGATACCGCTGGATGCCCCGGTCACGATCGCCAGTCCATGCGTGCTCGTCATGTCAGAGATTCTGCCCACTTCACCGCGTCGGGCATGATCGGGGGCTGGCCGTTGTTGCAAGACGAGGGCCATCGACAGGGCAGAAGCATCGTTCGGGAGGCATTTGTGCGCAACGGTCGGATTACCCGGCACGGTGTGTTACCCCGTCGAATCGCCACCATCAGCGTCCATACGTCCCCCTTGGAGCAACCGGGCGGCGGCGATGCGGGTGGTATGAACGTATATGTCCTGGAAACTGCCCGTCGGCTCGCGCGATCGGGCGTCGAGGTCGAGATCTTCACCAGGGCCACGTCCTCCGATCTGCCCCGGATCGTCGAGGTCGAGCCCGGCGTCACCGTGCGGCACGTGACGGCCGGCCCATATGAGGGACTGTCCAAGCAGGATCTGCCCGGTCAACTCTGCGCCTTCACTTCGGCCGTGCTGCGCGCTGAGGCTCAGCACGAACCCGGTTGGTACGACCTGATCCACTCGCACTACTGGCTGTCTGGCCAGGTCGGCTGGCTCGCGAAAGAGCGGTGGGGCGTCCCGCTCGTTCACAGCATGCACACCCTCGCGCGGGTCAAGAACGCGGCGCTCGCCGAAGGAGAT
>DASXHV010000226.1:0-32978 GCA_036488285.1 Jatrophihabitans sp. | reverse complement strand
CGGGTGGCGAGGTCGTAAACCAGGTCGGCCTCGTCCACTGCACCGATCCCCACGCCCGCCGATACTCCGCGATCTGAACCGCCGTGGCCGGGGTCGATGACGATGCGCTTACCGAGCAGGCTGGGGCCGGCGTCGGCAACGGCCATCATGTCCCGCAGCATCTGGGGGCGGCCGCCGACTACCCGACGTCCCTCGATCTGGCGCAGCGCGCGCATCGTCTTCGGGCCGCAGACGGCGTCGGCGAGCAGGCCCATATCGCGTTGGAAAGAGCGCAGTGCGGTAGCGGTCAACGGACCGAAATGACCGTCCTGCCGGCCCGCGTTGTAGCCGATCTCGAGCAGATGCCGCTGCAGGTCCAGGACATCGTCGCCGACGAGTTGGTGGGTCGCGTTGTGGGCCAGGGTGCGGTCGCCGAGGCGCCATCGGGCACCCTGCAGGGCCCGCCAGGACTCCGGCCCGATCCGGCCGTCGATGCTGAGTCCCCTGCGTTGCTGAAAAGCCCTGATCGCGGTTTCGGCCGACTCGTCGAGCAGGTGGGCGGCGTCGGGATCGGTGTTGTCCAGCAGCCCGAGGGTGGCCAGGATGCGCCTTACCTCGGTGACGGCGTCGCCGTGGTCACCGAGACGAAGGACCTGCATCCGGGTACGACCCCTTTCTTGGCCTGCCGGCCAGCACCGCCTTCTGTGCCCCGACATTCGCGTGAGGACACCTGATCAGGCGCCATTCTGCCTTACTGAAACCGCTACCGGTACAAGAGCCGCGGCGTGCCACACCAGCTCGGAATAGCACAAAGCGGTGGCCCCGAACTCTATCGAGGCCACCGCTCTGCGGTGTTCAAGCGATGTTGGATATGACCCGATCAGCCGATGAAGTCGGAAAGATCGTTCAGCAGTGCGGCCTTGGGCTTGGCGCCGACGATGGACTTGACGATCTCGCCGCCCTTGAAGACCGACATGGTTGGAATCGACATGATCTGGTAGTCGCGGGCCACGCCCGGGTTCTCGTCGATATTCAGCTTGACGACCTTGATCTTGTCGCTGTGCTCGCCGGCGATCTCTTCCAGGACGGGGGCGACCAGACGGCACGGGCCACACCATTCGGCCCAAAAATCGACCAGTACCGGGACGTCGGATGCGAGGACGTCGGTGGCAAAGCTGGCATCGGTGACAACTGTGGTGTTCTGGCCCATGACTGGCAACTCCTACGAACTGTGGGTGATCTCTGACGTGTGCTGTTGAGTGAACGCCGGAGCGGGCGAAACCCTTCCCGGCTCAGGCGTTGTGCGCCGCCAGGTATCGTTCGGCGTCCAACGCCGCCTGGCATCCGGTGCCTGCTGCGGTGACGGCCTGACGATAGACGTGATCCACGACATCGCCGGCCGCGAACACGCCCTCGAGGTTGGTCCGGGTCGACTTGCCCTGGGTGAGGATGTAGCCCTCGTCGTCCAGATCGACTTGGCCCTTGACCAGATCCGAACGCGGATGATGCCCGACCGCGATGAACAGGCCGGTGGTTTCGACGTCGCGGTGCTCGCCGGTCTCGGTATCGCGCAGCGTGAGGCCAGACACCTTTGCGTCGCCGTGAATCTTGGCGACCTCGGAATTCAAGGCCCATTTGATCTTCGGGTTCGACTCGGCGCGCTCGGCCATGATCTTGCTGGCCCGCAAGGAATCCCGTCGATGCACGACGGTGACAGAGTCGGCGAACCGGGTGAGGAAGTTCGCTTCCTCCATCGCGGTGTCGCCGCCGCCGACCACGACGATGTCCTGGTCGCGGAAGAAGAAGCCGTCACACGTGGCACACCAGGACACCCCGTGCCCGGACAGCTCGTCCTCACGCTCGAGGCCGAGCTTCTTGTACGCCGAGCCCATTGCCAGGATCACCGCGTCCGCGGTCCACTCGCCCGAAAGCGTCCGGACCTTCTTCACCGGGCCTTCGAGCTCCAAGCCGGTGACATCGTCGCTGACCAGTTCGGCGCCGAACTTCTCGGTCTGAATGCGGATCTCGGTCATCAGGTCGGGGCCCATGATGCCGGCCGGGAAACCCGGGTAGTTCTCGACGTCGGTGGTGTTCATCAGGGCGCCGCCGTACTGGCTGCCCTCGAACACCAACGGCTGCAGCTGGGCTCGCGCGGTGTACAGCGCGGCTGTGTAACCCGCCGGACCGGATCCGACGATGATCACCTTGCGGTGGTTCTCAGTCACGAAAAACCTCGATATCAGGCAGTACTGGCCGCAGCGAGGAGTCGATGTGGCCTCTCGCGAAACGAGTGTAAGCGCCCCGCTATTCCGAAGTCGGATCGCCGCTCGGCGGCTCGGGCGCGTCTGTTCGACCAGCTGCCCGGCCGCGGACGGCGCCGATGATTTCGGCCACTTCGGGCAACGGCAGCCTGGACGCGACGAGCCCCATCACCGTCAAACCCAAACCAGCTCCGATGACGAGTTCGAGCAGCGCGGACAGTCGCCCGATGCCCAGGGCTGCGTTGCCGGCGAGCACGACGGCCAGGGCCACCACGCCGCCGGCGACAGCGGCTATGCCGATCAGGCCCGCGGTTCGCAGCACGGGGCTGAAGCCGAGCCGGCCGAAGCGGCGTTGCAACAGCAGATGCCCGACGACGCACCCAGCGACATAGGAAAGCGACGTCGACACCGTCAACGCCACGATCACCGAGTGGCCATGCAGAAAAACTGCGCCCAGCGCGACCAGGATCACCTTGGTTCCCACCATGGCCACGTTGATCAGCGTCGGCGTGCGGGCATCGCGCATCGCGTAGAAGACACGCTGCTGCAGCATCACCAATGCGAACGGCAACAGCCCGAATGCGCCGGCGGCCAGCGCGATACCGGTCAACCGGGCGTTGGCCTCGGGGAACCTGCCCAACAGGATGACGGTCGACAATGCCGGCCCGAGCACGATCAGCCCGGCGCTGATCGGGATCAGGGCCACCGCTGACAACCGGGTACCCAGCCGCAGGTCGTCCAATACCTCGGCGGTGTCGCCGCGGGCCGCGGATCGACTCATCCGCGGCATCAACGCGGTAAGCAGCGAAACTCCGAGCACGCCGTACGGGACCTGGAACAGCAGGTCGGCCATCGCGAAGATCTGGACGCCGCCGTGCGAGAGCGCGACCCGGTTGATCGCGACTACGCCGACCTGGCTGATGGCCACGTAGCCGAGCACCCAGAGCGTGAGAGTGCGGAATTCGGCCATCCGGCCGGCCTCGTTCGGGGTGGCTCGGAACCGCCAGCGCCAGAGGAAGCCGGTGCGCCGCAGCGGGATGATCAGCACCAGGGCTTGGGCGGCGATTCCCAGTGTCGTCCCGACACCGAGCACCAGAATCTGGGTATTCGTCACGGTGCCGGTGCTGAGTGCCTTCGGCCCCGGAACCAAGGCGAACAGGCCGATCGTGAGGATCGTGATGACGTTGTTCATGACCGGTGCCCAAGCCGGCCAGCCATAGACGTGCCGGGAGTTGAGAATCGCCGAGAACATCGCGCCGACGCCGTAGAAAAAGATCTCCGGCAGCAGCAGGGTCGCGAACAGCACAGCCACCGGACGGTCGGACGCCCGGCCGCCGAAGATCGCGATCAGCCAGGGGGCTGCGAGCACTGCGAGCAACGTGGCTGCGCCGAGTCCGGCCACCGCAATGGAGACCAATCGTTGGGTGTACGCGGCACCGCGGTCACGGTCGTCCTGCTGGGCCTTGACCAGCACCGGGATGATCACGCTGGTAAGGACGCCGCCGAGCAGCAACTCGTAAACCATGTTCGGCAGCGTGTTCGCCAGCCCGTAGGCGTCGCCGACGCTGTGCAGGCCGGAACCGAGGGCGGCGGCCAGCGCCATGTTGCGCAGGAACCCGGTGGCCCGGCTGGCCAGACTGGCGATTGCCATCGTCCGGCTGCTGGACATCAGGCTCGGTGCGTCGGCTTCAGCCTGATCCGGTGGGTGGGCCTGGCCGTCCGGGGTCGGTTCGAACGTCGTCGCGTCGACCGTGTCCACCGGTTCGTCGCCGCGCGGCCGATGCCGTCTCGGGCCGTGATAGACCGGCGGGCTCCACGAGTCGTGGTGCGGGTGCGCGATGTTCGGGTCGGCCGAGGTGGCGACGGCCAACGACGGAGCGTCGCCGGGTACCGGCATCGGCGAGCCGTAGATCCGCGGCTCACTCCAGCCGTCTTGGTCCACCCCCGTTCCGGACCGGGTCATGTCGCCGCCGCGGGTGCTGGGGGTCCTGGGGGTGCCGGGGGTGGCTGGGCAAGCGCGGACGGCGCCGGTCCGCGCCTGATCCGCCGGACGAGACGGCGCAGCAACGCAATGATCAGCACGACGGCAGCCACGATGGTGATCGTCTTCGTGATACCGCCGATCGCGGTGGCGCGCAGGTTCAGCTGGATCGGGTTGCCGAGCGCGCGGCCGTCCGGCGTGGTCAGCGTGGCCCGCACTTGGAACTTGCCCAGCCGCTCGACGTGGGTCGGGATCGAGATGGTCTTGCGGTTGCGGGCCGGGATGACCTGCACGTCGATGGGCGGCGCGTGGAATCCGATCACGCCGTTGGCAGGCGTCACCGAGACCCGCACCGACACGTCGCGGTTCAGGTCGTTCTGAACCGTCAGCACCACCGGAGCACTGGCGGAGGACAAGCTGTAGGTACCGGTGCTCGGCTTGACCAGATAGATCGAGTTCAGATCACGACTGATCGACACATTCAGTTCCGCGGTCGCCGCGGCTCCGCCGGCCAGATGCCGTTGCCACGCGCTTGACTGGGCGCGTTGAATCCCAGCCGCGAAACCTCCGAGCAGATCCGCTGCCGCCGCGGAGTTCAGCGCCTCACGTAACGAACTCACCTCGGTCTGAACCCTGGCCAGGTTCGTCATGTCCGACTCCCGCAGGGTAAGGCTGGGGTCGGCGGCGGGGGTGTTCAGTGGGCCGCGATCGACCGGAGTCACCGTGCTCAACGCGGTCCGTACCGAGATCGCCTTACTCCAAGGGGTGTCGACGGTGACCAGGATGGTCTGGGCCGCCACCTGCGGGCTGGTGTCGACGTAGCGGTCCGGGGTGATCACGACGTAGTGGCTGCTGGACTCGTCCTGCACGGCCCGGATCGCCAACTGGGCCAGCAGCGTCTGCTGCGCCTGCGCGGGGATCGCGCCCAGTTTGAGGATCTGGTTCACGGTGCGCTCGATGGCGGTGTCGGTCACCAGCGCCCGTGCCCGGCCCGCGGCACTGGGCAGCGGCGACAGCGCGTTCGGCCGGGGCTGGGTCTTGTTCTGCCCAGGCAACGCAGCGTCACTGAGCACCGCGGCCGCCGAGCCGCCGCCGACCGCCGCGTCGAGCCCTCTGCTAGTCAGCACGCCACCGGCAGGCCAGATCACATCACTGCTGAAGTTGGACAGTGTTGGGGCGAGCCGGCTCTGGACTTGGGGGTCAAGGGCCGTGGACCAGCTCATCCCGGCTCGGGTGACGGCGTTGATGTCCGGATCTGCGTAGGCCGTAAGCACGACGTCCTCGAAGGGTTCTATCGCCTTGAAGCGTGCCAGCCAGGCGGCCGCAGCCAACCCCCCGGTGCCCTTGAGGATGGTGTTGCCGTGCCGGTATTGGTAGCCGGCCGGCGAGGCCATCACAGTCAGGCTGTCCAGCAGGTCGGGGTCCACCATCAGCAGCATCCGGACCTTGCCTGCGGTCAGCTCCGCGGCGGTCAGGGCTCGATCCAGCCGGCCGCCGGCGGCGACCTCGGAGGTCAGTTGGTCGTCGTTGAACACCGTGTCGGACAGACCGCGATGCGGCCGATCGAGCAACGGCCAGATCCAGCTCACAGTGACGGGCTGGGTCGCTTCCTGAAAGGACGGGACGAAGATCTGTGTCCGGCCGACCTCTTGGAAGCCGACGGACAGGTCGTTGACCGCGCGCACCACCAGCGCGTACGGATACACGCCCGTGTTGCACAGGCACATGCCGTCCGCGCCGACGACCGTGCGGTAGCTGACGCTGATGCTCTGGTGTGGCGGCAGGGCTCGGTGCTCGTCGACGTCGTTGGAGCTCAGCAAGCTGTTGGTAGGCGGCGGAGTGGCGATGGCTTGATCCAGCTGGCTCTGTTGCCCAAGCGGTGCGCCGCGTTCGAGTCCGACGGCCAGATCGGAGTAGCTGGTATTGCTGTTGTTGGAGATGATCGCGCTGAAGGTGACTTTTGCGTCGTAGGGCCGCGGAGCCGGCGACCGCGGTGTCATCGACGTCAGCGTGACGCTCACGCCGGACGTAGCTGGCTGGCCCCCGTTGGCGGATCCGGTACCGGTCGATGAGGACTGGCCACCGTGACTCGGCGGCTGGGTCGACGGGACCGGGTCCGCTCGGGCCGACGTCGGAGTCCACACCACTGTGAACAGGATCGTAAAGACAACTGTGAACAGGGCCGCGGCCGCCGCGAACCCGCACCGACCTGCCGTCCCGCCCCGGTCGACGCTGCTCTGCGCGCAAAGGCTCATCGCCAGGCCCGCTCCGCTCGCGGTTGGCCGCTTCGCCGCCGAGCATCGCTATGCTCGGTCATGCGATGTCCTTCAGCAAGCGGGAGGCCTCGATGAGCAGGTCGCGCTCGTCGGAATAGGCCAGCTTCTCCGTGATGTCCGGCATCGGCACCCAGGCCACCTCGGTGACCTCCACATCGGAGTCGGAAAGCTCACCGCCGATGGCCCGCATCAGATAGTGGTGCACCGTCTTGTGCACCCGGCGCCCCTCGGCCACGAACCAGAAGTCGATGGTGCCGAGCACGCCCACGATCTCGCCAGTGATACCGGTCTCCTCGCCAACTTCGCGAATGGCTGCCTGCTCGGCGGTTTCACCCGCCTCGACATGGCCCTTGGGCAGGGACCACAACAACCGCCCGCGGCGATTCGTCCGGCCGATCAGCGCACCCACCGGCACTGGGCCGGACAGGTCGAGGACCAGGCCACCGGCACTGGTCTCGTCGACTCGAGGAAGCCGCGGGCGCCGGGTGGTCGACGCGCGGGACATGAGCCGATGCTACTTGGGCCACTGACCGCGACCGTTAGGCTTCCCGGACGTGAGCGGTAATCCGGGTGACTTGGTCCTGATTCCACCGGCGGCCAGGCGACTCGGTGAGATCTTCGCGGCAGCCGGTCATCAGCTGTACCTGGTCGGCGGCCCAGTCCGGGATGCATTGATGGCACGCCCGCTCAACGACCTCGACTTCACCACAGACGCGCGACCGGAGGAGATCCTCGCTCTGGTCGAGCCTGTCGCCCAGGCGATCTGGAAAACCGGCATCGAATTCGGCACGGTTGGCGTGCAGCTCGACGGCGAAGCATGCGAGATCACGACATATCGCGCCGATCGGTACGACAGGGTGTCGCGCAACCCCGAGGTGGCGTTCGGCAACGACATCGTCGCGGATCTGCACCGCCGCGACTTCACGATGAACGCGATGGCGGTATCGGTGTCCGACGGAACCTTCGTCGATCCGTACGGCGGTCTGGCCGACCTGGCTCGCGGTGAGTTGCGTACCCCCGGCACACCCGAGGAGTCCTTCGGCGACGATCCGTTGCGGATGCTGCGTGCAGCGCGGTTCGTATCCCAACTCGGCGTGACCGTCTCCGATGAGGTGCTGGCGGCGATGGCGGCGATGGCCGACCAGTTGCGCCGGATCACCGCCGAGCGGGTGCTGGCCGAACTGAACAAGCTGATGCTCGGCGCACACCCGCGCCGAGGTCTGCAAGTGCTGGTCGACACCGGCCTCGCCGCGATCGTGCTGCCCGAACTGCCGGCGTTGCAGATGGCCGATGACGAACACGGCCAGCACAAGGACGTCTATGCCCATAGCCTGCAGGTACTCGAGCAGGCCATCGACCTCGAGACCGACGGACCTGACCTGACGCTGCGCTGGGCCGCCCTGCTGCACGACATCGGCAAGCCGGCCACCCGCCGATTCGTCACGACACCGGGTGCCGGGCAGCAGGTCACGTTCCATCACCACGAGGTGAAGGGCGCCCGGATGGCCACTGCCCGGCTCAAGGCGCTCAAGGCGCCCAAGGATTTCACCGAGGACGTCTCGCGGCTGGTGTTCCTACATCTGCGCTTCTACGGCTACGGCCGCGGCGAATGGACCGACTCGGCGGTGCGCCGTTACGTCACTGATGCCGGGCCGTTGTTGGAGCGGCTGAACAAGCTCGTCCGGTCCGATTGCACGACTCGCAACAAGCGCAAGGCCGCGGCTCTGGCCGCGACCTACGACCATCTCGAGGAACGGATCGCCCGGCTCCGGGAACAGGAGGAGCTGGATTCCATCCGGCCGGACCTGAACGGCACGCAGATCATGCAGATCCTCCAGATCCCGCCGGGTCCGCTGGTCGGGAAGGCATACCAACATCTGCTCGAACTCCGGATGGAACACGGCCCGCTCGACCATGACCAGGCGGTCGCCGAATTGCGCGCCTGGTACGAGGCGAACGCAACGAGCTGAGCCCCGGTCCTTCGGTGCCGGGCGAGGCGCCCTCGATGTCCCCGCTGAGCCAGTACCCGCAACCGGTGACGAGATAACCGGCGCCGATGACGATGACCGCGGTTGCGGATTTTCCGGTCTCCGGAAGGATGAGCGCGGTCAGCACACCGGCGCCCACGAACAGTACGTTGAACAGCGTGTCGTAGAGGGAGAAGACGCGGCCCCGGAAGTCGTCGTCCACCCGCTGCGCCACCAGGGTGTCGACGCAGATCTTCACGCCCTGCGCGGTGAAGCCGAGCAAGGCCGCGGCGGGCAAAAAGGTCTGCATCTGAAAGGGCAAACCCAGCACCCATTCGACCACACCGGCCAAGATCAACAGCAGCGCCGGCCATCGGGTGTAGCCCAACCTGCGAACCGCCGCCGGCGTCACGATCGAGGCCAGGCAACCACCAACCGCGGTCGCCGCCACGATCTGCCCGAGACCGGTGAGGCCCGCTCGGAAGAAGCCGTCGTCGGTGAAGTAGTTGCGGTACAGCAGCAACGTCGTGATCGTCGTTACGCCGTAGCCGAACCGGTGTAGCGAAATCACCCCGAAGGCACGCACCACAGATGGATGAGACCGGACGTGCCGTGCCCCGGCGACCAGCCCGCCGAGCACATTGCCGACCGTCTCGCCGTTGCTGCGCGTTTGATCGTCCGGTCCCAACTGTCGGCGGTCGAAGCCGTGCGCCCACAACCCGGCAATCAGGTATGACACCGCCGCGCCGAGCGCAATCACGGCGGTGGGCCTGTCCCCGTTGTTGCTCAACGACCGCAAGCCGATCGCCACGGCGCCGCCCAGCGCCGTGACGATCGCACCCGAGGTCACCGATAGGGCGTTGGCCGTGATGAGCCGTTCCGGCTCCACCACGTGCGGCAGGGACGCCGACAGGGCGGAGAGCACGAAACGGTTCACCGAGATGACCGCGAGGGCACTGAGGTAGAACGGCTGGCCGTGCAGTCCGCCGGCGATCTCGACGGCTACCCCGCACACCAACACCGCACGTGTGAGGTTGGCACCGAGCAGCACCCGCTGCCGCCACCACTTGTCCAGCAGCACACCTGCAAACGGGCCGAGGATCGAGTACGGCAGCAACAGCACCGCGAAGCCCGCGGCGATATCGGCTGCGTGCGCCTGGCGCTCCGGGTTGAACAGCACCGCGCTGGCCAGCGTGGCTTGGAAAACGCCATCGGAGAATTGCCCGAACAGCCGGACAGCCAGGAGTCGCAGCAGATCCGTCCGGGCGAGAAGGTGGCCGTAGGCCGGCACGTCGGCCGGCACGTTGGCCGACTCGCTGGGAATCACGACTTCTCCGGGTGGCACCCTGCGACCGTAACGCCAACGGTGCAGTATGGATCTGTGAGCGCACCCCAGATGCCGGGTTGGCAGCAATTGCCGCTCGGGCCGCATCGGTTGTTGGTTGCTTCCCCCGCCTTGATAGACCCCGAGTTCTTCCGCGCCGTGGTGTTCCTGATCGAGCACGACGAGACGGGCACCGTCGGCGTGATCATCAATCGTCCCTCGCACACCCCGGTCGGGCAGATCCTGATCGATTGGCAGGACGTGATGAGCGAACCTGCCGTCGTATTCAACGGCGGCCCGGTGCAACGCGACGGCGCACTCGGCTTGGGCCGGCTCGCCGGCAGCACTGACGCCGGCCACGGCTTACGCGCGGTGAGCGGCGGGTTGGCGCTGGTCGACCTGGATGCCGATCCTGCCGAGGTCTCGGTCGGTGCCGCCAGCCTCAGGGTGTTCGCCGGGCACGCCGGCTGGGGCGTCGGACAGTTGGAGGCCGAACTGATCGAGGGCTCTTGGTTCGTCATCGCCGGTGGGCTCGACGATGTGTTCTCCAAGACGCCGGGCACCTTGTGGCGCTCGGTACTGCGACGCCAGTCGGCGCCGCTGTCGCTGCTTTCGACCTATCCGGTCGATGTGGGGCTGAACTGAGCTTTTCCCGCTCAAGGGCAACCGGTAGCCCGGCCGAACGAGTCCGAATGCTTAGGTTCTAGGGGTCGTCGAATGCAACGAGGGCTGGAACCGATACGGTTCCAGCCCTCGTCGCGTGCGGGTCTTAGCGGTCGATCTCACCGTTGATGAACTGCTCCACCTTCTGGCGAGCGATGTCGTCGTTGTACTGCTCCGGCGGCGACTTCATGAAGTACGACGCAGCCGACAGGATCGGGCCACCGATGCCCCGGTCCTTGGCGATCTTCGCCGCGCGTAACGCGTCGATGATGATGCCGGCCGAGTTCGGCGAGTCCCATACCTCGAGCTTGTACTCCAGGTTCAGCGGCACCTCTCCGAACGCACGTCCTTCGAGCCGGACGTAGGCCCACTTGCGGTCGTCGAGCCACTGGACGTAGTCCGAGGGCCCGATGTGCACGTTCTTGGCACCGAGGTCGTGGCTGATGTTGCTGGTGACAGCCTGGGTCTTGGAAATCTTCTTCGACTCGAGGCGGTCCCGCTCCAACATGTTCTTGAAGTCCATGTTGCCGCCGACATTGAGCTGGTACGTACGGTCCAGCACCACGCCGCGGTCCTCGAAGAGCTTGGCCATGACCCGGTGCGTGATGGTCGCGCCGACCTGGGACTTGATGTCGTCGCCGATGATCGCGACGCCGGCGTCCTCGAACTTCTTGGCCCACTCCGGCGTACCGGCGATGAATACCGGCAGCGCGTTGACGAAGGCGACCTTGGCGTCGATGGCGCACTGCGCGTAGAACTTCGCGGCGTCTTCCGAGCCGACCGGCAGGTAGCAGATCAGGACGTCAACGGCGTTGTCCTTGAGGGTCTTGACGACGTCCACCGGCTCTTCGTCGGATTCCTCGATGGTCTCGCGGTAGTACTTGCCGAGCCCGTCGAGGGTGTGGCCGCGCAGCACCGTGACGTCCATCGGCGGGACGTCGCACAGCTTGATGGTGTTGTTCTCCGAAGCCACGATCGCCTCGGACAGATCCCGGCCGACCTTCTTGGCATCCACGTCGAACGCGGCGACGAAGTCGATGTCGTTGACGTGATACGGACCGAACTTGACGTGCATCAGACCCGGAACTGTGCCCGACGGGTCGGCATCGTGGTAGAAGTGCACGCCCTGCACGAGCGACGCGGCACAGTTACCTACGCCGACGATGGCGACGCGAATACGGCCGCTCGATTCCTGTGAACCCATCGGGTTCCTCCTTATGTGTCGTGCTGTTCGAGACAGCCCTTCATGGTGCATTTCCGTGCGTCGGATACCCGGCCGCCGGTACGGCTAGTCGCGGTGCGACCGGCCGGTGCGTTCGCTTTCGATCAACTCGGTGAGCCAGCGGACTTCCCGGTCCGCCGATTCGAGGCCGTGCTCCTGCAATTGCAGGGTGTACTGATCCATCCGCTCCCTGGTCCGCGCCAGCGAACTGCGCATCCCGTCGGCCTGCTCCGTCATGCGCTGCCGGCGGCCTTCCAGGATCTGCAGCCGAATCTCGGACCGGGTCTGTGCAAAGAACGCCAGCCTGGTTCCGAATCCCTCGTCGTCGTAGGCTGCCGGGCCCACCTCGGCGAGCAAGGCCGCGAAATGCTCCTTGCCTTCTGCGGTCAGGCGGTAGACCCGCTTGCCGCGCCGGGACCGAACCGGACCGCCGGGTACCGAGTCGGGCGCCTCTTCGGTGATCCAGCCGGCTTCCTGCAACCTGCGCAGGGTCGGATAGAGCGATCCGTAGGAGAAAGCCCGAAATGCACCGAGCAGATTGGACAACCGCTTGCGTAGCTCATAGCCGTGCATCGGTGCTTCGTTGAGAAGCCCAAGCACCGCGATTTCGAGCATTTGCGGCTGTCCTCCTTTCGGCCGACCGTTCGTACTGTTCGGTGTTCATGCTGACGACAGCTGCTGGATGTCTCGGCCCGATGTATCAGCACGATACATCACAGCGCCATAGTTACACCCCGTGCCTGTGCGGGTTCTTCAGAAACGCCCCGTACCCTCGGACTCTGAACGGCGCCCGGGGCGCACGTCGGAAGCTGAGGAGTTGGTTCGTGCCAGAGCAGTCCGGCCCCGCGCACGGGGCGGCAGGACCGAGAGTGGCCCGTCGGGCGACAGGACCCACCGCCGAAGGCAGTTCGTTGGGTTGGTGGCGTCGCCGCCGCGCGGCCAAGAAACGCCGGCTGGCCCGGATGACTCGCAAGAAGCGGATCGCGCGTCGCATCGGTCTGATCGGTACGTGGCTGCTGGCCTTGCTTGCCGTGCTGGTCACCATCATGGCGATCACGGTGTACTCGGTGGTGAACGTGCCCAGCCCCGATTCGCTCGACACCAACCAGACCGCGCAGTTGGCGTACGCCGACGGCTCGCCGATGGCCAGCATCACCGGCGGTGAGAACCGGACGATCGTCCCGCTGTCGAAAGTGCCGCTACACGTGCAGGCCGCCGTAATCGCGGCCGAGGACCGCGGCTTCTATTCCGAACCCGGAGTGTCCTTTCGGGGCACCGCCCGGGCGGTACTCAGCGACCTGAGCGGTCACTCCACCCAGGGCGGCTCGACGATCACTCAGCAGTACGTGAAGAACGCCTACCTCAACTCCGATCAGACTATGAGCCGCAAGCTCAAGGAAGCAGCGATCGCGCTGAAGCTGAGCCGCGAGTACTCCAAGGCAACGATCCTGGAGAACTACCTCAACACCATCTACTTCGGGCGCGGCGCGTACGGGATCCAGGCCGCTGCCAAGGCGTACTTCAACGTTGACGTCAGCAAGCTGACCGTGGCGCAGGGCGCCTTGCTCGCCGCCGTG
Source organism: Jatrophihabitans sp. (assembly GCA_036488285.1). Taxonomy (GTDB): domain Bacteria; phylum Actinomycetota; class Actinomycetes; order Mycobacteriales; family Jatrophihabitantaceae; genus Jatrophihabitans_A. The sequence goes on along the minus strand of DASXHV010000226.1, from coordinate 19,728 downwards.
ATCAAATCCCCGGAGTACTACGACCCGCGAGTGACCCCGGCCGCGGCGAAGGCGCGCTGGGACTACGTCGTGGACGGCATGGTCGCGACCGGCAAGCTGTCCCAATCTGATCGGGCCAAGCTGAAGCTGCCGACCACGGTCACGGTGAAGTCCGCGACCTCGGAGCTCAACGGGCCGCTCGGGCTGGTGTGGCAGCAGGTCAAGCAGGAACTGTCGGCCGACGGTGTCGATCCGTCGACTATCAACACCAAGGGTCTGCGTATCCAGACCACCATCGACCGGAGCGCCCAGGCTGCGGCCGAGCAGGCCGTGAAGGACAACTTCTCGAACCTGACCGCCCAGCAGAAGCAGGAAAAGCTCCGTCCTGCGCTGACCGCGGTGAACCCGAGCTCCGGCGCGGTACTTGCGTACTACGGCAACTCAGCGGGCACCCTGTTCGACTACGCCAACGGCTACCGCCCGCCCGGTTCGTCCTTCAAGCCGTACACGCTGGCCGCGGTGTTGCAGGCCAACCTGGCCGGCAAGAAACCGGCGTACGCGATCAACTCGACGTTCAACGGCAGCCAGCAGGTGAACATCGGTGGTGTCATGATCAGCAACGACCCGAGCGATGCGCAGTACGCCTCCAGCCAGATACGTATCGACCGCGCGATGGAGGTGTCGCTGAACACCGTGTTCGACGGGCTCGCCTACCAAGTCGGTCCGACCAATGTGCGCGATGCCGCATGGGCCGCCGGCATTCGAAAGACGAACAACGACGGCAAGCCCACCCTGGAGACAGCGGACGGTCAGACCCAGTTCGGCATCGGTATCGGTGACGCCGACTACGCCGTGCGGCCGTTGGATCAGGCCGTCGGGTTCGCCACGATCGCCAACGGAGGCAACACGCATCCTGCCTACTTCGTGTCGAAGGTGACCGACTCGAAAGGCAACGTGCTGTTCCAGCACAAGGTCGGCGGCACCAGAGGGATGGACCCGAAGGTGGCCAACGATGTAGGCCTGACGCTGTCGCAGGTGGCCAACTTCTCCGGTGTACCGCTTGCCGGTGGCCGGGCATCTGGTGCAAAGACCGGCACGGCCGGTATCCAGGCCGGACCTGGGGTTCCCGCAGCCAATGTCGGCAAGAACAGCGACGCATGGATGGTCGGCTATACCCCGCAGGTGAGCGCCTCGGTGTGGGTCGGCAGCGGCGGAACGACGCCGATCTCGGATGCCAACGGCCTGCAGGAGTACGGACGCGATCTGCCGGGCAAGACCTGGCAGGAGTTCATGGACAACTACCTGTCCGGAAAGCCGAATCTGCCGATCGCCAGCAAGCAGATGATCTTCAACGGGACGAATGTCGTGACGACTCCGCCGCCGTCTTCGACGAAGCCGACCACGTCTGCTCCGAAGACGACCGCGCCCGCTACCTCGAGCGCGCCCCCGAAGACCACTGCGCCGCCGAGTTCCAGTGCGCCGCCGTCCACCACGCCCACCTGCAACAACTTGGGGCTGCCACTCGGCTGCAAGCCTCCGCCGACCACGACGCCGCCACCGCCGGGGCCAACCCCGACGGCGTCGAACGGGATCAAGCCGTCGGCCACTCCCGGCGGGTGACCGGCCCGGCTCACGACGTGATGCCGGCACCATGACCCGACTCGGCAGCTAGGGTTGCTCGCGTGATCACGCCGGCGCCGTCCTCGACTGACCCGACGGTCGCCCGGGCCAGCCGGGTAATCGGCGGACCAGTCGGTCGCTACGCCCGACTCAGCTCGTCCTGGTGGACGCCGATGCGAGTGCTGCTCGCCATCGCCGCATTCACACTGGTGCTCGGCTACGCCGAGAAGTCGCCATGTGCCGACGGGAAATGGGTGAACTCGCTGCAGTACACCCACGCGTGCTACTCCGACGTCATTCCGCTGTGGGGCGCAGAGGGGCTGTCCGACGGTGCGGTGCCCTATCGCGATCATGCTGTCGAATACCCAGTGGTGACCGGCGCGTTCATGTGGGTGACCGCCGAACTGACCCGGGGCTGGCATGCACTGGCGGCCGATCATGTGTTGCCAGGTCAGGACGAAGGCGTGGTCTTCGGTGTGATCACCTGCGTGCTGCTGGCGATATGCGGGTTGCTCGCGGTCGCTGCCACCGCCGGCGCCGCCGGCGAGCGACGTCGATGGGACGCAGCGATCTTCGCGGCCAGCCCACTGCTGGTCTTCCACGCGTTCTCGAACTGGGACCTACTCGCGATGGCGTTCACGTCCGGCGCTTTGTGGGCCTGGTCGCGCAACAGACCGATCGCCGCGGGCCTGCTCATCGGTCTCGGTGCCGCGGCGAAGCTGTATCCCGCATTGCTGCTTTTCCCCTTGCTGCTATTGGCATATCGCAATCGCATGTGGCGGCCGGTGATCGGTGCGACGGCTGCCGCGGTTGCGGTCTGGCTCGCGGTGAACCTGCCGGTCGCGCTGAGCTGGAGCAAAGGGTGGTGGGAGTTCTACTCGTTCTCGGCGTCGCGTCCGGCCGAGGCCAGTACCTTCTGGGCGATGCTGAACCACTACTACCCGGCGACCTTTTTCTCCAAGGGCGTGAATGGCTGGACACCGCCCGGCGCTGCGGTCGCGGCGTTTCTGCTCATCGCGCTGCTGGCAGTCGGTGCGCTGGCGTTGCTCGCGCCCGAAAAGCCACGGCTCGCGCAGCTGGTGTTTCTTTCGGTGGCCGCGTTTCTGCTGACCACCAAGGTGTGGAGCCCGCAGTACTCGCTGTGGCTGGTGCCGCTGGTGGCCCTTGCCCGGCCGCGGTGGCGGCTGGCTCTGATTTGGCAGTTCAGCGAGATCGCCGTGTGGATCGGCACGTTGCTGTGGCTGATTGCCGGCTCGGATCCGAACAAGGCGCTGAGCTACGAAGGGTTGACCGCGCTGCTGCTTGCGCGTGACGCGGCGTTGTTGACCATCGTCGGTCTGGTCGTTCGCGAGATCTGGTGGCCTGGGTATGACGTGGTTCGCAGCGAGGACGAGCCAGATCCGGGCGCCGGGGTGTTCGCGTCATCCACCGCGAATCGAATGCTCGTCCCCTGAGGGACGAGCATCGCAGCAACCTCGTCCGCCGATGCCGTTGCCAGGCTGGTGTCCTAGGGTCGTCGGGTGACTCGCGACAGCTTGGAGACACCGGCAATGACTTCCGCCCAACCCGGCACCGGAAACACTGAACCATCCGAGGCAGCGCTTACCGACAAGGCGACGGCCGGCGAACCGGTCGATGACCTCTCGGTCACACAGCACACCTTGAGGATCGGCCGTAAGAACCTCGCGTACACCGCGACAGCCGGACGTGTGGTGTTGCGCGAGGAGTTCGTTGACGACGGTGTCTTCGGCGGCCACAAGCCCAAGGCAGAAATGTTCATCACGTCCTACGTCGCCGACGGCCAGGACGTCGCGAAACGTCCAGTGACGTTCGCCTTCAACGGTGGCCCCGGATCGTCGTCGGTCTGGCTGCACCTGGGACTTCTCGGCCCGCGCCGGATCGTGATGGGTGACGCCGGCTCGCTGCTGCCGCCGCCGTACGGAATGGCTGACAACGCCGAGTCATTGCTCGCGCACTCGGATCTGGTATTCATCGACCCGGTGTCGACGGGGTACTCGAGGGCAGTGTCCGGTGGCAAGCCGGAGGAGTTCCACGGCTACGCGCGAGATCTCGACGCTGTCGGCGAACTGATCAGGCTATGGACGTCGCGAAACGGTCGATGGCTGTCACCGAAGTTCCTGGCCGGCGAGTCCTACGGCACGCTGCGGGCCGCCGCGCTGGCCGACCAGCTGCAGGACAAGTACGGCCTGTACTGCAACGGCATCATGCTGATCTCCAGCGTGCTGAACATGGGCACCATCCGCCCGCACACCGACAATGATCTGCCGACCACGCTGTTCCTGCCCACCTTCGCCGCTATCGCGCATTACCACGGTAAGCACGGGCGAAAGTCGTTGCGGACGGTGCTAAGGGAGGCTGAGGATTTCGCTTCCCGGGACTATCCGTGGGTGCTCTCGCGCGGCAACCGGCTGACGGACGCCGAGCGCGCGGAGTGCGCCGAACGACTGGCCGAACTCACCGGCCTGTCCATCGACTACATCCTGCGGGCTGACCTGCGGTTGGAATCAAACCGGTTCTACACTGAGCTGCTGCGCGAGGAGGGCAAGGTCGTCGGACGTTTGGACGGCAGGTTCGCCGGCTGGCTGCACGACGGCGTTGCCGAACGCTACGACGAGGACCCGAGTTACGACGCGATCCTCGGGCCGTACGCGGCTGGCTTGAACCAGTACATACGTGCCGAGCTCGGTTACGCCAACGACCTGCCGTACGAGATGATCTCGGCGAAGGTGAACCCTTGGTCGTTCAAGGAATTCGAGAACGAGTCGGTGAACGTGACTCGGCGTTTGGCGCGGGCGATGCGCGCCAACCGGCACCTGAAGGTGCATGTCGCTTGCGGGTACCACGATGGCGCGACGCCGTACTTCGCGGCCGAACATGTGCTGGCCCATCTGCCGATCCCAGACGATCTGCGCCCAAACATCGAGTCGGCCTACTACCCGGCCGGGCACATGATGTACGTACACGAGCCCTCGCGGCTCCAGCAGTCCGAGGATCTTGCTGACTTCGTTCGGCGGGCCAGTGCGGGGCCCGGCACAGGTGCTCCCACGGCAGCGTCGGGTGCTGGCCCGGCCGGTGGCGGTTCAGCGACCCGGCCGGCTCAGTAAGCTCCGGTTCTGGGTAGCGGACGTCCATCAGCGGCCGGCATGCCCCAGAACCGGATAGACGATTGAGGAGATCCCCAGTGCCCGTGCGGATGTCGACGCTGTTCCTGCGCACCTTGCGTGACGACCCCGCGGACGCCGAGGTCCCGAGTCACCGTCTGCTGGTCCGGGCCGGTTACATCCGTCGGATTGCGCCGGGCATCTATTCGTGGTTGCCGCTCGGCCTGGCGGTGCTCGGCAACGTGGAGCGGATCGTCCGGGAAGAGATGGCATCGATCGGATCGCAAGAGGTGCACTTCCCGGCCCTGATCCCCCGCGAGCTGTTCGAGGCCAGCGGCCGATGGGCCGACTACGGTGACGGGCTGTTCCGGTTGCAGGACCGTAAGAAGGCGGATTACCTGCTCGGCCCGACGCATGAGGAGCTGTTCACCCTTTTGGTGAAAGGGGAATACTCCTCATACAAGGACTACCCGCTGTCGCTGTACCAGATCCAGACCAAGTACCGCGACGAGGCACGCCCGCGCGCAGGCATCCTTCGCGGCCGCGAATTCATCATGAAGGACTCGTACTCCTTCGACCTCACCGACGAGGGCCTTGCCGCGTCATATCAGGCGCATCGCGACGCCTACGAGCGGATCTTCAGCCGACTCGGCTTCGACTACCGGATCGTCTTCGCGGTGTCGGGGGCGATGGGCGGCTCGGCGTCCGAGGAATTCCTGGCGCCCACGCCGGTGGGCGAGGACACCTTCGTGAAGTGCACCAACTGCGACTACGCCGCCAACACCGAGGCGGTCGAGATCGCCCGACCTGAACCGCATGATCCGATGGACCATCCGGCCGAGCAGGTGCTGGACACTCCGGACACGCCGACCATCGCGACATTGGTGGCGCGGCTGAACTCGATGCCCGAGCTCGGACGTGAGTTCACTGCGGCCGGCACCTTGAAGAACGTCGTGCTCAAGACGAAGGCACCCGGCGCGCACGAGTGGGAGTTGCTGGTCGTCGGCGTCCCCGGCGATCGCGAGGTGGACCTGAAGCGGCTCGGCGGCCAGCTCGAACCGGTCGAGGTTGCGCAGGCCGAACCCGCAGACCTGGCCAAGCAACCCGGCCTGATCAAGGGATACATCGGCCCGCAGCTGCTGGCCGATCTCAAGGTGCGGTACCTGGTCGATCCCCTGGTGGTGGACGGCTCGGCGTGGGTGACCGGCGCGAACGAAGCCGGCAAGCACGCCGCGTTCGTGGTGCGCGGCCGCGACTTCACGCCGGACGGGGAGATCGGTGCGGTCGAGATCCGTGACGGCGACCGGTGTGCGATCTGTGGTGGCGAGCTCGAGATTGCGCGCGGTATCGAACTGGGCCACGTGTTCCAACTCGGGCGCAAGTACGCCGAGGTGTTCGGCTTGACCGCGCTCGGACCGGACGGCAAGCCGGTGACCGTGACCATGGGCTCCTACGGAGTTGGCGTTACTCGGGCTGTTGCCGCACTTGCTGAGCAGACCCTGGACGACAAGGGGCTCTGCTGGCCACGAGCGGTGGCACCTGCTGACGTGCAGGTGGTTGCCACCGGCAAGGGCGACGAGGCGTTGGCCGAGGCCGAGCGGATCACCGCGGAGTTGGAGGCCGGCGGCGTCCGAGTGCTGCTCGATGACCGCAAGGCCTCACCCGGGGTCAAGTTCGCCGACGCCGAGCTGCTCGGGGTGCCCACGATCGTGATCGTCGGACGCGGGCTGGCCGACGGCGTCATCGAACTGCGGGACCGGAAATCTGGTTCGCGACGCGATGTACCGGTGGCGGAGGCGGTCGCTGAGATTCGCGCTGCCATCGAATAGCTGTCGAGTCCGGATAGGTTTCGGTTGCTATAGGCCCCATAGCGATATGCGGTTCTTCAGCGATACGCGGTTCTTCAGGCGGCCTGCTTGCGTAGGTAGGCCAGGTCCTCGGCCTGCCCGTCGGCTGGGGTCTCGACGATCACGTCGGTCCCCGCTGCCCGAACGATCTCGGCGATCGCATCGGGATCGATGAACCCGGTCCCGAAGTTGGTGTGCCGGTCGGCCCCGGAGTCGAACTCGTCGCGGCTGTCGTTGGCGTGCACCAGGTCGATCCGTCCGGTGATGGCCTTGACCCGATCGACGATGCCGGACAGGTCCTCGCCGCCGGCATGCGCGTGACAGGTGTCCAGGCAGAACCCAGGCTCGTACTCGCCGATCACATCCCACAGTCGCGCAATCATGTCGAGGTGTCGGGCCATCGCCTTCGTCCCGCCTGCAGTGTTTTCGATCAGGATCGGCAACGGGAAACCGCCGGTCTCCGATGCCTGCAGGAATGCCTTGCGCCAGTTGTCGAGTCCGACCGCGGGATCGTCGTCGCCGGTGACGTGACCGCCGTGCACGATCAGCCCTTTCGCTCCGATGGCGGCGGCTGCGACGGCGTGCTGGCCGAGCAGTTTGCGGCTCGGGATCCGGATTCGGTTGTTGGTGGTGGCCACGTTCAGGACGTACGGCGAATGCACGTAAACCGTGAGGTCGCTGGCCCGGATCGCCTCCGCGTGGGCGTGCTCCTTCGGCGCCTTCCAACCCTGCGGGTCGGCGAGGAAGAACTGGATCGCAGCGGCATCGACCCTTGCGGCGTGCGTAAGCGGATCGGTCGAGTCGACGTGGGCTCCGAACGCGGGTGATGCGGCCATGCTTGCAGCCTACGACCGGCCACCGACGGGCGTCCTTCGACCATTCGGCGGGCGTTCGGCGGCGAATGACCTGAATCGGGCGATAGCGCAGGGCGCGCGTGACCAATGCGTCGGCTTTTCGTTAAGGGCAACAGAGGCTTTAATAGCTAATGGCTACCGTTCAGTAGTAGTGGGTACAACAGCGTCTGTACGGCAGTACCTGAGAATGTCAGCGAGCGTCCGCGCCGGCCGCGGCCAAGGCAGTGGGAGGAAGCACCGAATGAGAATGCGTCGCATCATCGCTGCAAGCGCGGTGACCGCACTCGCAACCGGGGCGACCTTGCTTCTGAGCAGCTCGCCCACCACCGCCGCGACGCAAGTGGCGAGTTCGCTCACCGCTGGAGGGCCCGCCACCGCTCCGTGCGCGACTCCCTCGCCCACGGTCAACGCGCCCGCCGGCTCGACGGTGCGCTTTACGTCGACTCTTATTAGCAGCGGGACCGCACAGGTCACAGATCTGGTCTACGCCCCAGCCATTGAGATCACGTTCTATCCGAATACGAGCAGGGCCGCCAAGGCCGTGATCTCTCCGGGGCACAATGTCAAGTACTACGACTTCAAGGTTCCTTCCGCGGGGAGCGTGGCATTCCAGTACATGACCGGCAGCTCAATGGTCGGTAGTGGCGGCCTCTTGGGCGGAGTAATCAATCTGTTGTCCGCTCTCGCCAAAAACTTCAAGGCAGCGTCCGGAATCGGAGCAGACGTCAGCGCTAAGTGGACGGGCAAGATCGTCGTCGGCAACGCCTCGAATTCATGTCAGCTTGCCCCTCAGCTTCCCGGCGTCAGCGTTCAGCCGACGGTGCCCGGCGTAAACCTTCCCGGCATTACCGTCCCAGGAGTTACGGTCCCCGGCGTCCCGGTGCCGTCGTTGCCGAACACCGGTGGGAACAAGGCCGCGCCTAAGACGACCAAGCCGTCCGGCAGCTCCACCTACCTCCGGTACAAGCCGCTCGGTGGCAGCGTGGCCGACGGCGTGGTCCCGAAGGGGTACGGCAGCGGCAGCGGCGCAGCCAACCAGTACGTGCCGCCCGGCCTGAACGATTCGGTCAACGCGGGTGCGGCCGGTAAGGGCGGCACGTCGGCGAAGCCGGCCAGCGCACCGAAGATCAAGTCCGGCGGCTCGCCCAAGACCGTGAACCTGGCGACCAACCTGAGCCGGTCCGCACTCAACGGGATCCCGGGGCTGCTCGTCATCCTGGCGATCTTCGCGCTGTCCGGCGCTACCGCCTTCTATGCGCGCACGTTCCTGCTGCACCGCCCCAGCCCAGTCAAGATCGCCAGGATCAAGGGCTAGCGCGGCCAGCCGGGACCGCCGATTTCGTGCCGGCGCGATCGAGCCGGTAACCTGTAGCGGTTGCCTGTCTGGCGGGGATCCGAATGTTCCCGCAGTCCGCTTGCCCACCGAATTGTCGGAGCAGCGGGTCAGCATCACCCTCCTGCCACGGAAAGTCCGCGGCCGCATAGTCCACAGGAGGCTGGGTTACTCCCATGCGCCACTACGAAGTAATGGTCATCCTCGATCCCGAGCTCGACGAGCGAACCATCGCACCATCCCTGGACGCCTTCCTCAGCGTCGTCAAAAAAGACGGCGGCTCGGTCGAGAAGGTCGACATCTGGGGCCGTCGCCGGCTGGCTTTCGAGATCAACAAGAAGCCAGAAGGCATCTACGCCGTCATCGACATCAACGCCGAGCCCGCTTCGGTCATCGAGCTCGACCGGCAGCTGAACCTCAACGAATCGGTGCTGCGTACCAAGGTGCTCCGCCCCGAGGCCAAGAAGTCGCGCGCCAAGCAGGCCGACGCGCTGAAGGCGTCCGCCTGAGATGGCCGGCGAAACGATCATCACGGTCGTCGGAAACCTGACGGCCGACCCGGAGCTGCGGTTCACCCCCTCCGGTGCGGCGGTCGCGTCCTTCACCGTCGCCAGCACCCCTCGTACGTTCGATCGTCAGACGAACGAGTGGAAAGACGGCGAGGCACTGTTCCTGCGGTGCTCGATCTGGCGCCAGGCGGCCGAGAACGTCGCCGAATCCCTCACCCGCGGCATGCGCGTGGTCGTGCAGGGGCGCCTGCAGCAGCGGTCGTTCGAAACCCGCGAGGGCGAAAAGCGAACCGTCATCGAGATGCAGGTCGACGAAGTCGGCCCATCGCTGCGCTACGCCACTGCCAAGGTGAACCGCACTCAGCGTGGTTCGTCCGGCGGCGGTTTCGGTGCCGACAACTCCGGCGGCGGTAGCCCGTCCGGTGCTCCGTCCGGCGGAGCCGAGGACCCGTGGGCCTCTTCGGGTCCGGCGTCCGGCGGTCCGTCCGGCGGCGGCTACTCCGACGAGCCCCCCTTCTAAACCTTCATGACCCGATCGTGCAACACGCTCCGGCCACCGGCCGGAAGATGTTGCACAATCTGAAATCTCAGGAGCAAGAACCATGGCTAAGCCACCCATTCGTAAGCCTAAGAAGAAGTCGAATCCGCTCAAGACCTCCAAGATCGAGGCGATCGACTACAAGGACACCGCCCTGCTGCGCAAGTTCATCTCCGACCGCGGCAAGATCCGCGCTCGTCGGGTGACCGGCGTCAGCACCCAACAGCAGCGTGAAATCGCCAAGGCCGTCAAGAACGCCCGCGAGATGGCACTGCTGCCGTACACCTCGACCGCTCGCTAAAGGGGGACGGACATGAAGCTCATCCTGACCCGTGAGGTCGAAGGACTCGGCCTGGCCGGCGACATCGTCGAGGTTGCTGACGGCTACGGCCGCAACTTCCTCGTCCCGCGTGGCGAGGCAATCAACTGGAGCAAGGGCGCCGAGAAGCAGATCACCCAGATCAAGCGGGCTCGCGATGCCCGTGAGATCCGCGGCCTGGACCACGCCAACGAGATCAAGCAGGCCCTCGAGAAGCTGTCGGTGACGCTCAATGCGCGCGCCGGCGAGGGCGGCAAGCTGTTCGGCTCGGTCACCCAGTCCGACGTCGTCACCGCGGTCAAGGCTGCCGGTGGCCCGCTGGTCGACAAGAAGCGGGTGCACCTGCCCGGTCACATCAAGACGACCGGCTCGCACACGGTGACGATCGAGCTGCACGGCGACGTCGTCGCGACGGTGCCGGTCACGGTCGCCGCGCAGTAACCCCCTGACCGCTCAGAGAGCCCGGCCCCACGATGGGTGCCGGGCTCTCTGCTGCTCGACGCCCTCTCCGGTCAGGGTGCCGGGCCTCGGTGTTAGCTGTGTGTGACTGCCTGACCACGTTGCTCGGCGTGGTTGTCACGCTGGGTAGTCAGTTTTGCCCACGAAGATCGACTACCTGCGCGACGGTAGAGGCCGATGACAGACTTGGCAGGTAGTTCTTGGCAGCTTTGGCCACCCGGGCAGCTTGTCTGGCGGTAACCGCTTTCAAGTACCACCCTCGCAGCCTCGGGTTGGGGTTGACACTTTGGGCTACCCAGTTTTTGTCCACAGGCTGGGCGCGACGCAGCTCCCAGCTTCAGGGAGACGTCAGCAGAAGTTTCTCGCTGTGCACAGCACCGTCCCCAGGTCGTGAACAGGCCTGCACGGCGTTGCCCACACCCTTGTCCACAGTTGTGTGCACAGCCAGAATTGCTCTCCTGTTCACGGCTCCCTAACGTTGGCGCGGGCTGCGGGGTGGCCCAACATTCACGAAGCCAAAGTGGTTGCTCTGCGTGTCGAAACTACCGAACTGTAATTCTGTCGGGAGCTCGACGTACAACTACAGGCATGGCCGATTCGTACATGCGGGGGAAGGGGCAGGGACTGGTGGCGGTCGCTGACGACACAAGGGTGCCGCCGCAGTCGACCGGCCCCACATTTGACCGCACCCCGCCTCAAGACGTCGAGGCCGAACAGTCCGTACTAGGCGGCATGCTGCTGTCCAAGGACGCCATCGCCGACGTCATCGAGGTGCTGCGCAGCGGGGACTTTTACCGGCCGGCCCACGCACTGATCTACGACGCGATCCTCGACCTCTACGGGCGGGGCGAGCCGGCCGACGCCGTGACGGTGGCAGCCGAGTTGTCCCGGGCCGGTCAGATCGGCCGGATCGGCGGCCACCCGTACCTGCACACCTTGATCAGCGGGGTGCCGACCGCAGCGAACGCCGGCTATTACGCCGAGATCGTGGCCGAGCGGTCGATCCTGCGGCGCCTGGTCGAGGCCGGCACCCGCATCGTGCAAATGGGCTACGGCGCGGCCAGCGGCGAGGGGATGGCCGGCTCCGTCGACGACGTCGTGGACCGGGCGCAGGCTGAGGTTTACGAGGTTACTGAGCGGCGGGCGTCGGAGGATTACGTCCGGATCGAGGACCTGCTCGAGGGCACCCTGGACGAGATGGACCGGATGACGTCCAACGGCGGCGTCGGGGCCGGGGTGCCGACCGGGTTCGCACAGATCGACGAGATGACGCACGGATTGCATCCGGGGCAAATGGTGGTGGTCGCGGGCCGGCCGGGCTCGGGCAAGTCGACCCTTGCCATGGACTTTGCGCGGTCGGCGGCCATCAAGAACCATGCAGCGACCGTGATCTTCTCGCTGGAGATGAGCAAGCAGGACATCATGATGCGGCTCTTCTCCGCCGAAGCACGGGTGAAGTTGAACGACATCCGGTCCGGCCGGATGACTGACGAGGATTGGCGCAAGATCGCGCTGCGGTCCTCGGAGCTGGCTGAGGCCCCTTTGTTCATTGATGATTCTCCGAACCTGACCATGATGGAGATCCGGGCCAAGGCGCGCCGGTTGAAGCAGCGTCATGACCTGAAGCTGATCGTGATCGACTACATGCAGTTGATGACGTCGGGCAAGCGGGTCGAGTCACGGCAGCAGGAAGTGTCGGAATTCAGCCGGGCGATGAAGCTGTTGGCCAAGGAGCTCGAGTTGCCGGTCGTCGCGTTGTCACAGCTGAACCGTGGTCCGGAACAGCGCACCGACAAGAAGCCGATGCTGTCCGATCTTCGGGAATCCGGTTCGATCGAGCAGGACGCCGACGTGGTGTTGCTGGTGCACCGCGAGGACATGTACGAGCGCGAGTCTCCCCGCGCCGGCGAGGCCGACATCATCATCGCCAAGCACCGGAACGGGCCCACCGGACAGGCGGTGGTGGCGTTCCAAGGCCACCTGTCCCGCTTCGTCGACATGCCCAACTAGCTTTGCCCGGCATTCTCCCTGAAGCATCGACGCAAATCGGCTGGTCTACGTCCGGCTCCAGTGATCGACGATCGCGGATTTGTCCAAGCCTGGCTGTACAAGATCGCGACGAACCGCTGCCTGACCGCGATCGACCGACACCGCCGGCGCGAGCTGCCTTTCGGCGTCCTGCCCGGAACTGTCGGCACCGAGATCAGCTGGCTGGAGCCGTACCCGGTTCAGTCACCTGAGGCGAGCTACCTCGCGCGGGAAAGGGTCGAGCTGGCGTTCGTCGTGGCGCTGCAACACCTGTCCGCATTGCAGCGGGCGGTGATGATCCTGCGCGAGGTACTGGGGTTCTCCGCCGCCGAGGTAGCCGACCTGCTCGACACCTCCACCGCGTCGGTGAACAGCGCGATGCAGCGGGCACGCAAGGTCATCGACACGACGGGCGTCAGCCAGCAGAGCGTCTTGCGTGACCTCGGGCCGGACCGCGTCGAGGAGATCGTGACCCGCTGGATGAACGCGTGGCAAGACGGCGACGTCGACGGGATCGTCGCCATGCTCACCGACGACGCCCGGTACTCGATGCCTCCGCTGCCCGAGTGGTACCGCGGACCCGAGGCTATTCGAGCGTTTCTTACAGGCGGCCCGCTGCAGTCGCGATGGCGGTTCCTACCGACCTCGGCCAACGGCCAGCTCGCATTCGGTACCTACCTTTGGGACGCCGACGCCGACGCCGACGCCGACGCCGACGCCGAGGCCTACCTATCGGGCGGGCTCGACGTCCTGACGATCCAGCACGGACACGTGGCCCAGATCGTGGCGTTCCTGTCCGCCGACCTCACTCACTTCGGCCTGCCCGCGAGCTTGCCGCCCTCCTGAACCATTTAGCGGCCTTCCGCGAACAGGGCGGCGTATCGGTCGAGGTACAGCGGCCAGCCGGCGTCGCCGGCAATAGCGTCGGCGACTGCTTCCCATCCGGGTCCGTGCCGGTCGATATGGCGATGGACGAGGTCGACACGAGTGCGCTCCGGACTCTCGGCCACGAACGTCACTTCGACCTCGCTGGCGTTGCTCGCGTCGTCCACGAGCTGCCAGGTAGGGCCGATGTCCCAGCTGAACACCACCCGAGTCGGCGGCTCGTACACGAGAATCCGCGCCCATCGGCACTCGCCGCCGTCGATGCCACGGTCAAAGATATGGCCACCGACCCGCGGCTCGAAGCGGGTTTCGGCGATGGCCACTGCAAGCAGATTGTGCTCCGCGGGCTTGAAGTCGCCGAACCGCTCGGTGAATACAGCGAACGCCTTTTCGATGGCTGCCGGAACGACGATGTGCCGGTGTACCTCGGGCGCGGTTGGATTCGTCATTTGGTCTCTCCGATAGATCGATCGATCACTTGGCCATAACCGGCCAGGGCCCGACTCCAGAATGTGTCGAGCTGGTCTCGCAGCGCGATGACGCCCGCCGGATCGAGCCGATAAATCCTTCTCGCTCCGGCGGCGCGCTCGATGACGAGACCGGCGTCCTTCAATATCTTCAGGTGCTGGGATACGGCAGGCCGGCTGACCGGAAGCAGGTCAGCCAACTCGCCGACGGCCAGCGGGCGTACCGCGAGGTGCTCCACGATCGCCCGTCGGGTGCGATCGCCGAGGACGCTCCAGTCATCGTCGGGCTGGTAAGTTTGCACGAACGGTAAGTTATAACTTACGACCAGCCTGAGTCAAGCCGAGTCAGCGCCGTCCCGTTCAGGTTCTCCCTTGCGGGGCTGACTGCGCCAAATTGCGCCGTCAGAATCGGCCAGTGTGGCTGAGGGGCATGCTGAGCACCTCGAGAAGATGTCCGGGTGGACCTGTCGATTTGGGCGAGGTCCATTCGTAACTGGGTGAGAGGCGGGAGGTGCCCGCCGTCGTTGAGGAGTGCCACCATGACGCAGTATCTCTTGTCGGTCCACTCTGTCGCCGCCCGAAGCCAGCGACACGATGACACCTGAGCAGATGACACCTGAGCAGATCCAGCAATCGATGCAGCAGGTTTACGCCCTTCAGGATGAGATGAAGTCGGCGGGGGCGTGGGTGTTCGGCGGGCGTTTGACCGAACCCGCCACCGCCACCGTCGTGCGCATGTCCGGCGGCGAGGCGATGACCACTGACGGCCCGTTCGTGGAGGCGAAGGAGCATCTCGGCGGTTTCTACATCGTCGAGGCCGAGGATCTCGACGCCGCGTTGGGCTGGGCGTCCAAGACCACGGCCATCATCGGGGCGCCGATCGAGGTGCGCCCATTCTGGGACGAACCCGGAGCCTGACGTCGTGCGCGACGCCCACGCCGGATCCGACGCCGACGCTGCGCCCGGGATCGACGAGGCCGAGGTCGGCCGAATCTTCCGCGAGGCGTTCGGGCGGTCGGTGGCCACCCTGATCCGCCTCTTCGGCGACATCGACGTCGCCGAGGATGCGGTCCAGGAGGCGTTCGCCCTCGCGCTGCGCAAATGGCCCGGCGGTGGCCTGCCACCCAACCCGGGCGGCTGGATCACCACGACCTCGCGCAACTGCGCCATCGACCGGCTGCGCCGCGAGTCGCGAGGGAGGGAACTGCTGCGCGAAGTCGCGGTCCTTCGTCGCGGCGACGACAAACCCTCTGCTGAGGAGGTGGGGTCCGTGCAGGACGACCGACTGCGTCTGATCTTCACCTGCTGCCATCCGGCGCTGTCCACCGACGCGCAAGTGGCGCTCACCCTGCGCCTGCTCGGCGGACTGTCCACCGGCGAGGTGGCCCGCGCCTTCCTCGTCGCCGAGCCGACCATGGCCCAACGCCTGGTCCGCGCCAAACGCAAGATCACGGCGACGCGGATCCCCTACCGGGTGCCGCCCGAGAACGAACTACCCCGACGCCTACGCCCCGTCCTGGCGGTGATCTACCTCATCTACAACACCGGTGCCGGCAACCTGGCAGCCGTGCAGAGCTCCGATGATGTCCTCTGCGGCGAGGCGATCCGGCTCGCCCGCCTGCTCGCGTCCCTGATGGCCGAGGAGCCCGAAGTCACCGGCCTGCTGGCGCTGCTGCTCCTGACCGAGTCCAGACGCCACACCCGGCTCGCCGCCGATGGTTCCCTCGTCCTGCTACGCGATCAAGACCGCAGCCGATGGGACCACGCCATGATCGCCGAAGGCCACGCGATTGTGCGCGCCTGCCTACACCGCAACCAGCCCGGCCCCTACCAACTCCAGGCCGCCATCAACGCGGTGCACGCCGACGCCGACTCGGTCCAGGAGACCGACTGGTGCCAAATTCTCGTGCTCTACGACCAACACCTCACGCTGGCGCCGACCCCGGTCGTCGCGCTCAACCGCGCCATCGCCGTGGGTGAGGTCGACGGCCCAGCCGTGGCGCTCGCGCTGGTCGATGGCCTCGACATCGACGGCTACCACCCTTTCCACGCCACCCGGGCCGACCTGCTGCGCCGCCTGGACCAGCCCGAGGCGGCCGTCACCGCATACACCACGGCGGCATCGCTCGCACCGACCGAAGCCGAGCGCAACTTCCTGACTAGCCAAGCCCGGCTGCTGTCACATCCGTGAATACGTCGGTCTCACGTCGCCGAGCACCTGGGCGTCTCGCGGGCCACGGTCTACAAGTGGCTGCGCCGACACGCGGAGGCCGACTCTCCCGGCTGCGGCTATCACGTGCGGTGTAGATTAGTGAGCAACATGGCCGGCTCCTCTGCCCGCTCCGGCGGGCACGAGCCGGTTTTCTATTGAGGCAGCGGATGACTACCCCTTACACGAAGCCCCACCTGAGCGTCGATCAACAGATCGAGCTGCTACGCAGCCGAGGCCTTACGATCGACGACTGTCAGCTCGCGTCACATTGGCTGCGCATGGTCGGCTATTACCGTCTCAGCGGCTACTGGTATCCCTACCGGGCGCTCGTCCGAGACTCGCCGACCCGCAACCCATCTCGACGCTTCATTCGACGGGTCGCGACCGGGCAAACCCGTCAGCCGCTACGCCGAATGGTGTGCTCGACTCGTAAGCGAGCAAGCCCGTTCGAGCGAAGACTTCGTCAAGCACTTCCGCGCCAAATACGCCGATCAGCTACCCGTCTGGGTCGCTACCGAGATCCTTGACTTCGGCGGACTCTCCGTCCTCTACTCCGGGCTCAAACGAGCCGACCGCGACGAGATCGCCGCCGACCTCACGATCCATGACTCGACCGGCGCCGGCAACGGCCGAGCCCTAGCAAACTGGATGCAGGTCCTCAACTACATCCGCAATATCTGCGCGCATCACTCACGCCTGTGGAATCGCAACCTCACCGTCCAGCTCGCCCCGAAACACCTGACTGCTATCAGGAAACTCGTCCATCTCAGGGCATCATCGCCGTCGACGACGGCTCGCCTCTTCAGCGCACTCTGCGTGCTCGACTACCTCATGACCAGCATCGACCCAGCCCACACCTGGACCGGAGCGGTGTGCGAACTGATCACTGACCGGGTACCGGCCTGCGTCCGCAGCGTGGGCGAGATGGGATTCCCCACCGAGTGGTCGACCTTGCTATTCGGGCGAATCGCAAACGATTAGGCGCCCGGTAGCCGGTTCACTCACACGTCCGCCAGTTCCCTAGGTACTGATGCTGAGCCTCACCGTGACGATGTCGCCGTCCGAAAGATCTTCTGCGTCCCGCACACTTGCCTTGACCGGAACGACGTAGCGCCCATCCTTCGGGAACAGCGAGGTCTTCCACTCGGTCGCGCCGATCCGAACCGTCGCCGGAATCATGCCCCAGCCGTAGCTCACAGCCGGCGATGTGGCGCTCAGTTCTCGGCACTCGTCCTCCGGCACGGTGACGAAGTACCACGGCGCCGGCCCTCTCCAGAACCACAACTCGCCAATGAACTCGCGATTCATCCGATCACGATCCGTCCTCCGACTTTTGTGCGGACGCACTCTGCGAGCGCATCTGCGTGAACGGCGGGGTCAGTCATCCGCGCACAATAATGCCGATCTCGGACACTCGCGCGCCATGGGCGCCGGCTGCTGGGATTCGACAGCGAACCCCGCCGGCGCGGCATCCTGGGCTATTCCCTCAGGGTATACATTCAGTGTGTGGTTCGTCGCATGAGCGTTCCCCTGACCTTGCTCGGCCTGCTCGAGCGACAGCCGAGCCATGGCTATGACCTCAAGCGCGACTACGACGCCTTCTTCGGCCGGGGCAAGCCCCTCCCGTTCGGACAGGTCTATGCGACCCTCGGCCGGCTGGCCCGAGACGGCAAGGTGATAGCCGCCGAGGCCGAGCCCGGTGCCGGCCCCGATCGCAAGCGGTATGTCATCACCGACGAGGGCGCGACCGAGGTCGAGGCCTGGCTCACCGAGCCGGTCGAACCGGAGCCCAACCTCCAGACGGTGCTCTTCGTCAAGGTGGTGCTGGCGCTGATGTCGGGGCGCTCGGCCGAGACGTACCTCGATACCCAGCGTGGCGCCCACTTGCAACGAATGCGCGAGCTGACCGACATCAAGCGCACCGGCAGCGTGGTCGACGCGCTGTTGGCCGATCACGGGCTGTTCCATCTGGAGGCCGACCTTCGCTGGATCGATCTGACCGCGGCCCGGCTCGGCACTCTCGCAGACGCGGTGAGGTCATGACCCCCGACACCGATCCGGCGCAGCCCGATTCGGGCCGCGCCCTGGTCGAGGCCCACGAGGCCTGCCTGTCGTTCGGTCAGACACCCGCACTTCGGGGCGCCAGCGTGTCGGTGAACTCGGGCGAGATTCTGGCCGTCGTGGGCCCGAGCGGGTCGGGCAAGTCGACGCTGCTGCACTGCCTCGCCGGCATCCTCGTCCCGGAAGCCGGCGAGATCCACTTTGCCGGTCGCCGGGTCGACACCCTGCGCGAGACCGAGCGCAGCGCCCTGCGGCGAGACCACTTCGGGTTCGTGTTCCAGTTCGGCCAGTTGGTCCCGGAGCTGTCGGCCGAAGAGAACATCGCATTGCCGTTGCTGTTGAGTGGCGTGCGCCGAACCGAGGCGCTCAACCAGGCGCGGTTATGGTTCGAACGGCTCGACCTGGACGGGCTGCAACACCGCAGGTCAGGGGAGTTGTCGGGCGGCCAAGCGCAACGGGTCGCATTGGCCCGCGGTCTGGTCGCTCATCCCGAGGTGCTGTTCGCCGATGAGCCGACCGGATCGCTCGACTCGCTCACCGGCGAGCACGTCATGGGGCTGCTGGCCACGGTCGCCCGCGACCAGGGCATCACCGTCGTCCTCGTCACCCACGAGCCACGGGTTGCCGCCTACGCCGACCGCGAAGTCATCGTCCGCGACGGCAAGGTCAACTCGCTGTCTCCGGCTCGCACCAGCTCATGATCCGCCTCGGTCTGCGCCTGACCTTGACGGGTGGCCGGGAGGCGGCCGTCCGCCTCATCATCACCGCGCTTGCTGTGGCCCTCGGGGTGGGCATGCTGTTGATCACCCTCGCCGGCATCAACGCAGTTAACGCCCAGAACGCTCGTTACGCATGGCTGGAGACCAGCTCCGCGCCGAACTCGACCGCCAAGTCTGCAAGCACTCCCGCGAACCCCGCCACGGATCCGGTCTGGTGGCTGCTGACGGCAGATCAATTCGACGGCCACATCATCGGACGGGTCGACGTCGCTGCCACCGGACCTCGCCCGCCGGTCCCACCGGGCATCCCCCAGCTGCCTGGACCAGGGCAGTCCTACGCCTCGCCGGCTCTGAGTGCGCTGCTTCGCAGCACGCCGGCCGCCGAGCTAGGCATTCGCTACCTCGGGCAGCAGATCGGCACGATCGGCTCGGCGGCGCTGCCTGCACCGGATTCCCTGCTCATCGTCGTCGGCCGCCCCGCCGGGCAGCTCTCCCAGATACCGGCCGCCGAGCAGGTCACCAGGGTGAGCACCGCGACGCCGAGCAGCTGCTCCGGGAGCTGCTACTTCATCGGGATCGACGCAAGCGGCATCGACCTCATCCTGTCCGTCACGGCGGCCGCGCTGCTCTTCCCGGTACTGATCTTCATCGGCACCGCCAGCCGGCTGTCCGCGGCACGCCGCGAGCAGCGTTTCGCCGCGATGCGCCTGGTTGGCGCGACACCCCGGCAGGTCTCGATGATCGCAGCGGTCGAGTCGACGGTCGCCGCGACCGCG